>NZ_LT629692.1:1528570-1834285 GCF_900100885.1 Microbacterium pygmaeum
ATCGCCGCCGCTGCACAACGAGACCGCTGGGTTGATGTGATCCAACATTCCGGACTGACGAGCGCACAGTCGTCGGCAGTTATCGCATCGGACGCGTTCGGACCATTGGTGGCTGAGCTGCGACGCGCAGAGGCGTATCATCACGATGTCGACCGGCTCTTGCCGGTGCTCGCACGTGCTCGCGGTCTTGACGATGCGGGGGACATCGCCGCGGTTCTTCTCTCACGTCTGCAGAGAGCGACAGCCCGCGAGGCTGATCGAGGAATCGGACGCAAAGCGCCGCGATTGATCACCGGGCTGGTCGCCGAAGCAATCGGTCCGATGACGCTCGAGATGCGCCGCGCCCTGGACGAACGGCGCTTGCTGATGGAGCAACGCGCGAATGGCTTGGTCGAGCAAGCCGTCGCGGCCCGCGCTGCCTGGATCGGCGAGTTGGGTTCGGAGCCAGCGGGCGTGGAGCGAGTGGCGTGGCGGCGCCATGCGGGGGTCGTCGCCGCCTATCGCGATCGATATGGCATCACGGGGCATCGCGCATTGGATGCTGCTCCGGCGACGACTACTCAGCAACGGGACGCCGCGAGTGCGGAGCTTGCGATCGATGCAGCGCGTCGGCTCGCTCGAGGAAGCGGCCTCCAGGACCGTCGAGTGAGGGGGAGTGGCCGCGACATGAACGCGCTCGCCCGATAGCCTCTTTCCTTTGTCGTCGCCCAGTTTTAGAATCGTCGGAGGCAACCTCATTAGCGCCGTCGCTTCGAGCGACGGTATGACCGGTCCTGATCGGTCCTTCCAAGTTCTCGTTGTTGAGCTTTAGGAGGGCAGCCGCATGTTCGGACTCGTCTGGATGCTCGGCACTCGCGTGCGCATCTTCATGCGTCGGTTCATGCCGACCAACATGCTCGTTGCCAAGATCTTCACTCGGCGTGGCCTGAAATGGGGCGCGCCCGCGATGCTGATCGCTGTCATTTACATGGCCGCCGCCGTAGTTGCTCGAGGAATGGTCGAGCAGGGTGGGCCGGGCTGGATGAACCTGCTCGTGATTCTCTTCATCTGGAACGCGATTAAGTTCATCGTCGTTGGGCCCGTGAGCGCGATCTATCTGCTGAGGGTGCGACTGCGTGAAGCGAAGATTCGGCGTGCGTTGCGAGTGCCGGTGATGAGCGAAGGCGTCGTGCTCCAACGTGATGAGCGACCGTCTGTTCGCGCGTTTCACTGATTCCGATCTTCGCCGCGCGGGGGCACGTGCTCACCTTGTATGCGGGACACGCTGGCTGTGTACAGCGCTGGTACTCGACGTCGGAGGTTTCGCATGGCACTGCCCCAGGAGCGGTTCGATGAACTCCTTCACCGCACTGCACTCGCTGCCCTGTTCTACTACCCAGAGATCGCCGTCGACGATGCGGACTACAACCTTCAGAGCGACATCGACTACTGCCTCGAGCCGGTGGCAGCGCTCGGCGCGGACGAACTGAACGGACTGCGAGCTGTCGTCGGGCGCGTCATCACCAATCCGTCGGCTCATAGAACAACGCTCATGGAGTTGATCATCGAGCTCGCTCCCGAGCCGTCGCCGGAGTAAGGGAGTCGCATGGCCAGTGCAAAAGGCGACGACGATCCTCCTGCTGACGTGAAGGATCAACGCGACGACAAGAAGGATCAAGGCGACGAGAAGGGCGTCGGTCGCGATAGAGAGCGTGCCCGTGAGAGCGATCGTCGCTATGCACAGGCGCACCGGGACCGAAGGGCGGCCAATTCTCGACGCTGGAGGGAGGCGCATCCGGAGCAGGCCAGGGCGCAGCGACGCCAGTGGAAGACCGATAACCCGGAACGGTCGAAGCAGCTCAATCGAGAGTCCGCGCGTCGCTCATATGGACGCGGACGCCGAACCGCAGCAATCCGCAGCCGAGCGAACGAGAGTTCGCGGCGATGGAAGCAAGCCCATCCTGAGCAGGTGCGCGAGTATCGACGACGATGGGTCGAAGCCAATCGCGAGCGGGTCCGCGAGTATTACCGCCGTTATCACGCGGACAACCGCGAACGAGTGAATGCTCGCGCCACGGCGCGACGTGATGCGGATCCGGAAAAGACCAAGCGTTCACGGAAAGCGTGGGCAGACCGCAACAAGCAGCGTCTTGCGGACTATCAACGTGCGTACCGAAGCAATCCGGATCGCTACGCAACGATTCTCGCCGCGAACTCGGCCGCGAAGCGATTGCGCACGCGACTGGAGCGGGCCGGCCTGCCGACTCGACGAATGCACAAGGTGCTCGCTGCGGAACGACGCGGCAACGACTCTCGGGCTAACGACTTCTTTGCTGACCCGTTCCGATCGGAGCACGTGAACCAGCTCATGTGGCTTTCCTCCTTGCTGACTGAGCATGTTCTCGCGGATGGCCCGCGGATGCGCGAGTTTGCAGGCTCATACGTGGCGTTCCGTGCGCGAATGGGGCTGCCAGCTATAGACGGCGAGGATTTCCTTTACGCCCATGCCGCACAAGTCGTCAGTGATCGAATGCGCGGCATCGACCTGCTGACAAGCCGCGACGTCGCCGCCGCAGTTCGCAGCGCGAGGGTCGCCGTAGCTGAGCGCGAACGACTTGCGCAGCGGCAGGCTTTTGCGCGGAGGTTGGAATCCCACCTACGGAGGAACGCTCGCCGGCTGCGGGAGGACGCGCGACTGGAGAAGGTCGTCCGCACTCACACCGGCAAGACTCGATCTGCAGTCGAGGAACTCGTGCTGCGCATGGCAATCGAGGAGGTCGTCTCCTCCGGTGGGCTCCCCAGCGGTCTGACAAAGGCGGACCTTCGTCAGGTCGTGGAGGCGTTTCGCAGGAGAGCGGTACTTGAGGTTTCCGTCGATGCCCTGCACGTTCCGCGGTTGCGAGCGTCACAATCACTTGGTCTCTGATGAACGAATTCGATGCTGCGGAGCAACCGAGATGTCCCGACTGTTGGGTAGTTATGCATAACACATCGAACGGATGGAAATGCGCGCCCTGTGGCTTCGAGCTGCAATATGAGCAGGGGCTGACGACGCTCCGCCCGAGTTCAACGGACCGTCCATTCATGGCGGTTGAAGCGCGACCAATCAGGCGAATCGTGACGATTTCTGATCCAACTCCTATTCGTCTCTGGTCTCCAATTATGGATTGGCGCGCCCGCGGCGGGTTAGTGTCCACCGCGGACGGCGGGCCAGCACCGGTACATCGACCTTGTGCCGGCCCGCAAGCGTTTGCTATTCGCCGGAGGGTCGCGCCATGACTTCGTGGATGGCGAAGTGTCGGGGCCGGGTGACGGCGAAGGTGATGACTTCGGCTATGTCGTCGCCGGTGACTTCGACGGTGCTGTAGAGCTGCTGGATTCCCTGGCGCATTCCTTCGTGGGTGGTGTGTTGGGGCAGTTCGGTCGCGACGGCACCCGGCTCGACGACCGTCACGCGGACGGCGGGCTTGAGCTGTTGGCGCAACGCCTCGGACCAGCCGTTCAGTCCCCACTTGGTGGCGGCATAGACGCCGTTGACGGCGACGGCGGTGCGGCCGGCGACGGAGGAAATGTTGATGATGTCGCCTGCGCCGTTCGCAGTGAGCTGGTCCAGGAACACCTCGGTCGCGGTCATCGCGCCGAGAAGGTTGACGTCGATCATGCGCTTGTAGTCGTCCTTCTGCTCGGAGCCGAACGGACCCAGCAGCATCAGGCCGGCGTTGTTGACGAGCACGTCTGCGCCGCCGAGCTCGTCCTGCACGCGCAGCGCTGCGGCAACGAGGGCATCGCGGTCGGTGACGTCAGCCTCGATCGCGATTGCTCCGTCACCGATCTCGGCGGCGAGGGATTCGAGGCGGTCGACACGGCGAGCGAGGAGGGCGACCCGGTAGCCGGCCGAGGCGAGGTGGCGGGCGGTGGCTTCGCCGATGCCGGAGGATGCGCCGGTGATGACGGCGACGAGCGGTCGAGAGTTCTCGGTCATGAAGATCCCAATTCTGTGCATCTTGCGGTGCACGCTGACGATGGACTGGCTTTCAACGTTAGGACGGAACCGTCCAGCGGTGAGAGTTACCAGTAGTCGCTCCCAATCGTGCCGGAACGGCCAGTGGGAGCGTCTGCTGGTATCTCACAGGGAAGACAGTTCTCCTTTACCGTTGCCGTATGGATGCCAAGCAGGAGGTGCAGCAGTTTCTCACCGCCGCGCGCGGCAGGATCTCGCCCGAGCAGGCCGGAGTGTCGTTCTTTGCTGGGGAGCGTCGTGTGCCTGGACTGCGGCGTGAGGAAGTCGGTCAGCTCGCCGGCGTCAGCACCGCCTATTACACGAAGATGGAACGGGGCGATCTGAGAGGTGTTTCCGAAGGGGTGCTGCTCGCGGTCGCTCGCGGTCTCCAATTGGATGACGCCGAAACGACGCATTTGTTGAATCTGGGCCGGGCATTCAACGGTCCGACCCGGCTCCACCGATCCCGGCCTGGCCGGAAGGTGTCGCCAGGGATCGTGCAGCTGATCGATACGATGCGCGACGTTCCCGTGGTGGCGCAGAATCATCTGACGTTCCCTGTCGCCTCGAATGCTCTCGGTCGGGCTCTCTTCCACGACCTGTTCCCGCCAGACGCCGAACCGCTCAACCACGCCCTGTTCATCTTTCTGGACGAGCGTGCCCGGACGTTCTACCCAGACTGGGAAGAGAACGCGCATCACACCGTCTCTGCGATGCGACTTGCCGCTGGGCGCGATCCTGATGACCGCGGGCTGATCGCTTTGGTTGGTCGCCTAGCCACGCAGAGCCGGGAGTTCCGCACCATGTGGGGCGGCCACACGGTACGAGCGCACGTGTCCGGCAGCAAACGGATCAACCATCCGCTGGTCGGGCTCATCACCGTGTCCTACGAGGTGCTGCCTGTTCCCGCGTCTCCCGGCGTCAGCATCACCAGCTTCCTCACCGAGCCTGCTACCCCATCCGCGGACGCGATCGATCTGCTGCGCACCATGATCGCCGATCCAGTGCAGGCACAACCAGATCGGTAGGCGGCAGTCCACGGGGATGCCCTATGGTGCGGTGACGGGAACCTGCAGGATGCGGTCGTCACCATCGCCGGGGTCGCCACGACCATCAGTGTTGTTCGTCACGATCCACAGCATGCCGTCGGGGCCGGGCAGCACGCTGCGCAGCCGACCGTACTCGCCTGCGTAGTAATCCTGCGACGTGTCCAGATCCGCGGTGGGTACCGCGCGAAGGACCTCGCCGCGAAGGTTGGCGATGAAGATGGTGTCATCAATCACGGTCAGTCCGCTGGGGCTGGCGTCGTCCGGAGCCCAGTACTGAACCGGGTCGACGTAATCGTTTCCACCTCCCGGTCCCTCTACCTCGGGCCAACCGTAGTTCGCGCCGGCCTGGATGACGTTCAGTTCGTCCCACGCGTCTTGACCGAACTCGGCGGCAAACATCGTCCCGTCAGACGCCCACCCCAAGCCCTGCACGTTGCGGTGACCGAGGCTGTACACGAGCGAGCCCGGGAACGGGTTGTCTGCCGGCGCCGCGCCGTCGGGCGTCATCCGGAGGATCTTCCCGTTGAGCCGCTCCTCGTCCTGTGCGGCGGCGCCGTTGCCGGCATCTCCCACCGACGCGTACAACATCCCATCTGGGCCGAAGGCGATTCGGCCGCCGTCGTGGAAGCTGTTCGTCGGCAGACCATCCACCACCACCTCTTCGACGCCCAGCGAAAACGAGCCTGCGGAGCCCTCAACAGTAAAGCGTTCGATCCGGTTGTCATCCGCGGTTGTCGAGTACGCGAAGAGCGTGCTGTCGTTACCGACCGCGAGGCCCAGCAGACCCGACTCCATCGTGTGCTGCACGTCCGGAACCGTGCCCACCAGGCGAGTGCTGCCACCCGGCAGCACCTCGAGGATGTCGCCGGAGTTGCGCGAACTGATCAGTGCAGTGCCCTTGAATAGCACGACGTCCCACGGCGCCCCGAGCCCAGTCACGACCTCGGTCGGCGTTCCCGTCAGCGTCGCCATCGGCGACGTTGCAAACGAGTTAGGCGCCGTCGCGGTGTTTATGGATACGGGCATGCGAGCTGAGCACCCGGCCAGCAGCACGCCGGCCGTGGCCAGCACCGCTGCGGTACGGATCGGGTGTCGCATTCTGGTGATCTCCATTCCGTTGCACGGTTTCCCTTCGACGCTATGCGCGCAGGATGTCGAGGTGGGAGCTAGAGACTGTACCTCCCACCGTCAGCCGTTGGCGGCGAAGGCATGGCTGAACGATTGCCCGCCGCGGACAAGCGGGATCGCGATCGCCTTCATCCCTCACATGCGGGAGCGAAAACGAGAACATCGTCGATGCTGCCGCAGTGCTGCTTCGGGAGGTGCCGCCGCTCTAGGTGCTGCTCGGCTGGCTCGACCTGTTCTCTGGCGCGACCGCACCAGTAAGGCGGATGCAACGCCCCACGACGTGTGGATGGGCTGCCAGCGGAGTGGCGCTCGTGGCAGGACGACGCGAGCCGCGCGCTCGCGCGGCGGTTGAACGAAGCAATTGAGCGAGGTGTCTCGGGCTGAGCGCGGGCGGTGAGGTCAGCGCGCCGCCATTTTGCGAGCGGTCGAGCCATCGGGTCCACTTCACGGCTTTGAGGATCGAGGGCGTAGAGTCTGCGCCCAGAGACCGTTCTCTGGCGGTCGTACCTGGCCATTACCTGACGATCAGGAAGAGATAGATGAAGAGTTGGTTGATTACAGGGGCATCTCGCGGGCTCGGCCTTGCGCTGGCTAACGCCGTTCTGGAACGCGGAGACAATGTCGTACTCGGTGCGCGCGACACCGCATCGTTGGAGACGGTCATTGCCGCCCACCCGCAGAATGCTCTCGTGGTACCGCTCGATGTGACGAGAGAAGATGGGATCGCACACGCCGTCGAGTCCGCACGCGAACGGTTCGGATCGATCGACGTTCTCGTGAACAATGCCGGCTATGGATACCGCGCAGCGCTGGAAGAGGGCGAACCAGAAGCCATCCGCCGCCAGTTCGACACAAACGTCTGGGGTCCGGTCAATCTCATGAAGGCGGTACTTCCGGGGATGCGTGCTACCCGCTCGGGTGCGATCGTGAACGTGTCGTCGATCAGCGCGCGCCGGTGTCCTCCCGGCTCCGGCTACTACTCCGCCAGCAAAGCGGCGCTGGAGAGCATCTCGAACGCAGTGCGCAAAGAGGTGGAGCCGCTGGGCATCACTGTCACGATCGTCGAACCGGGCTCGTTCCGAACGCACTTCTCTAGCAGTTCGCTGGACATCTCTCCGGTCATCATCGACGACTACGCTCCGACGGCTGGTGCACGCCGACGGCGCTTTGAAGGGACGCAACCAGGCGATCCGGACAAGGCCGCCGAGGTCATCATCCGCGCTGTTGCCGACGACAACACTCCGTCGTTCCTCTTATTGGGAGCTGACGCACTCGAAACGTTCGAAGCCGTCGCCGCGGAGCAGGCCGCCGTGGTCGATCAGTGGCGGGCCGCCACGTTGGCCACAGCCTTCGATTAGCCGGCGGGCGTGGTTAATCATTGACTAATCAGTGCGGATCATCAAGAACTTCGGCGGAATATTTATTGCGAGATGGAGACATGGCCTGTACATTGAAGTCAATGGTCAATCATTGGCCTGAGCAGCGGATCAGACGTTCCGCCCGTACAAGGGAGTACACATGAAGGTACGAGTCTGTCGATTCGTCGCAGTAGGCATTGTCGCTGCTTTCGCGCTTGCGGGATGCAGCACACAAGCAGGCAGCGAAGGGGGCGCATCACCCGAAACTTCCAGCGAACTGAGCCCCGAACTCGCCGAACTCTACGAGGCAGCACAGCAAGAGGGGCCGCTGACCTGGTACGGCAGCTACGACCCGCCCAGCATGGAGGCCGCCATCTCGGCGTTCGAATCCACCTACCCGGGATTGCGTGTCGACTACCTCCGCCTGACGAGCGGTCAGTTGAACACGCGGTTCAGCCAGGAGATCGAGGCGAATGCTCCAACCGCCGACGTAATCACCGTGGGGGACCCGCTATTCGTCGCCACCGCGGGCGAGAACGAGTGGCTGACACCGCTAGAGCGTGATGAACTACCATCGGTCGCGGCTCTCGACGATGAGTGGTACCACGACGGATTTCCGACGACTGTTATCAATGTCTTCGGCATCGCTTACAACTCAGACCTCGTCGAAGAGCCTCCGACGTCATGGGAAGACGTCATCGACCCGGCGTTCAAAGGCAAGACCGTCTTCGGCGACTACCGCGCCGCATCGCTGTATGCGTACCAGGGCGCGCTTTGGGCCGAGCGCGAGGGCATGGACTATCTCGAAGATCTCGCGGCGCAGGATCTCATCTTCGTAGACAGCATCATCCCAGGCATCCAAAAGGTGGCTAGTGGCGAAGCTCTGGTGGCGCTCGCCGTGACTCCCTCCACGACTACAGAACTCGTCGAGGCTGGTGCACCCATCGAGGTCGTCTTCCCTGATTGGTATTCCATCGGCGAGCTGCTTAGCGGAATCGCTTCCAACACGGACGCGCCGAGCTTCTCTCGTCTCTTCGTCGACTTCTTGCTATCCGAGCAAGGCCAGGAGGCGCTGGTCTCCACGGGAGGTGCGTCGCCGATCAACTCGGAGGGCAGCATTCCGCTCGGCGACGGCTATGTGCGACCGGATTACGAGGCGCTCCCTGAAGATCGAGAGCTGCTTCAGAGTGTCTTCAACCTTCCCTAAGTCCCCAAAGCCGATGCTAAACAACGGAGAGTGAAGATGGAATCGCGTCGAATCAGCGTGCACGGAGCGAGCAAACGCTTCGTCCGTCAAGACAAATCGGTGACGAATGCCCTCGACGACGTATCCTTCGAGGTCGAGGAAGGCGAGTTCCTCGTCCTCCTCGGCCCTTCGGGCTGCGGCAAGTCGACGCTCCTGCGTGCGATCGCGGGACTCGAACGCCTCGACACCGGCTCGATCGAGCTTGGCGGTGTAACGGTTCTCGATCGCGCGGCCAAGGTGGATGTCCCCACCGAGCGTCGCCGGATTAGCATGATGTTCCAGTCTTACGCGCTCTGGCCGCATATGACGATCGCGCAGAATGTGGCGTACCCGTTGCGAGCACGCGGAGTCGCCCGGGCCGATACCGCCGTTCGTGTGCGCCAAGCGCTTGAGTCGGCGGGCATCGGTGAGCTGAGTGAGCAGTATCCCGGCCAGGTCAGTGGCGGCCAGGCGCAGCGAGTCGCCCTCGCTCGCGCCCTGGTATCTCGTGACGGCATCATCCTGTTCGATGAACCACTGTCGAATGTCGATGCGAAGGTTCGTGAGCAGCTCCGTGCCGAAATCGCGCGCCTGCATCGAGAGTTCGGGTTCACCGCGGTGTACGTCACCCACGATCAGGAGGAGGCATTAACCCTCGCCTCCCGGATCTGCGTGATGCGGAAAGGCAAGATCTGGCAGTCGGGCACGCCCGAAGAGGTCTACGACCGTCCGAATACCGCCTACGTTGCGAGGTTCCTCGGCTCGGTCAACGAGATCCCCGGTCGCTTCGACGGCGATCGCGCAGGGGGCCTCGCCCTGATCTCCACCTCGGTCGGCCAGCTTCCCGTCGAGTACCTCGACGGCGATGAGGGCGTCGTCACTGTCTTCTCGCGTCCGGAGTCGTGGCGTATCCTCTCGGCGACCGACGCGCGCTCGGACGCCGCGATCGCACTCAAGGGCATCGTGGAAGAGGTCGTGTTCCTCGGCTCGTTCTCAGACGTCCGCGTAGCGGTCGGTGAGGCCGTGATCACCGTCCGCTCAATGGATCGTTCGGTGCAGATCGGTCAGGAGGTCGAGATAGAGGTCTTACGTGCCAGCCTTTTCGCGCACCCCGGTATCGAGGAGGCGCCAGTCGACACGACTCCTGTCGTTCCAGAAGAGACCCCCGTCATCGTCGATCGGCGTTCGGCGGTAGTACTGTGACAACCGAAGTCGCCTCGAAGTCGAGGGTGAGCGCCCGGCCGGTACTCAAGGCGCCGCGGTCGCTGTTCAACATCATCGTCGCGGTGGTGTGCTTCGCTCTCGCCATCCTGATCCTCTACCCGCTCGCCGAGACGGTGTTCTCACTCCTGCTCGGAGGCGAATCGGTCATCGACGCAGCGCAGCGCGTCTATGGCGATCCCCGTCTCGGAGTGGTCCTGTGGAACACCGCCTATCTCATGGTGGGCAGCGTCGGAGTCGCAGTCGTCGTCGGCAGCCTCTTGGCCTGGCTTAATGAGCGGACGAACGTTCGAATCGGCTGGGCGTCGGACGTGCTGCCCGTGATGTCGCTCCTCGTTCCGTCGATCGCTGGTTCGATCGGCCTCATCATCCTCTTCTCGCCCGGTGTGGGCTATGTGAACGTCGTCATCGGGATGCTGAACGATACCCTGGGAATCCAACTGCCCGAGCTGAACATCTTCACGCCGGGCGGCATGATCTTCGCCTACAGCGTGTATCTCATTCCCCAGGTCTACCTCGTCGTGGCCGCAGCGATGCGGAACATCGACCCCGCGATGGAGGAAGCGGCTCGCGTGAGCGGTCGCAAGACCTTCACGATTCTGCGCACGATCACTCTGCCGGCCGTGCGTCCCGCGATCATCTCCGGCGCTCTGCTGGCTCTGATCTATGGTCTGGCCACCTTCTCCGTGCCACTTCTGATCGGTACTGAAGCCGGCATCCCGGTCTTGACCGTTGAGATCGTGCATCTGATCACCCTGGATTTCCCGCCGGATCTGCTCGGCGCAACCCTTCTGTCGCTGATCCTGCTCGCGGCTGTCCTGCTCGGAAATCTCGTGGTGCGCAAGGTGGGCGCCTCGTCGCGCCATTCGACGATCGGCGGCAGGCCGAGCGGCTCCAGTGTGCTCATCTTCCGCCCCGGGGCGCGGTTGTTCGCGCGCGCGCTGATGTTGCTGTACATCGTGCTGAGCTGCATCCTCCCGGTCATCGCGCTCGCCTACGTCGCGATGCAGCCTTTCTGGAATGGCCAGTTCACGACGCAGCTGAACTTCAATGCGTTCATCGGGCTTTTCGCCGAGGGAAGTCAGACCGCGAACGCCCTTCGCAACAGCGTCATACTGGGAGTCGTCGCGGCGACCATCTGCGTGATTCTTGGTGTGCTGGTCACGTACCACATGGGCAGAACTCGCCGCTTCTCCGGTGTACTCAGTGGCATCTTCAAGCTTCCGGGAATCGTCTCTCACCTGATCCTCGCGATCGCGCTCTTGAGCGCATTCGCCGGCCCCCCGTTCAACCTGGGCGGCACGACCACCATCTTGCTCATCGCGTACGTCGTCATCTATTTCACGTATGCGGCGGTGACGTCAGAAGCGGCTGCGCTTCAAGTCGGCAAAGATCTGAAGGATGCCTCGAGCGTGTCCGGACGCGGGCCGGCTTATACGCTCCGTGCCATCTCGCTACCGCTCATGCTCCCGGCGCTCGCCGCCGGTTGGGTGTTCGTCTTCGTGCTCGCGATGGGAGACATCACGGCATCCGCGATTCTTGCCGGACCCAATAGTCCGGTCGTCGGCTTCACGATGCTGAGCCTGTTTCAGAACAGTACCTACGCGCAGGTGACAGCGTTTGCAACGGTCATCACGGTCATCTCGTCGGTCGTCGTTGGGGCCGTGCTCATCTTCACGGGTCGCGCCGAGCGGAAGAAGCGCCGCGGATGAGCGCTTTCGAAACTCTGAGCGTGCGAGTCGAAGATCGGGTGGCGACGATCACCATCAGTAGTCCGCCGATGAATCTGATCGGCGGGCGCATGCTACCCGAACTCGATGAAGCCACCGACGCTCTCGCGTCGGATCCCGATGTGATGGTGGTGATCCTCAAGAGTTCGACGCCGGGCTTCTTCATCGGCCACGCAAAGTTCGGCGACATCGCACAGCTCACAAACGACGTCGTTCCCGAAACTCTGGAGACGACTCCCCGCGGTGTCGTCCACGTCGTCACCGAGCGGCTGCGTATCATGGACAAGCTCACGATCGCCCAGGTCGAGGGTCGCGCCACGGGCGGGGGAGCAGCGCTCGCACTCGCCTGCGATCTACGCTACGGCGCTCTCGGCAAGGCCGTGTTCAACAGTTTCGGAGTTTCGCTGGCGACGGGTCTGGGAGGCGGAGCTTCGCAGTACCTTCCGAGAGTCGTGGGTGTCTCGAGGGCGCTGGAACTGATCCTCGGCGCCTACGATCTCGACGCCGAGACGGCCGACAGATGGGGCTACCTCACGCGTGCTTTCCCGGCCGAGACCATCGACGAGAATGTGCGCGCCATTGCCACGCGGATCGCGTCGTACTCGCCCGAGGTGATACGGCAGACGCGTCGCCTCGTCGCATCCGCGCTCGACGGCACGATAGAGGAGGGCCTTCGAGACGAGGCCTTCGTCTTTCAGCAGTTCGTCGGCACAGACGACGCAGTGCATGGAATATCCCGGCTCCTCCAGCTGGGTGGAGAAACAATCGAAGGCGAGAGCAATCTCGGCGAACTACTCGGACAGATCGAACTGAAGAGGACTGACGCAACGCATGAACAGGCTTGAGGGAAAGGTCGCCTTCGTCACGGGTGCGGGCGGCGGCGTCGGCTCGGCGGTGTGTCAGCGCTTCCTCGATGAAGGCGCGCGCGTCGTCGCGGTGGACATCGATATCGACAAGGCGACGGCATCCGTCAAGGACGCGCTCGCCGAGGGCCGCGCGATCGCGCTGAAATGCGACGTCAGTCAGCCGGACGAGGTCGAGGCTGCGATCGCGCAGGCGGTGGCGACGTTCGGGTCGCTCAACGTGCTGTGCAGTCCGCACGGTGGGTCGTCGACCCGCGACGGCCGTGTCACCGAGGCTGCGCTCGAGGAATTCTGGCGGGTGATCGGGGTCGATCTGTTCGGAACCCTGCTGGTCAGCCGGTTCGGCATCCCGCATCTTGAAGAGGCCGGCGGCGGCTCTGTAATCAACTTCGCGTCGATCGTCGGCCTGATGGCCATCTCGGAGCGTGACTTCTACACCGCGGCGAAGGGCGGGATCATCTCATCGACACGCTCGATCGCCGCAGGGTACGCCGCGACCGGAATCCGGGTCAACGCGATCGCGCCGGGGCTGACTCTCAGCCCGCGCGTCGCGGCGCGCGCATCGACCGAACGCTCCAAGAAGCTTCAGGATCGGCATCTGCTGGGCGTGCTGCAACCCGTCGACATCGCTGAGATGGCGGTCTACCTCGCGTCGGACGAGTCCAAGCGCGTCACCGGACAGGTTCTCACCGTCGATAGCGGCATCACTATAACGTGACGTGCTGATCCCGAGGCACGCGACAACAGGAGGCACAGCATGGTCGTTCTCGACGCCCAGGTGCATACGTGGTATTCGGATCGCCCCGAGTTGCCGTGGGATCCGGGCTACCGGCCCGCTCACGTCGACAAACCGAGCTATCTGCAGCACGCGGGGCAGACCAACACGCCCGACATGGTGCGCGCTGAACTCGCCGCTGCAGGCGTAGATGGCGCTCTGCTGGTGCCCAACGGAGTTTACGGCAAGAGCATCGAGTTCGAGTTGAGCGCAGCCGAGGCCGATCCCGCCAGATTCCGTGTCATGGGGCTGGTCGATCACACGAGTCCCGAGCTCGGCGCGCACCTGGAGCGCTCGCGAGAGCGAGGCTTGGTTGCAATCCGAATGCTTGAGATGCGTGAACCCGAGCGTCTTGCCCGGGGCGAATTTGACGATGCGCTGCGTGTCAGTGCCGACCTTGGGCTCCCGGTTGCGCTGTCGCTGTCTCACCCGATCGATGCGCGTCTGCATGAACTGTTCGTCCGGCATCGAGACGTGGTCTTCGTGATCGATCATCTCGGCACCGGATTCGCGCCGCCGATCTTGGGCTATCGGCCCGAGCATCCGTTCGCGTACCTCGACACCGTCCTCGCCCTCGCCCACCTGCCCAACCTCCGTCTCAAGCTGACGGGCGGTCCTTCGGTCTCACTCGAGTCGTATCCATTCCGCGATATCTGGCAGCCGGTCACGCGTCTCATCGGATCGTTCGGCGCGGAACGCACCTTCTGGGGGACCGACTACACCCGAACGGCACCGCTGTGCAGTTACTGGGAGTCGCGACGTTATCTTTCCGAGATACCCGGTCTTTCTTCTGAGCAACTCGACCTGATTTACGGTGACGCACTCGCTGCGTTGCTCGACTGGCCGACCAAGCTCGCCTAAGTCCCCGTCAGTGGCGCACAACTTTCGAAGAGGAGAATCATGAAAAAGAGGGCAATCGTCACCGGGGCCGCGGCAGGTATCGGTGCCGCGGTCGTCGCTCGATTCGCGAATGCCGGCATTGAGGTGCACGCCGTCGACCGCAATGCCGACGTCGCAATCGCGGCCCCCAACGGGGCGATCGCAGGGTATGTCTGCGATGTCGTCGACCCTGGTCAGATCTCGGCGACGTGTGCCGCCGTGCTCGAGGGAGGTCCCATCGACATCCTCGTGAATTGCGCCGGGACCTTCTCGTCGGGCAACGCGGTGGATGCGACCGTGGAGGACTGGGACCGAGTGATCGCGATCAACGCGCGAGCTCCGTGGCTGTTCGCCCGTGAGGTTCTGCCGGGGATGTCGCAGATGCGCTCGGGATCGATCGTCAACATCTCGTCTGGCGCCGGCCTGCGTCCGAATCCGCGGCGCTTGGCGTATGGGGCCTCGAAGGCCGCGCTCATTCAGTTGACCCGGTCGATTGCGATCGACTATGGCTCGCTCAACATCCGAGCCAACACGATCTGTCCCGGGGCGATCGACACGGAGATGTACCGGTCGATCCGACCCGAGGGCAAGTCGCTCGAGGAGTACCTCAGCGAGGGAGTGAAGGCGTACCCGCTGAATCGCCTCGGCACGACCGACGAGGTCGCCGCGGCTGTAGAGTTTCTCGCCACCGATGCCGGGAGTTATGTCACCGGTGCAACACTGACGGTGGACGGTGGCCGCACTCTGCACTGACGGCGACTCGCCGATCCTCGGCGGGGCACCGGGTGCGTCGCAGAGGATCACACGTTTTCGACCGCGCTGGGTGAGGACAGCGGTACGTCTGCCGATTTGGTGCCGGCGACGCGTGCATGTGTCGCGCCGAGATGCTGTCGCATGTGACGTTCAGCCCGCTCACCGTCATGCTGTTCGATCGCCTCGACGATCTTCGAGTGCACGCGAATCACTTGCTGGCGCGTGTCTTCGGTGTCGTACGCATCGACCGTGGTCGAAACGGTCACGCCGAATGAAAGAGCCTCCAGCACTGCGCTGAGAACATCGTTCCCACTCGCGGCAGCGACGGCGTTGTGCCACTTGACGTTGACGCGTGAGAACTGATGGAAGTCACCGGATGCCGCGACGAGATCGTCGTGCAGGCGCCTGATCCGTGCGAGGTCGTCCTCGGTGCGGTGCACGGCGGCCAGGCGGGCCAGCGCCGGCTCCAAGACCTCACGCGTTTCGTTGAGAGTGCGCAGCGGCATGCGGCGGCCTCGAACAAACTGATTCAGGCTATTCGTCATGATGTCTTTGCCGGGGAGCGTGACGGTATTGCCGCCGAAACGGCCGGGCCTCGTCTGCACGAGGCCTTCGGCAGAGAGCTGTTTCAGCGCTTCTCTCACCGATCCGCGGGTGAGGCCCGTCTGCTCGACGAGTTCGCGCTCCGGGGGAAGCGAATCGCCCTCGGCGATCTCGCCGCTGAGAATTGCCTCGCGAAGGCGTTGCGCCAAGAGGTCGAAGGACTTGGGCGCACGGATCTTGTCGACCACGATCGGTCGTTCAGGCGAACGCTCCACTCGTTTCCCTTCCCACACAACGCCGTGCGACGACGACGGCTAACTTCACCACCGTCCTGTGTCGACGAGGATCGACGCACTCGACACTATTGGCGCGCGTGCGAATTATCAACCGAGGTCGACGCCATCCTATCCTTCACTGCACAAGCCGTCGGAGCATCGAAGACTACACAGTTTGGAATAAGGCTAACCATTGACAACCGAGTGGCACTTGTCCATGCTGGGAGCAAGGGCTTCGGTCATCCACAGGCGGATGCCTCGCCCACATGTCGAGCGAGCGGAGGCCGTCGTGACCGCATTCGTCCTGTGCGTCGGCGAGATCGAGCTGGCGGCAGCGTGAGCGCGTCTACGAACGCGCATGCCCTTCGGCGCGCGCAGTGAGCACGACTTTCGGGTCGCTTGCCGTTCGCAATTACCGCCTGTGGTTCGCATGTGCACTGATCTCCAACGTCGGCACCTGGATGCAGCGCATTGCGCAGGACTGGCTGGTGCTCACCGAATTGACCGACAACGATGCGCAGGCCGTCGGCATCACGATCGGACTGCAGTTCGCCCCGATGCTTCTGCTGCTGCCGTGGACGGGAATGGTCGCCGACCGCTTCGACCGCCGAAAAGTCTTGTACGTGACGCAGTCCGTATCACTGGCGGTCGGGGTGGCTCTGGCGATCGTGACGCTCGCCGGCGTCGTCAATCTCGCCCTGGTCTATTCGCTCGCGTTTGCTCTCGGCCTCGCGTCTGCCTTCGACAGCCCGGCACGACTCGCCTTCATCGGTGAACTGGTGCCGAATGACCGGCTCGCGAATGCGGTGAGCCTGAACTCGGCATCGTTCAACAGTGCTCGATTGATCGGGCCCGGGATCGCGGGCCTTCTGATCGCCGTGGTCGGGCTCGGGTGGGTCTTCGTGCTGAACGCCTTCTCGTTCCTCGCCGTGCTCATCGCCATCGCTGCGATCAGGACCAAGGATCTCGTGCCGGTCGAGCGCGCTCCCGGGGTGTCGGGCACGCTATGGGAGGCGCTGCGCTACGTGCGGGGGAGACCCGACATCGTCTTGGTCTTGGTCTTGATCTTCATCTGGGGCACGTTCGGCATGAACTTTCCGATCTTCATCTCGTCCATGACGCGGATCACTTTCGACCTCGGCCCTGAAGCCTTCGGCATCCTGTCTTCGATCTTGGCCATCGGCACAGTGAGCGGCGCGCTGCTGAGCGCTCATCGCGAATCCCCTCGAATCGGCGTAATCGCGTGGGCGGCATCGGGAGCCACGCTCGCCCTGATCCTCGGCGGGCTGGCCCCCGATCCCTGGGTGTTCGGCCTTTCGCTCGCCCTGAGCGGAATCGCCGCGATCACGATCATGACCACGGCGAATTCGTACGTGCAGGTCGCGACTGCGCCGGCCATGCGCGGACGCGTGATGGCGCTTTACCTCGCTCTGTTCGCCGGTGGCACACCGATCGGCGCTCCGCTCATGGGGTTCATCGCTCAGGTCGGCGGACCGAGGGCGGCGATGCTGGCCGCCGCCGGAACGACGCTCGTGCTCGTCGTGATTGCTGTCATCTATCTCATCAGGACTGCGTCGCTGCGGATTTCGTGGGTGCCCGAGCGTCGTTGGCCGCTGCGGTTCACCGGGCGTGCGGCGGACCGGCCGCTCGCTGAGGCGGAGATTGCGCTGACAGAGACCGAGGACGAGAAGACCTGAGCGCGGATCACCTCGCGCTGACCGAGCCGAACACCCTCGCGATCGGAGCAAGGATGCTCGGCCGCGCGGCGGCCAAGGCGGCGGCGATCACGAGGAGTGACGCAGCGAACATCCAAAAACCCGTCCAGTTGTCGGCATACGCGACGCCGTCCTCGGACCCTTGCATCGCATACATGTGATTGAGATTGCGCAACGCCCCGGTTGCGAAGACGAGCGTAACGTGCACGAAGATGAACGCGGCGAAGTAGAGCATCACCGGAAAGTGGATTGCACGCGCCCACACGAGCGGGTAGGCCCTGCTCAGGCGAGCGGCGCTTCTCGGCCACAGACCGCTCATCCTCCAGCCGGAGGCCGCTGCCAATGGGGCGGCGACGAACACCGTCGTGCCGTAAGCGAGTTGCTGCAGGGAGTTGTAGTTCACCCAGCCGTTCTCGGTGGGCCAGTTCAGCGACACGTACTGAAGGGCCGCCGACACGGCATTCGGAAACACCTCCCAACTCGTGGGAACGACTCGCATCCACTGCCCTGTCGCGAAGAGCAGGACGACGAAGATCACGCCGTTCACGAGCCACAGGATGTCGAGCGACTGATGAAACCAGAGCATCAGGCCGATCTTGCTGATGCCTTTGCCACGGCCGGTCCAATACGCCGAGGGGCGTTTGTCGTACCGGACGCTCAGCCCGGAGCGGATGATCAGCACGATGAGGAAGGCGTTCAAGAAGTGCTGCCATCCGACCCATGCCGGAAAGCCCACGGGTGCGCCCACGGGAAGGGGATACTCGCCCGGATAGGTGCGCAGGAAGTCCTGCATCGGCTCGAGGCTGAGCACCCAGCGAACGAGCAGCACCGCCATCGCCGCGGCCACGAGCGCGCCGGCGCCGCCGAGGTTGACCAGCGCTGCCCACTGACGGCCCGTGTACGGTCCGATGCGTCGCGGCGCGGGAGCAGGGGTCGCGCGCTCGAACGCGTGCGTGCCGGCGAAGGCCGAGCGCCGAAAGGGCAGGGGAAGTGCGGTGTCGGCGATCTTCGTTTCACCGAATGCGGCGCGGGCATTGGTCTCGACGGGCGCGATGGCCGCGGGCTCGACATGCGATGGGCCAGGTACCGGTGCGGTAAGGCCGGGTGCCGAGGCGGTGAGGGCAGTTGCCGGTGCCGCGGCGGGAGTTGGCCGTGGCCAGCTCTGAGTTGGGGGCCAGGGGGCTCCGCCGGCGGTGCGGGGGAGCCCCCGACGTACGAGCGGTTCAGACGTGACTGCGGTCTCTGCGCGTTCGGGCGTCGTCGGCGGGCTTGCCTGGGGTGGCCAGGGCTCGCCGCCGGCAACGCGCGGAAGACCTCGCCTCAGCACCTGTGTCGGCATCTCGACTATGCCTTCCGTGCGTCGAGAGCCTCGATCAGCCCCGGCACGACGGTGAAAAGGTCGCCGACCACGCCGAAGTCGGCGATGTCGAAGATCGGTGAGTCGCCGTCCTTGTTGATTGCGACGATGGTCTTCGCCGTTTGCATTCCCGCACGGTGCTGGATCGCGCCCGAGATCCCGACGGCGATGTACAGCAAGGGCGACACCGATACGCCGGTCTGTCCGACCTGGTACGAGTGGGGCACGAAGCCAGCGTCGACGGCGGCGCGCGACGCGCCCACTACTGCGCCGAGCGCGTCAGCGAGCTGCTCGATGAGCGCGAACCCTTCCTTCGAACCGAGACCGCGGCCCCCGGAGACGATCTTCTGCGCGGTACGCAGATCGGGCCGCGACGAATCTGCCGTCACCGCTTCGACCGATACAACGGTCGCGGCTCGACGGCCGGTGTGCTCGACGGCGATCGTCTGAACGATCGGGTCGGCGACGGCATCCAGTCGTTCGTCGATCGCGCCATCGCGGATCGTCACGACCAGCGTGCCCCACGTTGGTGCGGAATCCACGGTGTAGGCGCCGCCGTACACGGAATGCTGGGCGGTCACGCCTTCGTCGTCGCGTGCCACGCCGATCGCGTCGGCGGCGACGACCCAGCCGCGCCGGGCGGAATAACGTGCAGCGACATCGCGACCCTCGACCGAGTTCGGGAGCAGCACGGCATCAGGACCGACGAGTGTCGCTGCAGTGTCGAGCGCGTCGACGAGGGGGAGCGTCAGGCCCTCCGCGCGTTCGGCGACCAGGACCGTCGGAGCACCGAGGACGGCGGCCTCGGCCGCCAGAGCCTCGTCTCCGACGACCAGGGCCACCGGCGTTCCGATACGTGCGGCGGCAGCGATGAGGCCTGCGCTGCTTCTCGCGAGGCCACCGGTCGGGCCGATGTCCAGAGCGACCAGGACAGCATCTGCGGCGAAATCGGGCATGGGTTCTCCTTAGACGAGGCGGTTCTGGACGAGGAAGTCAGCGAGCTGTCGACCGGCGTCGCCGGTGTCGACGACCTTGATGCCGGCGGTGCGTGCCGGCTTCTCGCGGGCGGCGATGACGATAGATCGAGGCGTCGTGTGTTCGTCTGAGGAGAGCGTCAGAGACTCGATAGTCACCGTCTCGATCGGCTTCTTCTTGGCCGCCATGATGCCTTTGAAGTTCGGGAACCGGGCATCGGGCAGCGACTCGGTGACCGAGATGACGGCGGGCAGCGCCGCCGTTACGACCAGCGTCGCGCCGTCGGAGCTCCGCTGACCGGTGATCTGGGCCGCTCCGATCTCGACATCGTTGAGGCTGGTCAGCGATGGCACGTCGAGGCGTTCGGCGATCATGGCCGGCAGCATTCCCGAGGCGCCGTCGGTGGATCGGTTGCCCGCGATCACTAGATCGAAGCCTCGCTGTGTGATCGCGGTCGACAGTACGAGCGCTGTCAGGCCCATATCGGCGCCCCTCAGTGCATCGTCCACCACGTGCACCGCGGAATGCGCGCCCATCGCCAGACCCTTGCGGATTGTCGCCGTCGCATCCGCAGGCGCCATCGAGAGGAGGGTGACCTCTACGGCGTCGTTCTGATCTGCGTAGTGCAGGGCGACCTCAAGCGCCCGCTCATTGATCTCATCCGGCACGGCCTCTGAGGCGGCTCGATCGGCAAGGCCCGTCGCAACGTCCAGCTTGCGGTCGCCGTAGGTGTCGGGCACTTCCTTCATCAGGACGACGATCTTCACGACATCCTCCGTGTCCGGGTCCGCGCAATGTCGGACCAGTCAGTCTCCATTGATGTACACCGCCTTCTGGTAGAGATATCCGTCCACGAGCGGGGGACCGCCCTTGACGCCGTAGCTGCTCTGTGTCAAATCCGCCCAAGCCGACCGAGGGGTCGATCACCCGTAGCTGTGACCCACACGCAATCTGCATCGCGCCCACCTCCGTGTCGCCGTTGACAGTGTTCTCGCTGGCGCACGCGCTGTCGCGCACTCTCATCGTAATCGAAACTGAGCAATATGACAACGATTAACCAAAACCGATAGAAGACAACTTTTCGGCGTAGAAGTCTCGGGCGGTGACCGCCAAAGTATGATTAACCAATGCAGCGATGAGGGACGATCCGACACCCGTTCAGGCTTCCGTCGTGCAAGAGAGAGGGCCATTTCCGGTCTGGAGCCACCGCGAAGAGGGATTCTCGTGGCCATCATGCTGTCGACGTTCCTGGTCGCGATCGACGCCACCATCCTGGCCGTGGCGGTCATGGCGGTCATGGCGATCTGACGGGGTCTGGGGGATGCCGTCTCGCTCCCCTGGATGTTCTCGGTCTACCTGCGATCAAGATCGTCGGTGATCTCTACGCCCCAACGGAGCGAGCACGCGTGCAAGGCAACATCGCGGCCATATGGCCGTTGGCGGCAGTCACCGGACCGTTGCTGGGAGCGGAGGGGGGTCTTCTGGATTATCGTGCCCGTGATCTTCGTCATCGCCGTGCTCATCTGGCGGACCCTCCCGGAGGCATTCGCGCGCGCAGTCCGCGGCTGAGCTGATGTCGGCGGTGCGGTACTCCTCTGCGCCGTAGTCGCGGCACTCGTTATGTTCTTCTAGAGGGGGCGCGCTCGTGGCCGTGGGATTCGGTGCCCACCGCAGCGCTCTTCGGCAGCGGAGCAGTTCTCCTCATGGTGCTGCTGCGAATCGAGAATCGGGTGAGCGTTCCCATCCTGCCGCTGCGGTTGTTGCGCCGACGCGTCGTGTGGGGCTAGTCGTTGGCGTCGGTTCTGGTCGGTGGGCTGCTGTTCGGTCTCATCGCCTCCGTGCGGCGATACGCCGAGGCGAGCATGGCAGTGTTCGTGGTCGCCGGACTGTCGCTCGGCACGCTCGTCATCGGATGACCTCTCGCAAGTTCCCTCTCCGGTCTCTTTTGCCTCAAGCTGGGCGACCGGGCGACAGCGACGATCGGCAGCACGACTGCCGTGATCGGGTGCGCCCTGCTGGTCTGGGCCGCGGATCAGCCGTCGCCCGGCCCCATTGCCATCGCATGCTTCGTCGTCGGCCTCGGCCTCGGACTGGCCGCGACGCCGACGCTCGTTGCCGCGAAGTATGCCGTCGACCCTCGAGAGAGGCACTCACCACATCCGCCAACGTGCTGCCGCGGTCGGTGGGTGCCGCAGTCGGTGTCGCTTCGTTCTGGGCGGTGGCCGCGATCGCACCGAACTCATCGATCCCCGATGAGCAGGTCGGCGACCGCGGGGCCGTCTTCATCGTCGCTGTCGCCTTCGCGTCGGCGCCTCTGTGGGTAAGCGCACTGATGCCCGCTCGTCAGCCCTGCTGCCCACGCGGTTGGCGGATGCGTCTTGGTGCCGGAATGTCAGTCATGGGGCCGGACTGGGATCAATCGCGTTCGTCATCGGAGCGAGTTCGGCGGGAACGTGTCCGAGCGATGCCAGGCGCGCGAGGTGGGCGCTCACCTCGGCCGTCGCAGCGATGCGCTGCGGCACGGACAGGCGAGACCACGATCGCCGACGCGGAATGCGTTCAGCGATCGACCAGGCCGTTGATGAGCCGTGCGCGACGAGGCCGGCGACGATATCGGCGCGCCGGAGGTGGTGTGCGCGATTCGCCGCCACTCGCGAGCGGACATCCGTGAACGGCGAGTTATGCCCGGGAAGTACACGCGTGACGTGCGCCACCGTCAGCTTCTCGATGGATACGAGATAGTCCGACATCGGATCGCCGTGGTGCAGGGTGCGCAGGGAAGGGCCGAAGTTCGATTGCCCGAAGAGTGTGTCGCCCGTGAATAGCAGCCCCGTCGATGTCTCGAGAAATGCCACACTGTCGGACGTGTGGCCCGGGACGGCGA
This sequence comes from Microbacterium pygmaeum, assembly GCF_900100885.1. Taxonomy (NCBI): domain Bacteria; kingdom Bacillati; phylum Actinomycetota; class Actinomycetes; order Micrococcales; family Microbacteriaceae; genus Microbacterium; species Microbacterium pygmaeum. The sequence goes on from NZ_LT629692.1 coordinate 1,551,280, forward strand.
TCGTCTGCAGACGGAAAGTCCCGTGCGTCAGCACCGACGATTCGTTCAGCTCGAAATCCGGGCGATCACGCCACCCCAGGTCATGCTGATGCAGTGCGTAGCGCGTCGCTTCTGCGCGGAGACCCTCCGGGACGCCGGCCCACGCATGCCAGCGAGCGGTCTGGTGAACGAATTCTCGAGCATCCAGGTGGTGCTCGGCGTTTGCGGTGTCGCCGCGGTGCGCGCCGACTGCGGCACCCTTCTTGCGGAGCCACCCGGCCATGCCGGCGTGATCCGAATGGCAGTGGGTCAGCAAAACCATCCGGATGTCGTTCGTCCGGCGACCGATTCGCCGCAGGAGCAGAGCCAGATGCCGACGGGTCTGCAGCGTCGACCAGCCGCAGTCGATCAGAACGACTTCGGATGCCGTCTCGAGGGCGTAAATGTTGACATGACCGATACTGTGCCCACGAAGTGGCAGCGAGAGGCGATGCACCCCTGCCGCCACTTCGTCAACGCGCGGGATCTCCGCTGAAGCGGGCATGCTTCTCGAGCACGAGGTGAGCGCGCTTGAGATGGGGGATGTCGAACATCTTGCCGTCGATGCCCACGACCCCCACCCCTTCGTTTCCGGCGAACGCGTCGACGATGGACTGAGCCAGCCGCACGTCGTGTTCGGATGGCATGAAGACCTCGTTGATCGGTCCGACCTGCGCGGGGTGAATCGCGACGCGACCAGTGAAGCCCTCAGTGGCAGACTCGCGCGACGCCCGGATCAAGCCTTCGGTATCGCGATAGTCCACGTAGACCGTGTCGATCGCCTGCACCCCGGCCGCTTTGGCGGCGAGCATCACGGCCGACCGCGCCCATCGGTAGGTGAGCGCCCATCGACCGGAGGAATCCAGATTCGTCGACGCACCTACGGCCGCGCTGAGGTCTTCTGCGCCCCAATTGAGAGCGACGAGACGGGGGAGGTGCGCATCGGCGAACTGATGGAGCTTGAGAACTGCCGCAGGAGTCTCGGTGGCAACGGCGCAGATCTTGATGGAGCCGGGAGGAACGGCTTCCCTCGTCTCGAGCGCGTCGAGATACAGGCTGAGCTGATGGATATCGGGTGGCCCGTCGATCTTGGGCAGGACGATGCCGTCGGGGCGACCGCCGACGACAGCGACGAGATCGTCGAGGGCCGACTCGTCGAGCGCGTTGATGCGCACCCATAACTGGTATGAACGCGCTTCGGGCGGGCGAGCGTCGAGGAACGCGCGCACCTTCTTCCGGCCGCCAGGGCGATTGGCCGGCGCGACCGAGTCTTCGAGGTCGAGTACGACGGCGTCCGCTCCACAGCCGTCCGCTTTGGCGAGTTTGCGGTCGTCGTCGCCAGGCACGTAGAGCATCGAGCGAAAGTAGGCGGTTGCCTGGGTAGTCATGCGATGACTCCTGCCTCGCGCAGCTCGATCAACTTCTCGGGTGTGTAACCCAGGTCCTCCAAGATCGACACCGTGTGCTCGCCGGGCAACGGCGGCGGCGAGCCCGGTGATCGGGCTTTGTCGCCCAGCACGAGCGGCAGCGCAACAGCCTTGGTCGGGCCGCCGACCGGGTGTTGGTAGTCCATGATGATCCCGCTGGCGTTGGTATGCGGATGTGCCAACACCTCGGCCAGCGAGTTCACCGGTGCGCACGGCACATTCGCCTTCGCCATCTCGTCGCTCCAGAAGCTGACCGGATGGCGTGAGACCGCCTCTTGAACGATCGCCTCGGTCTGTGCACGATTGCGCACGCGAGCCGCGTTCGTGCGGAAGCGAGGGTCATCGGCGATGTCTTCGAGTCCGGCGACACGGGTGAACTTGCTCCAGAGGCTGTCGTTAGCGACGCCGAGCAGCACCGGTCCGTCGGAGGCCTCAAACACGCGGTACGGAGCGAGACCTTCGTGGGTCGAGCCGCAGCGTTCCGGCTGAACCCCCTGCTCCCAGAAGCTCTGCAGGTTGTAGCGCAAGAGTCCGAGCGCGGTCTCGAAGAGATTGACTTGTACGGTCGTTCCGCGGCCGGTCTGGGCTCGTCCGAGGAGCGCGGCCATGATCCCGGTCACGGCGTGCATGCCGGTCACCTGGTCGATGGGGGAGATGGGGCTGCGGATGTGGCCCCCGCCTGCCTCGCCGGTCAGAGACATCATGCCGCTGAACGCCTGCAACACCACGTCGTACCCGGGCAGATCCTTGAGAGGGCCGGTGCGACCGTACCCCGAGATCGTGCAGTGGATGAGCGCCGGGTTGATGCCTTGGAGCGTCTTGGCATCGATGCCCAATCGCTCGGCCACGCCGGTGCCGAAGCTTTCGATGGCGACGTCGGCTTTGGCGGCGAGTTTGTGGGCGATCGCGCGGCCCTGCTCTGTCTTCAGGTTCAGCGAGATGCTCTGCTTATTGCGATTGACGCTCAGGAATACCGCGCTCAGGCCCTCAGCTCGGAACGGCGGCCAGGTGCGCGTGTCGTCGCCGGCCCCCGGCGACTCCACCTTGATGACCGTCGCCCCGAGGTCACCGAGGGTCTGCGTGCACAGCGGGCCCGCGAGCGTCTTCGTGAAGTCCAGGACCGTGATGCCCGCGAGAGGTGACGTCGTCACTGCACGGGCTTCTTCAGCATGAGGGCCACGCGCTCGCAGGTGCCGACGAGTTCATCGCGCTGATTGAACGCTTCGTGCGTGAAAGTCACGATCCCGGCGTTCGGCCGAGAGGTGCTCTCGCGCTTGGCGATCACCGTCGTTCGCACGTGCAGCGTGTCACCGTGGAAGACGGGGCGCGGGAACCGCACGCTGTTCCAGCCGAGGTTGCCGATCGTGGTGCCGAGGGTCGTGTCTTCCACGCTCACGCCGGACATGAGACCGAGGGTGAACGCGCTGTTGACGATCCGCTGCCCGAATTCGTGACTCTGCATGAAGTGCTCGTCGATATGCAGCTTGGCCGGGTTGTGGGTGAGCGCAGAGAACAACAGGTTGTCCGTCTCGGTCACGGTGCGGGTGGTCGAGTGGTCGAAGATCCGACCGATCTCGAACTCCTCGTAGTAAAGTCCGGGCATCATTGCCTCCGATTTTCAGTATGACTTCGGAAGGCCGAGCACCTTCTCGCCGATGAAGTTCAGGATCATCTGGTCGGTAATCGGCCCGATGCGGGTCACGAGCACCTCTCGTAGCAATCGCTCGACCTGATACTCCTTGGAGTACCCCATCCCGCCCATCGTAAGCACGGCCTGCTGGCATGCCTCGTAGCCGGCTCGCGAACCGAGCAGCTTCGCTGCATTGGCTTGCGCGCCGCACGGGAGCCCGGCGTCGTAGAGGTCTACCGCGCGCTCAGCCATGAGGAGCGCCGCCTCCAGCGCGATCCACTTCTCTGCAAGGGGGTGTTGGATGCCTTGATTCATGCCGATCGGGCGGTCGAAGACCACCCGCTGGTTCGCGTAATCCGTTGCTCGCCGCAAAGCGTCCTGACCGATGCCGATGGCCTCGACCGACAGGAGTACGCGCTCGGGGTTGAGGCCGTCGAGCAGGTAATAGAAGCCGCGACCTTCTTCGCCGAGAAGATCGGCGTCCGGGATGAAGAAGTCATCGATGAACAGCGCGTTCGAGTCGACCGCCGCTCGACCGTGCTTGGGGATATTGCGCACTTCGATCGCCGAACGGTCGAGGTCGGTATAGAAGAGGGTCATGCCAGACGTGTTCTTGCCTTCGCCCTTCGCGGGGCGTGAGGCGGTGCGAGTCAGCAGCAGGATCTTGCTTGCGACCTGAGCCGTCGAGATCCACATCTTGCGGCCATTGACGAGGTACCCGCCCTCGACCTTCTTCGCGAACGTGCTGATGTTCGTCGTGTCCAGGCCGGCATCGGGCTCGGTGATACCGAAGGCGACCTGATCTTCACCGCTCACGAGGCGCGGGATCCAGCGATCCTTCTGTTCTTGAGTGCCGTGGACGAGCATGGGGTGCGGCCCGAACATGTTCATGTGCACGGACGACGCAGCGGCCATTCCGCCGCCGCTCTGAGCGATCGTGTGCATGATGATCGCTGCTTCTTTGACGCCGAGTCCCGCGCCGCCGTACTCCTCCGGCATGGTGACGCCGAGCCACCCCTCGTCGGCCATCGCGCGGTGGAATTCTGTGGGAAACCGGTGGTCGTCCTCGCAGGAGCTCCAGTAAGTGTCGTCGAAGCGCTTGCAGAGTGCGGCCACTCCATCCCGAATCGCCTGCTGATCTTCGGTGAGATTAAACATCGTCGTCCTCGTGGTCGTAGTCGTCGCGATTCGCCGCACGGCGGCGGCGCGAGCGCCATCAGAGCCGCTCTCGATATACATCCTCATCCTGAGACAACTAGCTTGTCAATGGTTGGCCAATAAAATTCTTGATCCGGTATAGTCAGACGCGATGCCAATGTTCAAGGCCACCAAGACCAGGTGCGCACCGTTGGTTGATAATTGACAACAGGCTGCATTAGAGTCGCCGACGACACTCCACCGAAGGGATGCCTGTGGACAACTTCACCGTCAAGCGTGTCGTCGTCGACAAGGTGCTCGCGCCGAAACCGTACGATCTGCTCGCCGACCAACTGCGTGAGTCCATCCTGCTCGGCGACATCGCGGAGGGCGAGGTTCTGCCGCCGGAGCGCGAGTTGGTCGAGCAGACCGGACTGACGCGCGGTTCGGTTCGCGAGGCGCTCAAACAGTTGGCATCCGAGGGTCTGCTACGTACGAAACCGGGCAGGTTCGGCGGGAATACCGTGACCCTCCCCGGCCGCGATGTCGTCACGAACAGCTTGAGCCAGTTCGTTCGCGGTCGACGGATGTCGTTGCGCGAACTGAACGAGACGCGTGAAGTTCTCGAGCCTGCGATGGCTCGTCTTGCCGCCGAGTATCGCAGCGACGGCGAGCTGTCGCGCATCAAGGCGGCGCACCAAGAGCTCATCGACTCGGCCGCCGACTTCCACCGGTTCTCGCGGGCGAACATCACCTGGCATCGAGCTGTCGCGCATGCAAGCGGGAACGAACTTCTTAGCGCGGTACTCGAGGCGATCTCGTACGGTGTGGCCGTTTCCACGACGGTCGATCGCTACGACGACGAGGCCACGCGCAGGCAGGTGATCCGCGTGCACGGAAAGATCACCGAAGCCATCGACGACCGCGATGGCGACGCTGCCGAACGGCTCATGAGTCATCATCTCGGTGCGACGCATGCGCGGGCGACCGACGCCGAGATCACCGACGTGCCGCTCTCGGAGGACGATACGAATGAGTAGGACCTTTCGCGTGGGCGACCTGACCATCCATCAGCTCACCGAGTTCGTCGCGCCGTTCATGCCGGCACTCGAGATGCTCCCCGCTCTGTCGCCCGCCATGCTCGAGTCGAGCCGTCGATGGATGGGTGCGGACGCGCTCGACGCCGATGACGCATTCGTCCTCGTCTATCAGTCGTATGTTGTGCGAACGCCGCAGGGCGTCGTGCTCGTCGATACGGGCGTCGGCAACGGCAAGGTGCGTCCGCGCCCAGAATGGCACCTGCGCGACAGCACCGGGTTCTCCGAGGAGTGGGCCCGGGTCGGGCTCGAGTTCGGTGATGTCGACGACGTCGTGTGCACGCATTTCCATCCCGATCATGTCGGCTGGAACACGGTGCGCGACGGTGAGAAGTGGATACCGGCGTTCCCCAACGCTCGATATCACTTCGCCCGCGCCGAGGTGGCTGCAGCGGAGCAGAAGCACGCCGACGAGGGATTCGAGCCCTATATCGACAGCATCCTGCCGATCATCGACGCGGGAGGTGCGGTACTACACGACGACAGCTTCCGTATCAACGACTACGTGCGTGTCGAGCCGACGCACGGCCACACTCGCGGTCACAGCATGGTGGTGGTCGGCGCCGACCACGACCTCGCGGTCATGACGGGTGATCTCTTCCACGTGGCTCTTCAACTGAGTCACCCCGAATTCGCATTCGTGCGAGACGCAGATCCAGTCGAATCGACGGCATCGCGACGAGCGGTGTTCAAACGCTTCGCCGAAACCGACACACTCGTCTGCACCGGACATCTGCCCGCACCAAGCGTGGGTCACCTGCGTGCCGACGAGCGAGGCGGGTACTACCTCGAAACCCTTTCCGAAGAAGAGATCCATGAAGGTGGGAATTGATGCGCGCGTACGTAGTCGAACGATTCGCGGAGCGACTGGTCACTGAAGAACGCCCCGCCATCCAGCCGACCGGCACCGAAGTGGTGCTGGAGGTCGAGGGATGTGGCGTGTGTCACACCGATCTGCACTTGTGGGACGGCTACTACGAGCTGGGCGGCGGCAAACGCCTTCAGCTGGCCGACCGGGGCATCCGCCCTCCGCTCGTTCTCGGTCACGAGGTGCTCGGACGTCTCGTGCGCAAGGGCCCGGACGCACCGATCGACGACTCGGCAATCGGACGGTCGTTCATCATCTATCCCTGGCTCGGATGCGGCAAGTGCGAGGACTGCATGCTCGGGCGCGAGAATCTGTGCGCGTGGCCGAACTCGATCGGAGTAGCGCGCGCCGGCGGCTACGCAGACGAGTGTCTGGTTCCGCACTCGGACTACCTGGTCGACGCGACCGGCATCGAACCCAACCTTGCGGCCACGTACGCGTGCTCGGGGCTCACCGCATACAGCGCCCTGCGTAAAGTCGCCATCGATCACGACGACCTGCTGCTGATCGTCGGGCTCGGCGGTGTGGGATACAGCGGGCTTCTGATCGCCCAGGCCCTCGGATTCCGCCGGATCGTGGTGGCCGACATCGACCCGCGGAAGCGAGATCTGGCGCGAGGCGTCGAGGGCGTGACGGTGCTCGATCCGCAGAGCGAGGCTGATCGAGCAGTGCTCGCTGAGATGGGACCCGTCGCTGGAGCCGTCGATTTCGTCGGCGTGACCAGCACAGCGGAATTTGCCATCGGGTCGCTGCGCAAGGGCGGCATCGCCGTCATCGTCGGCTTGTTCGGGGGCGATATCACTCTCCCCCTCGTTCCGCTCGTACAGCGATCCACGACGGTGCGCGGATCGTACGTCGGCACCCTCGACGAGTTGCGCGAGCTGGTTGCTCTTGCGCAGACCGGTCGGCTGGCTGCGCTTCCGGTCGAGACAGTGCCCTTCGATGATGTGAACGATGCGCTGGACAGGCTCCGCGGCGGAGGCGTGGCGGGACGACTCGTGCTGTCGAACTCGACGGATGCGTCGTGAGCTCCGAGATCCGCGTACCCCTCGTCGAACCGGGGTCAAACCCGGCGCTCGCCGCGATCGAAGCCGACATCCGTGCCGAACGCGGCGGCGAGATCGCCGTGTTGTACCGGGCGCTGCTCAACAGCGCTCCGGTGGCTGATGGGTGGGAGAAGCTGCTGACCGCGATCCGCAACCGGTCGACGACACCGTCGACCGTTCGGGAACTCGTGATACTGCGCGTGGCCGTGCTCAACCGAGCGGACTTCGAGTTCGCCGCTCACGTGCCCCATGCGAAGGCTGCCGGCGTCACGAGCGCGCAGCTGGATGCGGTGCAGCGGGATGCCGGTCCTGGTCCGTTCTCGGAGCAGGAGCACCTTGCCCTCGCTCTCACGGACGCGATGACCACCGAGATCGAAGTGCCAGACGCCCTCATGCAGCGCATTCAGTCGCATTTCGATGCTCGAGGCGTCGTCGAGCTGGTCGCCACGGTGGCGGCATACAACATGGTGTCGCGTTTTCTCGTGGCGCTGAACATCCGACATTGACAACGAAGGCGGGGCAGGTCGCCCCGCGAGGAACGAGGTGCAGCATGTCGTATCACGACACCCAACTCTTCATTGACGGAGAGTGGATCGATGCCGAGGGCTCGAAATCACGACCGGTGCTCAACCCCTCGACGGGCGCGCGGATCGGTGTGGTCGCCCAGGCGAGCATCGCCGACCTCGATCGTGCGCTCGATTCGGTACAGCACGGCTTCGAGGTCTGGAGCGAGATGACGCCCGCCCAGCGCAGCGTCATCATGCGACGAGCAGCCGACCTGCTGCGGGAGCGTGCGGACGAGATCGCCCGGCTGATGACGCTCGAGCAGGGCAAGCCCCTCCCAGAGGCCGTCGCCGAGACGCGCGCCGCCGCTGACATCACCGACTGGTTCGCCGAGGAAGGGTTCCGTGTCTATGGCCGCACGGTTCCGCACCGCTCGGACCCCACAGTTCAGCAGGTCGTGATCAAGGATCCCGTCGGCCCCGTCGTCGCATATGCACCGTGGAACTTTCCGATCAACCAGGTGATCCGCAAACTCGCTGCCGGGCTTGCCGCCGGATGCTCCATCCTCATCAAGGCGCCGAACGAGACGCCCGCCAGTCCGGCGGCTCTGGTGCGGGCGTTCCACGACGCCGGGTTGCCCAACGGAGTGGTCGCGCTCGTCTTCGGCGACTCCGCACAGATCTCCGAGTATCTGATCCCGCACCCCATCATCCAGAAGATCACCTTCACCGGATCGACTCCGGTCGGTAAGCAACTCGCTGCGCTCGCGGGTCTGCACATGAAGCGGGTCTCGATGGAGCTGGGCGGTCACGCCCCGGTCATCGTCTGCGCCGACGCCGACGTCGAGTCGGCCGCGGAGATTCTGGCGCGGGCCAAGTTCCGCAACGCCGGACAGGTATGCACGAGTCCGACCAGGTTTCTCGTGCATGCGAGCGTCAAAGATCGCTTCGCCGCGCGATTCGCCGAGGTGGCCGGAAGCCTTTCGGTGGGGGATGGCCTGGCCGAAGGGACCGAGATGGGACCCCTCGCGAACCTGCGTCGGTTGGAGGCGATCGAGGAACTGCAGCAGGATGCGGTCGCGCGCGGCGCGACGGTTCTCACCGGCGGTAGGCGAATCGGCGAGGAAGGTTACTTCTGGGCGCCGACCGTGCTGTCCGACGTCACGGTCGATTCGCGCATCTTTAACGAAGAGCCGTTCGGGCCGATCGCTCCGATCTGGGCGTTCGAAGAGCTCGAAGACGCGATCGCCGAGGCCAATCGTCTGCCCTATGGTCTGGCAGGGTTCGGCTTCACCACGTCGTTGAAGAGCGCTGATCTACTCCGCAGGAAGGTCAATGTGGGGATGATGTGGATCAACATGCCCGCGGCCCCGTCTCCTGAGCTTCCGTTCGGGGGGATGAAGGACTCCGGCTACGGTACGGAGGGCGGCCCCGAGGCCATCGAGTGCTTCCTCAACACGCGGACCGTCGCGATCCGGAACGGCTGAGCTCCTCACCAGTTTCCCAGTCGGCCCCGTGGTCAAAACGAGCGTTTACCGCAGCGGCGGGCGGTCGTCAGACCCGCCGGTCGACAATATCCCCCCTCTCGAAGGTCAGCCGCTGACCGCATGCCGAGCCGCATGCTCCACCCAGTCGCCTGTGCCGTCAGGACCAACGCTCGCGCAAGGTGCTTCGATCTCGTGAAGCGTGCCGATCAGGAGCGGATCCCTGAACGGTCGCCCGGCGCGGAATTGGGGACGCCCGCGGCGCTAAGCGGACGTCTAATGACGATCCTTGCCTCGGTTCTACCGGATATTCGTTGTAGCGTCCGGCCGTGAGTCGCAGCCGAGGCGGTGGTGAGATATCAGTCGTCAGGCCCCAAGGCGAGGCGCGCCGCGGCGCGCCGACACGTCCCTGTGTCGGTGAGACTTGCACCGCGGGTCTATATTGGTGACCCGGGTAGCTGGAATGCCCTTCTCCAAGTCGAGATCCCCACGTGATCGCGACGCCGAGGACAACGGTGGCCGATCCAGATGTTTTGGCTGTTTCGTTCTCTCCTTTCAGGGCGTGTGCGCGGCAGGCGTGGGATGTCGAGCAAGGGAGTTGGTCATTAGACCGACCCCACGCCCGGATAGAGATGACGATGACTACCTCGAATCACGATCAATCTCGTGACCTGCAACGTGACGCGCGAGCGTGGAGCACGTTCTCCGGTATGACCTACACCGCGGCGCTGCGATTGATGAAGCACCCACTGGCGCAGGGTATTCTCGGTGAGCGACTCAGCGCACGCAAGCTGATCTCGGTGCTCACCGAGAATCTGGTCCTATCTCAACCGGTGTGGGACACAGCTGCCTCGGGCACCGAATCCGACACCGGCGCGCGTGTCAGCCACCTCGGTGACAACGGTTTGTGGTCAGCTGACGAGCATCCGCTGCGCAGCTCGACGGAGGGCGACTACCTCGTCGTGGTGCTGACCGCGGAATTGCTGAGGGCGTTCTCGCCGACAGCGGAGCCTCGCGAAGACGCCTTCAGCTACAACCTCAAGCACACGGCGGAACAGTTCTTCGCGCAGCACCTCGGCGACTTCTCCTACGTACCGAACGGCGTCGCGATATGGTCGGCTGCAGCATTGGAGCTGCCGATTGAGGCGACCGCGCCTGAGGGCTACACGCCGAATGCCAATTTTGGGCTGGAGCCCCTTCAGGTCGAATACGCACGCCGCACCCGTCAAAACTCAGGCAGCAGCATCCTTGCGCACCACCACCGACCTCCGGGCTACGCATACTTCGCCAGCGCTCTGGAGAGATACCGCGACACGGGCGCCGTCCCCGAGCGCTGGAACGGCGTTGACGAGCAGGCTGAGCCGGTGACCAGCCCGTTCCACGAGTGGCTCGTGACTCAGGTGAATCCCGCAGGTGGGCGCGGGGTGCTCGGTTCACGAGAGAGACTTGTCTACGACTATCGCGCCGGTATCGCCGACAGCGATCACGGTATTGCGCGCCAACCCGAAGACCTGTTGCGCATCCTTTTCGAACTCGGCGCCGTGGACCCATTCCTGACCGCTGCACGTGAAGTGATCGTCGACTGGGCTCGAACTTCCCCAGAGTCCACAGGTATCCGCACGGAGTTGATAGATCGGTCCCGAGGCGATCATGGGGGATGGGGCGCGGGCGGCGGCGATGTGGAGCAGTACGAGTATCTGTGCCCCTGCGGCGAGGGGAAGATCCTCGAGGAACACGAGAATATCCCGGGCTTCCGCGAACATGACGTGACGATTCTGTGCAAACGCTGCAACGCCGAGTGGCAGCTCGTGGCCGGTCGATCTACGTCAAACTGGCGTGTGGAACCCAAACTTGCGCAGCCAGGGGCCAACGCGGCCCGAGCCATCTGAGTGTGTGAAGGAGTCCGGGCGTGCGACGCGGGTCAAGTTTTGCGTCCGGACTCTGACTCGCAGCCAACTGCGTTTCCCACACGATCGAAGGTCGGATGCGGTTCGTGAGGACCCGCGAATAATCCGCTCTCCATCAGGTGGATGTCTGTGGCCAGCTCGAATTCCTCCTTCTCCAGCTCGGCCACGCGGCTTTCGAGCGCGAGTTCTTAGGCAACGAGGGAGCTTGAGCTCCCGTCCAGTCGAAGCGCTCCCGAGGAGAACACGTTCTCCGACTTGGGCAGATCGATTTTGCGGAGACTGCTACGGAGTAGCTGTTAGGACGTCAGAGGCGCGGGAACCGTCTCCCATTCGGCCTCGATGCTTGTGATGACGACGGTCTGCACAGACTCACAGACCGCGTCATCCACGTTGAAGAGGACGACGTTGCGACCTCCCGGCCGCTGCGAACTGGAGTAGAGAACGCCGTCAAAACTCAGGGATTTCGCCATCTCGCACAAATACTGCGTCGGGATATAGTCAGTGGGTTCGTCGGTAGAGCGTACCGGTCGGCGAAGTTCCTCTCCAAGGGACTGGAGGTACCGATGCAGCGAGACTCTGATCGCCTGCAGACCGCTGTCTTCGATTTCTTCGTAGGTCGAAAAGAAGTCCAGCGCGTCTATTTCTGCCAAGTTAAGAACCTTGAGATCGCGTTGCACTCGGAACGTCCCGATAGCGATGCGCGCGTAATTGGCGACACGCGTTTCGTACACGCACGTCTTCGATTCCAGCGCGAGGTACAGGTACGGGATCCCTACGGGATTCGCCCGACCGGGCGGAGCGAGGCTCGGAGGGGGCGCGCCCATCTGCTCGATAGGAATTGCCTCGTTTGGTTGCGTCAAGCGACCGCGGTACAAAGTCGCGGCAGACGCAATTGTCGCGATGCTTTCCCCTAATGCCTCTTCGAGGATCTCCCAGTTCGGAGCACTCTTTGGAAAGTACCGATTCTGATGTCGAATCTCTTCGGAGAACCTCGCCCAAGTAGACGAGTGGTCAGCAGCGCGGCCGTCTGTAGACTTCCGCAGGCGAACGCGCACTCCGGCGACCAACAATGGGTGATCCGGAACCGCTGACATGAGGAATGTCCTGACCAGGCCAACATCGGTGAAGCTGAAAATGCTCCAATCCGCTTGCACTCGCACGTGCAATTCTTCGCCTTCTTCGGCGAGACTGTCCTCGTAGATCGCGAAGAGTCGGGCAAAACTGTCGATCCAGGCCGTGGTCGGCCACGTCCTCACGTTGTGGCTGTGACCGAAGCTGCAGTCCGATATAGCGCCCTCGGGCGGACTGGCGTTGGGTATCCAGCTGGGTGCTGAAAAACAGTCCGCGCACGCACGCTCGGTCATCGGGCCAGGATGCTCGAGATGAGCTCGAGGTGATTCTGGATCGAAAGCTTCTTCACAATCCCGAGGCCAGGATAGGTGCTGTCGGCGTAGTGCTGGCGCATTACTTCAGAGGCGACGGTATGTATGCCTTGCTGGTCGAGAAAGGCCACAAGCTTCTCTGCGGCCTCGAGGAATTTGCCTCCGACGTTCGCGATGTCCCCGTTGTTCTCGGAAGTGAAGTGACGGATCTTGATGATGCCATCCACGACGGGCTCGTACGTCCAGTGAATGGCAACCGCGCGTGGGGTGAAGCCACCATCGACATAGCCCGAACCGATCGTGAGATAGTCACCGAAGCCCGCCCAGCCTTCGTCGGCGTAGAAGAGATGGTCATCGCTGAAGTCCGTCTCGCCACGGTCAAGATAATCAGAATTCCTCTCGGCGCGCTCAAAACAGTCGTGCAGGAGGATCTGATCGTTCCGGAAGGCACGGAAGTACGCTTTTCGAACACCGAAATCCACTACGTCGAACGTGCGGTTGAGGTGGTCTGTGCCTAGTCGAAGGGCTTCCAGTTCGGCCGACAGGCCGTTGTGGACGAGCATCAAAGGGAAGGAGCTTCCATATCGAGCTTCGTAGGCTCGCAACGTGGCGGTGATGTCTGTTGTCTCGTCGACCAGCACCCCGAGCGCTGATACGCCCGGAAGCCCGTTCGTGCGAACGTAGCTTGCGATGGCTTCAGGCATCACCTCGGCCCGTAGCTCTCCGGCGCTCGGGTTGACGATCAGCGCATAACCAAGATCGTTATCGCTGAGGGCCTGAAGGCATCGGGTCAGTCCGCCTTCAGGAGCCCGCACGGGTTCGATGATGGGAGTTACGTTCTGGCGTTGCCCTAGGAGCGGGCTCAGCTCCTTAAGTGCCAGGAGCTCAAACTGTTTTCCCCTCAGATACGGGTAGTACAAAGTCGTGCTCCTTAGATTCCAGCCATCTGAGCAGAGTCGCTGCCTGATGGGGATTCGGGTTGATCTGAAAGAGAAGAGCTCTAAGCGGCTCGGTTATTGGGTTTACAACCAAGTCGCGATCTGCCCGAAGGAGCCGCCGTTTTAGGGCTGCTTGCATTCCACTTTGAAAAGTGTCTGGTGACATTGTCATAGCGAGTGACAGGCGCTCAGCGTATCGCAAGCCGCTTGGCACGAGAGGTAACTCGCCGAAGGCATCGGTCAGGACCCGCTCGGCCTCACCTTGGCGCAGCGCGTTGAACATCGTAGGAATGTCGAAGCCTTCGGCGGAGTACGCCGCCACCCTGACCGTTGAGAGACGTGATCGAGGGCCGACAACCAGCAACCCGGTCGGCGAACCGTCCAGCACCCGAAGGTACCGTTCCGCAGTATTCTCGTGCGCGACGACATTGACCAGCGGGAACGCGCGGTAGTAGTTGGCGAGTTGCCGGTCCAACTTGTCTGGAGAATCAAACTCCGTTTTGACCTCGTAGACCATGCCAGATCCATTGATGAAAACGCAATCGGCGATCGACCCGCCCAGCCGAAACTCACTGAGCATCACGACATTGGCTGCGCGGTGCCTCCCAACAGCCACTTTGCTAGCGATCAGATTCTTATAAAAGTACTCACTCCGGTAGGAAGAAGACAGAAGGTCGTACGCCGCCGCAAGTACGCTGCCCGCGTTCGCGTCCCCGCCAAGTCCAAGCTCGGGGCGCAACTGCCATAGTTCCGACTGAAGCGGGCTCGAGGGCGCGCCGGACAAGATCGGTCGCAGCATTGCCGCCGAGAAGAGGCGGGCAGCTCGACGTTCGAGAGTATTGAGCACCGTTCCCGAACCTTCCCTTCACGCCGAGTTTACGAGCCCTTCGAAGCCATGAATGTTCCGTCCGAGATCGATGAGCAGCAGTATCAACTAGGAACTCCCGCCGCCCCTCGCGACTGGTTGGTCACCGTTGATCTGGCTTGAAGCGCTCGCGACAGGTCACCGAGGTGGATCACTCCTTCGCTATCTAAGCGAGGGAGTCCTGCCGTCGAATGAACCGTGGCATCCCGGGCACCGTGAACGCAACAGTCTCCAGGTCCGGGGAATAGATGATGCCCTTCTCTATCAGCGACCGTTTGAGAGCTGGCAGCTGGTCCTGCTCTAGCTTGCCCACGGCCGCCAACTGAGCCATCGAACATGGTGTCTCTGGAACTTCGCACATGCTCCGAAGAAATTCCTTCTCCTCTGGCTGAGCTCGATCCCAGCGCGAGGGGAAGATGCCTTGCTCTAGTCGGTGGTACCCGACCTCCACGGCCTTCTGCGCAGATTCGATGTGAACGAACTTGTCGGGGGTGGCGTTCCAGGCGGCCTGCCCGAATATCTGAATGTAATACGGGTAGCCGCTCGATTCGGTTAAGAGCAGGTTCAGAGCGTCTGGTGCGACCATCACGTTTCGGTCAAGGAACGGCCGCTCGAGGGCTGTTCGCGCAGCCTCAGCGTCGAGCGCGTCGACTTGCCGGTATTCGAACAGTCGCTCTGCGTAGCTCCGAGTGCGGCCGAGAAGTGACGGTAAGGACGGCAAACCCGCCCCTACGACGTAGAAAGGAATGCCCTCCTGGCCCGCACGGTTCTGGACCGTGAGGAGGGCCTCCAACAGTTCCTGGTCGATGTCCTGCATCTCGTCGATGAAGACCCCGATTGCGCTCGATGACTCTTTGAGGGCGGGAGCGAAGTCCTCGACCAATTCCTCGAGATCCACTTCGAGTCGCCCCGATTGTGCGCGTGCATTCGGCTGCTCTCGCGCAAGCTCCAGACCGACGACACCGAGCGAGAGCGAAAAGGATGTGAGCGTGCCGAAAGCCCGCCGAACTGCTGCGGTGTACGGCTTGCCATTCTTGAACTTGTCCGCCGCGACGTGGAGATGCCGTCCGAGGCGGTTTCTGACCGCAGCGGCGCCTGGTTCAGAAGGCTGACCTTCAATATCGATGCAAAGCCAGCCGGCACTGGCCGCCTGTCGGCGCATGGCGTTGAGCAGCACGGTCTTTCCAACGCCCCGATACCCATAAAGGATGATGCTTGGGGATAGGCGCTGGTGCCTTGTTCGCGCAACGAGCAGATCGAATGCGGCTACCTCCGCGTCCCGACCGGCCAGTGTCGGCGGCTCCAAACCGGATCCAGGGTTGAACGGGTTGAGCTCGGGATACATGCGCTGGATTCTATTTGACGGGGGACAGTCTGGCAGACCCGCCCGTTCGACGCACTGGTCAATCGAAGACATGTTCGAATCATGGCATTGGGGTCGGACAACACCTACCGAGGTGCTACCGACAGGCGCGCGACTTCCGCGGCAGCCACCCGCTCTTCGCACTAGGTTTTTGGGCGCTGTTGCCGGGCGCGGCGGACGGCCTTCGCCCGGCCAAGGTGCGCTCGCCCCGTCCCACGTCATAGCCCAGACCAGTCATAACCGATGAAGTTTGGCGTCTGAAAACGAGTCCGAAGGCGAGGTATCGATGAGCAGCTGCGTGAATGTGTCTCGGACACGCTCATCGTCAGCGCCTGCGACCTTGTGCCTTGGCCGACTGGACAGGCGGGTCCTCAGTCTGTCGGGCGCGCCCACTCAGACACATCGACGGCGTATAGGTCGATGTCAGGTTCGCTTCGGGGGTCGCCACCATCGAGTTCGACACGAGTTCGGTCGATCAAAGCCTGCAACGAATACACCTGCGGAACCGAGTCTGGCTTTGGAGTTGGGTGCTGGAGGCGCGAAAGTTCGATTCCCCAAAAGGCGTCACCATCTTGCAGAAGGACATACCCCTCGGTTAGGCGATAAAGCGGATCGAGCTCTGCGGCCACGGCTGAGATGATTAAGTTCGCTGCGCGGGTCAACTCCATCGTCAGTAGCCAAACGACGTTTGCCTTTACGTTGAAATCCGAGATCAACTCGGTGTAGAGGCTGGCGTTCCACCCGATGCGCTTGTGTTCGCGAGGAAGCTCGAAAATCTGCCCTTTTGCCTCGAAGCTACGCCCTATGAGTTCAAGCAGGCATGTCAGGACCTGCCGGAAATTTTCGAAGGCGTAGACAATGCGTGGATATCCATCTGGCCACCGCCGTTCCAGCAACCATGCGCCGAGCTCGAACAGACCGTCAGCTTCATCCTGGCGAAGTTGTGGATACACGTTATTTAGGTGACTGGTCATTGCGCGCCAGGTTGCCAGTCGCGCTTTGATTTCCCAGTTTGCAATTTGGGCAACCAACAATTCCTCGAGGTCGCGTACCGCGAGGTCGGTTGCGCTAGTGGCTTCGTCTACAGCTCGTTCGTGCGTCGCCTTCAAATTCTCGACAGCATCCGTCGGCCAGGCGGCGCCTTCGTCTTTGTCGACAATCGCATGGTGAGTTGGGCAGAGTAGAACGAGGTTGCCATAGGTGTCGAGCTTTTCTCGCGGGTACTGGGGATCGTAGCGGGGACCGATTTGGCGAGCGGAACGAATGTGCGCTTCCTCACCGATCACTGCTCCGTGGTCGCGGAGTATGTCTGCCTCCGGGTTCAGTAGATTGAGCGCCAGCCGTTGATTGCAAGCCGGCCACGCACATCTGTTTGCTGACCGCCCCCACAGGAGCTTCCTGTCAACAACGCTGATGCTCAATCGGATCCCCATTCATCGATCGACTCGAATCCCCCCAATCTGCAGCGGGAGAGATCGCTAGTCGATCGTATGGTGGCGGGGCGCCCACACAATGGGTTGGGCGCAGGTTGCCGTTACTCAACCCGCTCTGCTCGGTGTGAATATCCCTCCGCGCACACAATCGCACGACTATGCAAGGTTGCCCGTGCCGGCCCGAAAGCCGGTCCCTCACCGCTGCGGCAGTGAAGCTCACTGCGCGGTGGCGATGACCTTGAAGCGGTCTGGTCAAGCTGGTCTCGGACACATCGCCCGCGCAACCGCGCGCTGAAGGCGCGGCAATCGAACGCCTCCCGTACGACTTGATTGCGCCACGTTTATCCAACGGTTATCCGGTCCAGGCGGCCCCAGACGAGCCGAGACGCACCGAAAGTTCACTTATAATCGGAATCAACGAACAAGAACGCGGGCAAGATGTCCCTGGTCAAAGCAAGATTCGTCGAGACGTCGCGAAGTAACAAAGTCGCGGGGCCAGGCGGATCCTGAATCGTGAGGTCGCGGGTTCAAGCCCCGCTCCCGCTACGCAAACCCCCGGAATCCCGCCAGATTCTGGGGGTTCGTTCGTTTCGTCCGCATCGTGGGTGAGAGCATCGACGGATGCGCGCTGTGGTCTACGAGTCGTTCGGCGAGCTGCCGACGATCCGCAGCGTCGACGAGCCGGAGTGCCCGCCGCACGGCGCCGTGATCGCGGTCACGGCGACCGGAGTCTGCCGCAGCGACTGGCACGCGTGGCTCGGGCACGACGACACGGTTCTCCTGCCCCACGTGCCGGGTCACGAGTTCGTGGGCACCATCGTCCGCGTCGGTGCCGATGTGCGTTCCTGGTCGGGCGGCGAGCGGGTCACCGCTCCGTTCGTCAACGCGTGCGGCACGTGCGCGGTCTGCGCCGAGGGGCGCCAGAACGTCTGCCCGAATCAGACGCAGCCCGGATTCGACCGGTGGGGCTCCTTCGCCGAGCGGGTGATCGTCCACCACGCCGATACGAACCTCGTCGCCGTACCGGGAAGCATCGACGATGCGACGGCCGCGGCACTCGGCTGCCGGTTCGCCACCGCGTATCGAGCGGTCACGGCGCGCGGTCGCGTCTGCGCCGGCGAGGAGGTGGTCGTGTTCGGATGCGGCGGGGTCGGCCTATCCGCGATCCTCGTCGCCGTCGCAGCCGGCGCGCATGTCGTCGCAGTCGACGTGTCCGTTGCCGCGAGGGATCTCGCCGTGCGCCTCGGCGCCGCCGTCGCCGTCGACGGCGAGGCCGAAGACGCAGACGTGCAGGTCTCCGCGGCGACGGACGGCGGCGCGCACGTCGTCATCGAAGCGCTCGGGCGCGCATCGCTGCTGCGTCGAGGCCTGGCGAGCCTCCGGCCCGGAGGCCGGCATGTGCAGGTCGGCCTGCTCGCGGGCGCGGACTCCGTCCCCGCGCTCGATGTCGGCCGCGTGATCGCGCTCGAGCTGGAGCTCCTGGGCAGTCATGGGATGCCGGCGCACGAGTATCCCGCGATGCTCGACCAGATCGCTCGCGGCATCATCGACCCGTCCGCCCTCGTCGGACGCACGGTGTCCCTCGACGACGCCCCGTCGGCGCTTGCCGCGATGAGCGGGCCCGCGGCCACGGCGGGGACCACGGTCATCCTGCTGTAGCGGCGCGTCCTGCGAGTCGATCCGCGGCGACGACCGCTCCGTTCGGGGCGCCGCGGATCCGCCTGCCCACCTCGCCCGTGCGATCGCGATAGCTCCGCCGGCGGATCAGCTCGACCACCGCGTCGCGGATGGCTTCCGTCGAGGCACGCTTGTCGAGGGTGAGTCCCAGTCCGTGCGCGGCGATCACGTGGCCGATCACCGGCTGATCGAACGACGTGTTCGTCGGGATGATCAGAAGCGGGATGCCGTGTGCCAGTGCGAGCAGCGTCGTCGCATGGCCGCCGTGGCCGACGACGACCGACGCCGAGGCCATCGCGTCGGCGTGCGGGAGATACGCGTGCACGTCGGTGTTCGACGACGGCCGGACTTCATCGGGAGAGATCGCCGGGCCGGTGGTCACGATCACCCGCACCGGCAGCGGTGCGATCGCCTCGATGATGCGCTGCAGAAGCTCGGCCTGACCGTGCACGTACGTCGTGCTCAGGCTCACGAGCACCTCGGCGGGCGGGTCGTCGAAGGTCGACTGCGTCGCACGCTCCGCGAAGACAGGCCCGGTGTGGACGATCGAGGCTGCGTTCGCGCGCGGTCGGACATCCAGGAGCGGATCGGTCACGACCAGTTCGAGCTCGGCGATCTCGTAGAGATGCGCGGGACGCAGCCCGCGCACGTGCAGCACGGCCCCGAGCGGACCACGCACGACCGCCCGATACATCGCCGCCCGGAGGGTGTGGACGAAGATCGTGTATCGAAGTCCTGCGCGGCAGAGCTCCGACAGCGCCCCGATCAGCAGGCCGTCCACCACGATCCGGTCCACGGGCGATCGTCGTGCCGATCGCACGACGTCACGGCCGAGGCGACGATCGGCGAAGACGGCTGCATAGGCCAGATCCGCACGCAGGCCCGAACGTGGCTTCAGCGCCGTCCAGCTCCGTGCGGTCGAATAGGCCTCGAACGCGAGCCCAGCCGTCACCACCGCAGCGCGCTGAGACGGATGACCGAGGACCCGCACTGCGTGACCGCGTCGCTGCATCTCGGAAGCGACGGCCAGCATCGGCGGGACGTTGCCGCCGCCGTCCCATGTCACGAAAAGAACGGAGGTCATCATCGAACCATCTCTCCCGTGCCGCCATCATCCCACCCCACCCGGCCCGGCGGAAGGTACCGTGGGGACCCGTGACGATCGATGAAGACCTCGTCCGCCGGCTGGTGGCGTCGCAGTTCCCGCAGTGGGCGGCCCTCAGCATCCGTCAGGTGATGCCGGGGGGCTGGGACAACCGCACCTTCCGTCTCGGCGACGACATGCTCGTCCGACTGCCGAGCGCCGACGGGTACGCTCCCGCCGTCGCGAAGGAGCAGCGCTGGCTGCCGGTCATCGCGCCCCGCGTGCCGTTCGAGATCCCCGCGCCGATCGCGCTCGGATCGCCCACGCCGCAGTTCGACCGGCCGTGGTCGGTGTACCGCTGGATCGACGGCACACCGGCGGGCGACGTGCCGGGCATCGACATCGATGATCTGGCCCGGGACGTCGCGCGCTTCCTCGTCGCCCTCGCCGCCGTCGAGACGACCGATGCTCCGGCCGCCGGGCCGCACAGCTTCTGGCGGGGTGCGCATCCGCGCGTCTACGACGACGAGGTCCAGCGGTCTCTGCGAGAGCTCGAGGACACGATCGACACGGTCGCTGCGCGGCGGATCTGGGATGCTGCGCTGCGCACGAGAATCACTGCACAGCCGGTGTGGTTCCACGGCGACATCGCGCCCGGGAACCTGCTGCTGCGCGAGGGACGCCTGGTCGCCGTCATCGACTTCGGCACCTCGGGGGCGGGGGATCCCGCCTGCGACCTCGCGATCGCCTGGACGATGTTCGACGACCGCGCACGCGACGTGTTCCGCGCCGCGCTGCCGTGGGATTCGGAAGTCTGGGCGCGAGGGAAGGCGTGGGCGCTGTGGAAAGCGATGCTCGTCCTGGCGGATGCCTCCGGCTCGCACGACCCCGAAGGCGAGGCTCGCAAGGCCCGCATCGTGCTCGAGCGCATCCTCGCCGACGGGACGTGAGCATGCGCTGGGTCCGTCGCCCCGGATAATGGGCGGGTGGAGCCGTGGGAGATGCGCGAGTGGCACGCCGATTACCTGGATGCCTGCAACCGGCACGACCTGGACGCGATCCGATCCTTCCTCTCGCCGTCCGTGCGTCGCGCGCACCTGCCGAGCGGGTCGGATGCCTGGATCGACGACCTCGCCGAGCTGTTCACCGCCTTCCCGGACTGGCGCTGGCGTCGCGTCCAGCTGATCGCGGAAGAGGACCGGCTGGCGGTACACCTTCGCGCAGGCGGCACGCACGCCGCCGCCTTCCGCGGCATCGCGCCGACCCGACGGCATGTGAACGTGGCCGAGTTCGCGATGTACCGCGTGATGGACCGGCGGATCGCGGAGTACTCGGGGACCGGCGATCACATCGAGCTGCTCGCCCAGCTCCACGGAGGTCTTCCCACCTGAGGAATCGGGAGCCGTCCTAGGGTGGAAGGATGACTGATTTCCTGGCGATCACCGGTGGCTACGTCGTTCCCGTCAGCGGAGAGCCGATCGAGGACGGCGTTGTCGTGGTCGCCGACGGCGTCATCTCCGCCGTCGGCGGCTCCGACACGACGATCCCCGACGGCGCGCGCGTCGTCGACGCCACCGGCAGCTGGGTGCTGCCGGGCTTCGTCGAGGCGCACGGCCACCTCGGAGTGCACGAGGACGGGGAAGGGTGGTCGGGGAACGATACGAACGAGATGACCGACCCGAACGGCGCGCGTTTCCGCGCCCTCGACGGAATCGACATCGAGGAGGTCGGCTTCCGTGACGCCCTCAAGGGCGGGGTGACCACTGCGGTGATCAAGCCCGGCTCCGGCAACCCGATCGGGGGACGGACCGTCGCACTGAAGACGTGGGGCGGCCGCACCGTCGACGAGCAGGTGCTCGCCTTCGATGTCTCCGTGAAATCGGCGCTCGGCGAGAACCCGAAGCGCGTATACGGCGACAAGAAGCAGACCCCCTCCACGCGGCTCGGCGTCGCCGCCGTACTGCGCGAGGCGTTCGTGGATGCCCGCAACTACGCGACCAAGCGTGCGGCCGCCGCAGCGAAGGGCGAGCCGTTCGACCGCGACCTCACCGACGAGACCCTCGCCGCGGTACTGGATGGAGAGCTCGTCTGGGACCAGCACTGCCACCGTCACGACGACATCGCCACAGCGATCCGCATCGCCGAGGAGTTCGGCTACACCCTCGTGGTCAATCACGGGACCGAGGGGCACAAGATCGCCGACGTGCTCGCCGAGAAGCACATCCCGGTCATCTTCGGGCCGATGCTCACCTCGCGCTCGAAGGTGGAACTGCGTGATCGCGCGATCGGCAACCTCGCGCTGCTCGCGGCCGCCGGAGTGAAGGTCGCGATCACCACCGACCATCCGGTCGTGCCGATCGACCAGCTTCGGCTGCAGGCGATCCTCGCCGTGCGCGAGGGCCTGCCGGCCCGCACGGCGCTCGAGGCGCTGACGGTGAACCCGGCATCCATCCTCCGTCTGGACGCGCGCGTCGGCGCGCTCGAAGCGGGCCGGGACGCCGACATCGTCATCTGGTCCGGCGATCCCCTGGCGATAGAGTCCGACGTGGAGCAGGTCTTCATCAACGGGCGGCCCGTGGTGGTCCGCACCAGTGCGCAGGACGCGACGCCACGCATCGTCGATCGGTGGGAGCGCTTCGGCCGCACCTCGTGGAAAGGATGATCCGATGGCCGTTCTTGATCACCTGGGCATCACCGTCGAGGACCTGCAGCGCGGGATCGCCCAGTTCGACCCGGTCATGAGCGCGCTCGGATACCAGCGGCACGACGCCGACGGCTCTGTGTCGTGGCAGATGGGCGATGACCCGGAGCTCATCCTGTTCCCCGCCCGCGAACCCGGCAGTGGTCCCCACCGGCATGGGCGAGTGGGCTGGCAGCACCTCGCGTTCGCCGTCGACTCGGCCGAGGACGTCGATCGACTGCACGCGGTCGCGATGGCGGCCGGCTGGCACGCCGTGCGCGACCCGAAGACCTACGCGCGGTTCTCCGATCGCTACTACGCGTCCTTCGTCGAGGACGACAACGGAATACGGATCGAGTTCATGCACAACCCGCCACGCATCACGCCCTGAGGCGCGCGCGAAGCGCCGCGAGCTCGTCGCCGGTCAGCCCACCCGATTCGAGGTAGCCCCCCGCGCCGCCGAACTGCGCATCGGTCCACTCGAGCGCGGCAGCGATCGCCTCGGGCGGGGTCCCCGTCACCAGCGCGCGCACCTCCGGCGTGAGGGGCAGCCCGAACGCGGTGATCATCTGCAGCATCCCGTCAGCCCACGGCCCGGCGAGGTTGTCCTGCGAAGCCGCGTAGTCGGCGATGACGGCGGCGCGGTCGGCACCGACCGCGTCCAGCATCAGCGCCACCGCGACACCGGTGCGGTCCTTTCCGGCCGTGCAGTGCACCAGCACGGCCGTCGGCTCATCGTCCGTCGACGCGGCGATCAGCCGCGCGACCTCGGCGAAGGCGGCCGCGCCGTGCTGCAGCATCCCGATGTACAACTCGCTCAGCGTCGGCAGCGCCGCCATCGCCTGCGCGATCAGCCCGGGGTTCAACGCCGCGCCGCTGCCGACGAAGCGCCCGGCCATCTCGGCCATCGCGCCCTCCAGGATCGACAGCTCCACGACCCGGAACGCCCGGGATGAGGGAAGACGGTCGGGGGCCGTCTGGCGCTCGCCCGGTGTTCGGAAATCGACCACGACGCCGATATCCGTGTCCGTGAGTGCGTCCAGGCCCGCCGGCGTGAGCGCGGCCAGCGCGTCAGAGCGGAACAGCACGTCGCTGCGCGTGGCCCCGCCGCCCGTCAACGGCATGCCGCCCGTGTCTCGGAAGTTGTACAGCCCGTCGATGCTCGCCACGATCCTCGTCTCTTCTCGTCGTCGCACGTGCGCATGACCCAACCTAGGGTCGCGCGTCAACCCGTTGCGAGCCGCGCGCGAACCGGCGGAGTCTGGAGACCAGTCGACCAGGAGGATTCCATGACGGACGAAGCGCAGCATCCGGACCACGGCTCTGATGAGAAGGTCCCATCCGACGAGGAGCTCGAAGAGCCCAGCACCGAGAAGCAGCCCGAGGAGGAACCGAAGGCGGATGCCCCGGGCGAGCCGGAGCCGAGCCACGAAGCCGTCGGGATCGGCGTGATCGGCGGCGACCTCGTCGACCCCGAGACCCGATAGTCGCCGATCGAGCCGCGGACGGCGCGCGCGGAGGATGTCAAGCCCCTGGAGGGCGAGCGCTGAGCATTCCTACCGTGGTCTGACACACGGAAGGGAGCACGCGATGCCACGAAACGCACGGTCGCCACTGCTGGACCCGGAGCTCTATGAGAAGCTGCGCGACGGCGGCGCCTCGAAGGAGAAGGCGGCGCGCATCTCCAACGCCACCGGCGGTACGAAGAAGGGCCGAGCCGCCGTCGGCCGAAAGGGCGGCAAGGCCGGCGACTACGAGGACTGGACGGTGCCGCAGTTGAAGAAGCGCGCGAAAGAGCTCGGGCTCACCGGCTACTCGCGCAAGCGAAAGAGCGAGCTGGTCACCGCGCTGCGCAACCACTGACCGGGCGAAGCGTCCGCGCTCAGCCCGGTAGGCTCGCCCATGAACGGGCAGCGAGGAGCGAGCAGGGTGCAGAACATCGGGGCGGTCATCACGACCTTCGGGACCGCCGTGCTGATCGTCGCGTTGCTGTGGGCGCACCTGGTCTCCACGGATGTCGACCCGGTGCGCGATCCGGTCAGCAAATACGGCATCACCGAAACCCGGAAGCTCTACATGACGGCCGGGTTCGCGGCCGCGATCGCCGCCATCGGCGCGATCATCGTCCTGATGAACATCGCCGGCGACGCCGCGATGATTTCCTGCGTCTTCCTCGCCATCTTCGCCCTGTCGCGCGCGATCATCCCGTTCGTGCCGATGGACGCGGCTCGTGCGAGGGTCACCGCGAGGGGTCGAGCCCACCGCATCCTGGCCTTCCTCGCCTTCGCCTCGATCACCGTGGCGGCCTTCCTCGCCGGCGGCGCCCTGCACGACGCGGGATCGACGACGGAGGCGACCTGGTCGACCGTGTTCGCCGTGATCATGGCGATCGGCAGCATCGGGGTGCTGCTGAGCCCGGCCGTGCGGCTCTTCGCCCGGACCTTCGGGCTCTGGGAGCGCCTGATCTACGTCGGATTCATCGCGTGGTTCATCACGATCGTCTTCGCCGCGCTCGACTGAGTCGGCGGCTGCTCAGGCGGGTTTGAGGCGGCCCTCGTCGATCCGCACCACCCGGTCGACCAGGTGCTCCGGCACGGCCACATGTGAGATCAGCACCACCGCCTGATTTTCCCCGACCGCACCGAGCATGTCGGCCAGGAGCGCGTCCGACGCGTCGGGGTCGACACCCGCCGTCGGCTCGTCCAGCACGAGCACCGGGAAGCCGCGCAGCAGGGCGCGGGCCAGGGACAGCCGCTGCGCCTGGCCGCCCGAGACGAGCGCGCCGCGCTCGCCGACGCGCGCATCGAGTCCGCCGCGATCCCGCAGCCAAGGGCCGAGTCCGACACGGGCGAGAACGCCTTCGAGCTCGACATCGCTCGCCGTGTCGCGCGCGAACAGCAGGTTCTGCCGCACGTCCTCATCGAAGAGCATCGGGCGCTGTTCGCACAGTCCCACGGTGAGGCGCACATCGTCCGCAGCGAGATCGGAGACGGACGCGCCGCCGATCTCGTACTCGCCGTCGGTCTCGAGGAAGCGCACGAGTGCGTGGGCGAGGGTGCTCTTGCCGGCGCCGCTCGAGCCCACGACGAGCAGCCGCTCCCCGGCGCGCACGTCCAGATCGATGCCGCGGAGCGCGGCCGGCGAGGGGAGCGGAGCGGATGCCGCGGGCCAGCGCACCGTCGCATCGTGCAGGTGCAGCCCGCTGCCGAGGACCGGCGCGATCCCCGTCGACGGCGGATGGTCCTCGACCAGCTCGGCGGGAACCCGATCGGGGATGGCGTCCGCGATCCGCTCCGCCGAGGCCCGCACCTGGCGCCACGCAGCGGCGGCCTGCGGCACCGCCGCGAACACCTCGAACACCGCCATCGGAACCAGGACGGCCACCGCGAGGGCCGGGGCATCGAGGCCGCCCGCGGTCAGCCCCGGTGCCGCGGTGAGCACCGCGAGGATCGAGGCGGCGCCCGCCAGGAGCGAGACCATGGCGGCGGTACCCGCCTGGGCCCCGCTGCGTCGCACGACCGCCCGGTGCAGTGCGGCGTCCGCTGCGACGACGCGCGCCCGGCTCTGCGCCTCCGCGCCGAAGGCGATCAGCACATCGAGACTGCCGAGGTGGTCGCTGATCGCGTCGGCGAGGCGGGCGCGCAGGGGTGAAATGGCGCGTTCCGCCCGAGCGCCGGCAGCCCAGCCCCACAGCGTCGCCGCCGCGGCGGCCACCGCCAAGCACCCGAGCAGGGTCAGCGCGGCCGGCCACCAGATGAACGCGACGAGGACGACGGCGCCGATCGCGACGGTCGCCGAGGTGACGAGGGGCTGCACGACGCGCAGGGGCAGGTTCTGCAGATCATCGACGTCATCGACCAAGGCGCCGAGCATCGATCCTCGGTTGCTGCGGGTGAGCCCGTCCGGTGCGAACGGCACCAGCCGGCGCACGAGCGCGGCCCGCGTGGTCGCGAGCTGGCGGAGCGTCGCATCGTGCCCGGCCAGTCGCTCGAGGTAGCGGAACGTGGCGCGTGTCAGGGCGAACAGCCGCACACCCACGACGGCTGCCGACAGATACAGGACCGGCGGCTGCTCACTGGCCCGGACGATCAGCCACGCGCTGACGGCGAGCAGCGCGACGGCGGAGGCCTCTGCGGCGAAGCCTGCCGCCAGCGCCGGCCAGAACCGTCGAAGGGGCGGCACGGCGCCGCGGAGCACCGCGATCGCCTCGGCGCGGGGTGCGGGGCTCATCGGACGACCTCGAGCGCGTTCAAGGCGACGACCTGGTCGGCGATCTCGCGGGCACTCCGCCGGTGCGAGACGAGCACCACGGCGGCGCCCTGGTCGGCGACCGCGCGGACGTTGCGCCACAGCCGGGCCTCTGTGTCGGGATCGAGTGCGGAACTGGGCTCGTCGAGCGCCACCACCACCGATCGGCCGCGGAGGCGGCGATAGAAGGCACGCGCGACGGCCACTCGCTGCGCCTGGCCGCCGGAGATCCCGGCTCCCTGCACGCCAAGGCGGCGGGCGGGGTCCAATTCGCCGGCGCAGGCGAGTTCGAGCGCCCGGCGTATGTCGCCGGCCTCCGGCGCCGGGTCGCCGAGGGCCACGTTCTCCGAGATCGAGCCCGAGACCAGGCCCGGCCGCTGGCCCGCCCACGCGAGCCACGTCGCCGGTGCGAGGCTGCGGATGGCGGCGTCACCGATCTGCGCGGTGCCCTCGAAGCCGGCGGCGCCGCGCAGCGCGGCGAGGACGCTCGATTTTCCGGCGCCGCTCGGCCCCTCGATCAGCGTCACGGTGCCGGGTGCCGCGACGAAGTCGACGGGCGGCAGCATCCGCCCTCCGCGCCGAACGCGCATCCCTTCGATCCGCAGGACCCCGCTGGCGCGGTTCGGGGCGGATCCCGTGCGCCGGGGCGCGGATTCTCCGCCCCGATGCGCAGACCGTGCCCCGATCCCGGCGGCGGTGCCGTGCGCGCGAGTCCCCGCGGCGTCGAGCACGTCGAACACCACGTCGCTGGCAGCCACCCCCTCGGTTGCGGCGTGGAACTGGACGCCGACCTGGCGAAGCGGCAGGTACGCCTCCGGTGCCAGGAGCAGGACGAACAACCCGACGCCGAGGGCCAGCGATCCGTCGATGAGTCGGAAGCCGATCGAGACCGCGATGACGGCGACGGAGATGCTGGCGAGGAACTCCAGGGCGAAACCCGATAGGAACGAGACCCGCAGCACCTTCATCGTCTCGCGCCGGTAGTCCGCGGTGACCTTCTCGATCGAGGCGGCGGCGCGATGCTGGCGTCCGTAGATCTTCAGAGTCGAGAGGCCCTCGACGGTGTCGGCGAACCGCGCGGCCAGGCGCTGCAGGGTGCTCCATTGACGTTGCTGCGTCGCGCGGGTCGCATAACCGATCAGGACCATGAAGATCGGGATCAAGGGCAGGGTGAGCACGACCGTCAGCCCCGAGATCCAGTCCTGCCACCACATCGTGGCGACGAGGATCGGCGTGGCGACCGCGGTGGAGACGAGCTGCGGCAGATACCGGCCGAAGTACGCCTCGAGTGCATCGAGTCCGCGGCCGGCGGTCACCGCCAGCGCGGCGGAGTTGCGCGTGTCCAGCCACTCGGGCCCGAGCCGGTCGATGCCGGCGATCAGCGCCGCGCGCAGTTCCGTCTGCACGCGCGCCGCAGCGCGCGAGGCGACCGCTTCGCGAGCCCACAGCAGGAGCGCGCGTACCGCGACGACAGCGCCCAGCGCGCCGAGCGTCGCGGCCAGTTCGGGGAGCGGCATCCGCTCGATCGCGCCTACGATCACCCTCGTGAGCAACCCGGCGAACGCGATGATGACGGCGGTCTGTGCCACCGCGATCGCGCCGATGGCGACGAAGAACCAGCGGGACGATGCCGCGTAGCGCAGCAGCCGCGGATCCACCGGCTTGCCGCTCACGCGCGGCGGTCCCGCGGCATCCGTCTGGTCACTCACAACGCTTCCGACCCTATCGTCCGGGTCAGTGCGGGACGGATGCCGCTGCCTTCTCGATCCGGGAGCGCGAGACCCGCTTGCGGAAGATCCAGTACGTCCAGCCCTGATAGGCCAGCACCAGCGGCAGGAAGACCAGGGCCGCCCACGACATGATCGTCAGCGTGTAATCGGTGCTGGAGGCATTGTCGATCGTCAGGCTGTTCGTGGCCATGTCGAGCGTCGACGGCATGACGTAGGGAAACAGCGCGAACCACAGAGCGAGCACCGCCGCGACGATGGTGAAGGCGCCGAATCCGAACGCCCACCCTTCGCGACCCCGGACGTTCGCCACCCACGATCCGATCAGCAGCGCAGCGGCAACCGCGGCGAAGATCACCGTGATCCCGGCGAGCGGCCGCTCCTGGGCGAAGGCCATCCCGATCGTCCAGGTCAGGAACGTCGCAGCGACGACGATGGTGAGCAGCCCCGCGCGACCTGCCAGCCGCTGCGCATCGGCGGCGACCTGGCCGTCGGTCTTCAGCGCGACGAAGTACACGCCGTGCGTGAAGAACAGCAGCAGGGT
The DNA here is from genome assembly GCF_900100885.1 of Microbacterium pygmaeum. Lineage (NCBI taxonomy): Bacteria > Bacillati > Actinomycetota > Actinomycetes > Micrococcales > Microbacteriaceae > Microbacterium > Microbacterium pygmaeum. The sequence goes on from NZ_LT629692.1 coordinate 1,580,338, forward strand.
CGTGAGTCCGCCGAGGAGTCCGTACGGGTTCAGAAGAGTCAGCAGCGAGCCGGTGAACTCGTGGTCGGCGTCCAGCGGAACGCCCTGCACGATGTTGGCGACCGCGACTCCCCACAGCAGTGCCGGCACGGCCGAGCCGATCACGATCATCCGGTCGAAGCCGCGCTTCCAGCGGAGACTGTCGCGCTGATGGCGGTATTCGAATGAGACGCCCCGCAGAATCAGCGCGAGGAGGATCAGCAGCAGGGGCAGATAGAACCCGCTGAAGAGGGTCGCGTACCACTCCGGGAAGGCGGCGAACAGGCACGCGCCGGCGACGATGATCCAGGTCTCGTTGAGATCCCAGACCGGGCCGATCGTGTTGATGATCTGGCGACGGCTGATGTCGTCCTTGCCGAGGAAGGGCAGCGACATCCCGACACCGAAGTCGAAGCCGTCCAGGACGAAGTAGCCGACGAACAGGAAGCCGACGATGAAGAACCAGAGGTAGGCGAGATCCATGATCGGCTCCTAATAGACCGTCGTCGGGGTGTCTTCGAGGGCGTGCTCGCGCGGATCCGGATCATCGGGTCCCGGCAGCGGATCCGGTCCTCGATGCGCGGTCTTCAGAATCAGACCGATCTCGACGACGGCGAGCGCCGCGTAGATCGCGGTGAAGGCGAGCAGCGAGATCAGCACCGTCCACCCAGGGACGCTCGGCGAGACGCCGTCCTCGGTGAGCATCAGCCCGAACACGATCCAGGGCTGGCGGCCCATCTCGGTGAAGACCCAGCCGACGAGGATCGCGAACAGCGATGCCGGCCACGCCCAGATCGCGAGGCGCCATGCCCAGGTCGGGACGGCTCGTTTCGCCTTCTTGCGCGTGAGCCACAGACCCACCACGGCGGTGAGCGCGGCGATTCCGCCGAGGCCGATCATCCAGCGGAACGACCAGTACGTCACCCACAGGATGGGGGCGAAGTTGCCGTCGACCTGGTCGGCGAACTGCGGGAACAGCTGGGTGGTGTACTCCGCGTTGAGGTCGTTGATCCCCTCGACGCAGCCGTCCAGGGTGTGCGTGGACAGGAAGGACAGCAGGTAGGGGATGCGGATGGAGAACAGCTCGGTCGATCCGTCGGGCGTTCCCAGGGTGAAGATGGAGAAGGATGCGTCGGCGCCGCACGCGCTGTTGAACATCGCCTCCGCTGCCGCCATCTTCATCGGCTGGGTCTGGACCATCACCAGGCCCAGCTGGTCGCCGGAGAGCGCGACGCCGGCGAACGCGATGATCATGCCCCACAAGCCGTAGCGCAGGGAGGAGCGCATCATCTCGACGTTCCGCCCGCGCACGAGCTGCCAGGCCGAGATGGAGATGATCACGCCGGCGGTCATCATGAACGCGGCGAAGAGCGTGTGCGGCAGGGCGGCCAGGGCGACCGGGTTCGTCAGTACGGCGAGGAAGTCGTTCATCTCGGCCCGGCCGCCGTCCTGGGCCATCTGATAGCCCACCGGGTTTTGCATGAAGGCGTTCGCTGCGAGGATGAAATAGGCCGAGAACCAGGCGCCGATCGTGGCGATCCAGATGCTCGCGAGGTGGAGTCCCTTCGGCAGCTTGTCCCAGCCGAAGATCCACAGTCCGATGAAGGTCGCCTCGAAGAAGAAGGCCATGAGTCCTTCGAACGCCAGCGGAGCGCCGAACACGTCGCCCACGAAGCGCGAATACGACGACCAGTTCATGCCGAACTGGAACTCCTGCACGATGCCGGTGACCACGCCCATGGCGAAGTTGATCAGGAAGATCTTCCCGAAGAAGCGCGTGAGGTGCAGCCACTTCAGGTTCGCCGTCCGAAACCACGCAGTCTGGAAGATCGAGACCGTCAGCGCCATCCCGAGCGTGAGCGGGACGAACAGGAAGTGGTAGAGCGTCGTCAGGCCGAACTGCCAGCGGGCCAGCAGGAGCGGGTCGAGAAGATCCACGAAGTCTCCTATCGCGAGGGAGCCACCTATGTGGTCTGACCACAGTAACTGTGGTCAGACCACACGCGCAAGTGTGGCTTCATTGTGACGCAGGAGCGGTGCCAGCAGGAGTCAGTTCACAGCCGAGGTCAGCCGCGCGAGACCGTCCAGGAACGTGGCCTTCCGAGGCTCGCGGCGCCACTGCTCGAGCGTCAGCTCGCGGCCGGCATCCCGGTATCCCTGCTCGACCTCGCGCATCTGCGCGACGAACGAAGCGCCGCGCACGAGCATCATGACCTCCATGTTCAGACTGAACGAGCGGATGTCCATGTTGCTGGATCCGATCACGGCGATGTCGTCGTCGATCGAGAAGTGCTTGGAGTGGAGGATGAACGGCGCGGGGTAGAGGAAGATGCGCACCCCGGCCTCCAGCAGCGCGTCGTAGTACGAACGCTGCGCGTGATAGACCAGCCCCTGGTCTCCGATCTCGGAGACGAACAGCTGAACATCGAGCCCGCGCTGGCAGGCGGTCGTGATCGCGTAGACCATCGCCTCGTCGGGGACGAAGTACGGGCTCGTCAGGATCACCTTGTCGGTGGCGCCGTAGATCAACGACAGGAACAGACGGAGGTTGTTCTCGGTCGGGTAGCCCGGACCGCTCGGGACGACCTGGCACACCAGCTCGTCCGCGGAGGTGTTGCGCTCCAGGGCGTCGGTGGGCACGTGCTCGGTCTCCAGCAGCGATTCGCCCGTCTCGATCAGCCAGTCCGAAAGGAAGACGGCATTGACGGATGCCACCACGGGGCCGGTCACGCGGGTGACCAGCTCCTGCCACTTCAGCCCCCGCTTGATGTGACTGGGGGAGTCGTAGGAGCGGTCGATGAGGTTCTGCGACCCCAGGAACGCGACCCGGCCGTCCACGAGGACGATCTTGCGGTGGTTGCGCAGATCGGGGCGCTGATACTTGCCCTGGAACGGCATCACCGGCAGCATCCACGCCCATGTCACGCCGATGCGATCCAGCTCGGCGAACGTCTCCTTCGATCGGGCGACGCGCTTGGAGGACACGTGGTCGGCGAGCAGGCGCACCGAGACGCCGCGTGCGACGGCGCGCTCCATGGCGGAGAAGAAGCCGCGGGTCGTGTCATCCCACGCCACGATGAAGAACTCCACATGCACGAACGAGGTGGCCGCATCGATCTCGGCCGCCATCGCATCGATCGACCCGGTGTAGTCGCCGAGCAGCGCCGCGGCGTTGCCCCCGACTGCCGGCAGCGCCGTCAGGGCCGTGTTCTGGTCGACGACCCGCTGGAACCATCGCGGCCAGTCCGCCGCCTCGCCCGGCTCGGTCCTGCCGGCGACGCGCTCGGTGATGAGCTCGTTGATCCTCGCCTGCTCGTCGCGCCGCTTCGCCGGCAGCGTGAAACTGCCGATCAGCAGGAACAGCGCGATGCCGACGAAGGGCAGCAGCACGATCAGCAGCAGCCAGGCCATGGCGGCGGTCGGCTTGCGGTGGCGCGGGATGATGATCAGCGCGGCGATCACGATCACGACGTGGGCGGCGGAGAGCACGATGCCGGCGATGAGATTCCCGTTGATGTCCATTTGGCGTGAGGTTATCGGCCGTACCACGCGCGCGCCTCGCCCGGGAAGGACGATATCCGCCCGACTGCCTCGGATAGGCTCGCCGTGCGACGCGCTCCAGCCCGTCGCGGCGCAGGAGGGAACGATCGAATGGCCACCACACCGCCGGGATGGTACGACGACGGACGCGGCGCCCTGCGCTGGTGGGACGGACAGCAGTGGACCGAGCATGTGCAGACGCCCGACCCGGATCCGGCCGTCGACGCACCGGCCGAGGAACAGGCGCCCGCGGCACCGACGCTCGAGGACGGCGTGTCGGTTGAACCTGCCGAACCGGCGGTGCCATCTCCCGATCAGCCCGCCGCGTCGAACGATCCCGATCTTGCCGCACGGCCGGCCGAGTACCCGCCGTCGGCGCCTCCGGGCTACCCTGGCGGTTTCACCGGCGGGGCGGCACCGGCGGGCGGATTCATCGCGGCGACGGAGCCGAAGAAGTCCAAGCTCTGGATCCTCTGGGTCGTGCTCGGCGTCGTGCTCCTGGGCATCGTCATCCTGATGGCCATCCTCATCCCCGTGCTGATCGGCGTCTTCGGCAACGCGACCTCCGGTGGCGGGAACGGCGGGGCGAGCGATGCCGATGAGGCCGCCGCCGTCGCGGCCGTGCAGCTCTACGACGAGGCTTGGCGGACCGTCGACTGCGACAAGTTCGTCGCGGCGACCACTGAAGAGCTCCGGGTCGCGCTCGAACTGACCGCGTGCGAGGACTTCGATGTCGCGGCGACCGGCTTCAGCGAGTCGGTCGAGAACTACCAGCTGACCGTCACCGCGGTGGAGCGCGACGGTGACGAGATCTCCGTGCAGACCTCCGAGACGTACGACAGCCTGTACGACGAGGACGGGAACCCGGTCGAGGAGCCGACTCCCTACGAGGATCGCTACGACTACACAGTGGTGCCCTCGGCCGGAGGCTGGGCCGTCGACGACCTCGATTCCAACTGATGGGGGACCTGTCCGAGCCGCCCACCCGCAACGCGCGATTCGTTCTCGGCTGCATCGGGATCGGCCTGATCGCCGGACTTCTGTCCGGCCTGTTCGGCGTCGGCGGCGGAACGGTCATCGTGCCGCTCCTGGTGCTGCTGATGAGCTTCGATCAGCGGCTCGCAGCCGGAACGTCGCTGGCGGCGATCGTTCCGACCGCGACCGTCGGGGTGATCTCCTACGCGCTGCACGGGTCGGTGGCCTGGATCCCGGCGCTCATCCTGGCGGCGGGTGCGGTCGTGGGAGCGCAGATCGGGAGCTGGCTGCTGCCGCGGACGCCCATCACCGCCCTGCGATGGGGCTTCGTCGGGTTCCTGAGCGTCGTGATCGTCAGTTTGTTCCTCGTGATCCCCTCGCGCGACGCCGACCTGCCGCTGACGATCATCACGATCCTCGGACTCGTGGTGCTGGGGCTCGTGACCGGAACGCTCGCCGGGCTCCTCGGCGTGGGCGGTGGGATCATCGTCGTGCCCGCGCTGATGCTGATCTTCGGCACCAGCGACCTGATCGCCAAGGGCACGTCGCTGCTGATGATGATCCCGACCGCCATCTCGGGGACGGTCGGCAACATCCGCCGTCGCAATGTCGATCTCTTCGCCGCCGCGCTGATCGGCGTAGCCGCGTGCACGACGACCGCGATCGGGGCCTGGATCGCGACGATCGTCGACCCGTTCCTGGGCAACGTGCTGTTCGCGATCTTCATCGCCGTGATCGCGGTGCAGATGGCGCTGCGCGCGATCCGCGGCCGCAAGCCGAAGAACTGAGCCTCGGTAGGATGACACGGTGCCAGTGAACACCGAGCTGGTCGGGCGCGAGTTCGCCCCGACCGCCCCCTACCTCGTCGGCCGGGAGAAGGTGCGCGAATTCGCTCGTGCCGTCCTGGCCACCGACCCGCAGCACTTCGATCCCGCCGTCGCGCGCGGGCTCGGCTACCCCGATGTCGTCGCGCCGCCGACCTTCGCGATGGTCGTGCAGGACCTCACCCTGCAGCAGCTGCTGGCCGAACCCGACAGCGGAATCGAGCTGGCCCGCGTCCTGCACGCGGAGCAGCGCTTCCGCTACTCGCGTCCGATCGTCGCCGGCGACGAGCTCACTGCGACGCTGTCGGTCTCGGGCGTACGCGTGATGGGCGGCAACGCGATGGTCACCAGTGACGCCGAGATCCGGGATGCTGCGGGCGAGCACGTCGTGACGGCGACCTCCGTCCTCCTGGTCGGGGCTGACGCGTGAACGCCGTCGGAGACGTGGTCGCAGCGCGCACCGTGCACCTGACCCGTGAGTCGCTGGTGCGCTACGCCGGAGCATCCGGAGATTTCAATCCCATCCACTATCGCGATGACATCGCCGCAGAGGTGGGTCTCCCGGGCGTTCTCGCGCACGGGATGCTGACGATGGGACTGGCCGTCGAGACCATCGTTCCGTGGCTCGGTGACGCCGGACGCATCCTCGACTACGGCGTGCGGTTCAAGAACCCGGTCGTCGTCGACCCCGAGTCCGGCGCAGACCTGACCGTCACCGCGACCGTGGGCGCGATCGACGATGGCTCGGCGCGCATCGACCTGACCGTCACCTCGGCCGAGACGACCGTCCTGGTCAAGGCCCAGGTCCGCGTCGCGCTCGCCTAGCCGATGCCTGCCGTCGAACCGATTCCCCTGGCGCGCCTGACGACGCTGCGCACCGGCGGCCTGCCCGAGCGCATGGTGGACGCCCACAGCACCGACGAACTGGTGGACGCGCTGCGGACGGCGTGGGCGGACCGCGAGCCCGTCCTCGTGCTCGGCGGCGGATCGAACGTGTTCGTCGGCGACGAGCCGTTCGAGGGAACCGTGATCCGCGTGCTCACCGGCGGCATCGAGCGGTTGTCGTCACCGCGGTCGGGCTTCGCGCGACTGCGCGCGCAGTCGGGCGAAGGGTGGGACGAGGTGGTCGCCGTCGCCGTGGATCAGGGACTGGCGGGCATCGAAGCGATGTCCGGCATACCCGGCACGATCGGCGCAGCTCCGGTGCAGAACATCGGCGCGTACGGCCAGGAGATCGTGCAGACGCTCGTGGAGGTCGACCTCATCGACGAGGACTCCGGCGAGATCTCCACAGTGCCGGCGGCGGACCTGGGTCTGGGGTTCCGCACGTCGGTGCTCAAGCACCACTACGGCTCGGTCCCCGAACGGCGCGCCGTCATCCTTTCGGTGACCCTCGAGCTGGAGGAGGTGGGTGAGTCCCCGCGGACCGTTCCCGGCAGCCAGCTGCGGACGGCCCTCGGACTCGCGCCCGATGCCGAGGTCTCCCTCTCCTGGATCCGCGATCACGTCCTCGCCACACGCGCTCGGAAGGGCATGGTCCTGGATGACGGCGACCCCGACACCTACAGCGCAGGGTCGTTCTTCCAGAACGCCATCGTCTCGGCATCGTTCGCCCGCACCCTCCCCGCGGAGTGCCCCCGCTGGCCGGTCACACCCGACATGGACCCGGTGCTGGTCATTCCACTGACGGCATATCAGGGGTATGTCCCGCCGACCCAGAGCCGGGAGTCCGACGTGAAGGTCAGCGCCGCCTGGCTGATCGAGCACTCGGGCCTTCGCAAGGGCTTCAAGCTGCCGCGATCACGAGCGTCCCTGTCGACCAAGCACGCTCTGGCCCTGACGAACCGCGGATCGGCGACCGCCGCCGAGCTCGCCGAGCTCGCACGGTTCATCCAGGGCCGCGTGCAGGCCGAGTTCGGGCTGATCCTGCAACCCGAACCGGTCCTGGTGAACGTCGTACTCTGACCCCGGTGCCCTCACTTGACCCAATCGGCCCCTTCCGACGCGTCGGAAGGGGCCGATTGGGTCAAGTCACGCTGGGGCTCGGCGGGAGCCCGGGGTTCAGGCGAAGAGCCGCTGCAGGCGCTGCACACCCTCCAGCAGCGCGTCGTCGCCGAGCGCGTACGACAGGCGCAGGTATCCGCTGGGGCCGAAGGCCTCACCGGGGACGACAGCGACCTCGGCCTTCTCGAGGATGAGGTCGGCCAGCTCCAGTGAGGTCGTGGGGGTCGAACCCGCCCACTCCCGACCGAGCAGCCCCTGCACGTCGGGGTAGACGTAGAACGCGCCGAGCGGGTTCGGCACCGTCACGCCCTCGATCTTCGCGAGCTCTTCGACGATGAGCTTGCGGCGCCGGTCGAATGCCAGCCGGAACTCCTCTGCCTCGGTCTGCGGCCCCGTGAGGGCAGCCAGCGCGGCGCGCTGCGCGACGTTGTTCACGTTGCTCGACAGGTGCGACTGAAGGTTCGCGGCGAGCTTGATCGCGTCTTTGGGTCCGACCATCCAGCCCACGCGCCAGCCGGTCATCGCGTAGGTCTTGGCGACGCCGTTGACGAGGATCGTCTGGGCCGCGGCATCCGGCACCGCCTCCACGATCGAGACCGCACGCGCCCCCTCGTAGACGAGGTTCTGATAGATCTCGTCCGAGATGATCCAGATGCCGTGCTCCACGGCCCACTCGCCGATCGCCCGCGTCTCTTCGGGGGTGTAGACGGATCCGGTCGGGTTCGAGGGCGAGACGAACACCAGCGCCGTCGTCCGGTCTGTGCGCGCCGCCTCCAGCTGCTCGACGGTGACCTTGTATTCCTGGTCGGCGCCGGCGAAGACCTCGACCGGCACGCCGTCGGCCAGGGCGATCGCTTCGGGGTAGGTCGTCCAATAGGGGGCGGGCAGCAGCACTTCGTCACCGGGGTTCACCACGGCCTGGAACGCCTGATACACGGACTGCTTGCCACCGTTGGTGACGACGATCTGCGACGGGTCGACCTCCAGCCCGGAGTCGTGCAGCGTCTTGGCGGCGATGGCTTCGCGCAGCACCGGCAGGCCGACTGCGGGTGTGTAGCGGTAGTTGGCCGGGTCGTGCAGCGCTTCGGCGGCCGCATCCACGATGAACTGCGGCGTGGCGAAGTCGGGCTCGCCCGCCGCGTACGAGATCACCGGTCGGCCGGCGGCCTGCAGTGCCTTGGCCTTGGCGTCGACCTTGAGGGTCGCCGACTCGGCGATCGCGGAGAGTTTGCGGGACAGGGGAGCGCGTTCGGTCACCTCTCGAGCGTACCGGGGGCGGCTCGATGAGCCACCCCCGGTACCGTCTCGATCAGCCCTCGAACGGCCAGAAGGCGCGCACTTCGATCGTGCCGTGGGTGGCCATCGGATGCCGCGTGGCCACCGCGACGGCGTCCTCGAGCGACTCGCACTCCAGGATGTCGAAGCCGGCGATCCACTCGTGCGTCTCGGCGAACGGCCCGTCGGTCACGGTCACCTTGCCGTTGCGACGGCGGACGGTCTTGGCAGCCGACGGCGGGCGCAGCCGCTCGCCGTCCAGTCGCACCCCGCTGCCGTCGTATTCCTGCACCCACTCGTCGACCGTGATCGGCGTCTCCTCCTCGGAGTACAGGGTCGGGTCGGCGATCACCAGCATCATGAATTTCATCGCGAGTCCTTTCTCGTCTGCGACGTTACGTGAAGGGCGTCGAATGCCCGTCTCGTCGATCGACAAAGGCGCGCGAAAAAGATGAGGGACGGATGCCGCGGCATCCGTCCCTCGTCCACACCGGCTCGCAGGGGTCAGCCGAACTGGTTCATCGTGTTGTCCTTGCCGCCGGCCTTGAGGGCCGCATCCCCGGCGAAGTACTCCTTGTGGTTGTCGCCGATGTCGCTACCGGCCATGTTCTGGTGTTTGACGGTGGCGATGCCCTCACGGATCTCGCGGCGCTGGACGCCCTCGACGTACGCGAGCATCCCCTCGTCGCCGAAGTAGCCCTTCGCCAGGTCATCGGTCGACAGTGCGGCCGTGTGATAGGTCGGCAGCGTGATGAGGTGATGGAAGATGCCGGCGCGTGCCGAGCCCTCCCTCTGGAACGAGCGGATCTTCTGGTCGGCGAGGTCCGCGAGCTCGGTGCCGTCGTAGGCGACGTTCATGAGATCGGCCCGCTCGTAGGCCGAGACATCCTGGCCCTGCTCCACCAGCAGGTCGTAGACCTGCTGTCGGAAGTTCAGCGTCCAGTTGAACGACGGGCTGTTGTTGTAGACGAGCTTCGCGTCCGGGATCTCCTTGCGGATCTCGTCGACCATGCCGGCGATCTGCTCGACGTGCGGCTTCTCGGTCTCGATCCACAGGAGGTCGGCGCCGTTGCGGAGCGCCGTGATGCAGTCCAGGACGCAGCGCGCCTCGCCGGTGCCGGCACGGAACTGGTACAGGTTGCTGGCCAGACGCTTCGGCCGCACGAGCGTGCCGTCGCGCTTGATGACGACGTCGCCGTTGCCGAGCTCGGCCTGCGAGATCTCCTCGACGTCCAGGAACGCGTTGTACTGGTCGCCCAGGTCGCCGGGACGGTGGGACACGGCGAGCTTCTGCGTGAGCCCGGCGCCGAGCGAATCGGTGCGCGCCACGATGATGCCGTTGTCGATGCCCAGCTCGAGGAATGCGTAGCGGACGGCGGTCAGCTTCGCGATGAAATCCTCGTGGGGCACGGTGACCTTGCCGTCCTGGTGGCCGCACTGCTTCTCGTCGGAGACCTGATTCTCGATCTGGATGGCGCACGCGCCCGCCTCGATCATCTTCTTGGCCAGGAGGTAGGTGGCTTCGGGATTGCCGAAGCCCGCGTCGATGTCGGCGATGATCGGCACCACGTGGGTCTCATGGTTGTCGACCTGCGACTGGATGAACTCGACAGCGGTCTCGTCGCCGGCGACGCGGGCCGCGTCGAGCTTCGTGAACAGCAGGTCCAGCTCGCGGGCATCCGCCTGACGCAGGAACGTGTACAGCTCTGCAATCAGTGCCGGGACCGAGGTCTTCTCGTGCATCGACTGGTCCGGAAGCGGCCCGAACTCCGAGCGGAGGGCTGCAACCATCCACCCCGAGAGGTAGAGGTAGCGCTTGTTCGTGGTCTTCAGGTGCTTCTTGATCGAGATCATCTTCTGCTGCCCGATGAAGCCGTGCCAGACCCCGAGCGACTGCGTGTACAGCGACGAGTCGGCGTCGTACTCGGCCATGTCCTTCCGCATGATCTCGGCCGTGTACCGGGCGATCTCCAGGCCCGTCGTGAAGCGGTTCTGCGCCCGCATGCGGGCGACGTGTTCGGGGTTGATCGCATCCCAGCCGGCGCCGCGCTGCTGCGTGAGGCGCTGGATGGCCTGGATGTCGTCTGTGTACGTGGTCATATCAGGTCCTTGATCGGGGTCGTGGGTCGTCGAGGGGTATCGCACGGAGGCGTCATTCGGTGTCCACCAGGAAGCGGGAGTAGGCCGTCAGCGTGAGGAACGTCGGAAAGTCGTCCTTCAGCGCCACGTCGCGGAACACCTCGACCGCGTCGTCGTACCGGTCGGAATCGGTCCGGGTGACCTCAGCGAGCACCTGCGTCAACAGGCCCTCGATGTACTCCCGTGTGATGGGGGTGCCGTCCTCGGTCGTGCGGTCCTGGTGGATCCACTGCCACACCTGGCTGCGCGAGATCTCCGCGGTTGCGGCATCCTCCATCAGGTTGTCGATGGCGACGGCGCCGAGCCCGCGCAGCCACGCCTCGATGTAGCGCACCGCCACCGACACGTTGCCGTGCACGCCAGCGGCCGAGATGGGCAGCCCGATGTGCACGTCGATGAGCTGGGCGGCGTTCACGTGGACCTCGGGGCGACGGCGGTCGACCTGGTTCGGACGGTCGCCGAGCACGGCGTCGAATTCCGCACGCGCCACGGGGATGAGGTCGGGGTGGGCGACCCACGTGCCGTCGAAGCCGTCTCCGGCCTCGCGCTTCTTGTCGGCGGCCACCTTCTCGAACGCCTGGGCGGTCACCTCCGGGTCGCGACGGTTGGGGATGAAGGCGCTCATGCCGCCGATCGCGAAGGCGCCCCGCTTGTGACAGGTCTGCACGAGCAGCTCGGTGTATGCCCGCATGAACGGCACGGTCATCGTGACCTGGCTGCGGTCCGGGAGCACGAAGCGGGCGCCACGACCCCGGTAGTTCTTGATCATCGAGAAGATGTAGTCCCACCGGCCGGCGTTCAGACCGGCGCAGTGGTCGCGCAGCTCGTAGAGGATCTCCTCCATCTCGAACGCCGCCGGCAGCGTCTCGATGAGCACCGTGGCCCGGACGGTGCCGTGCGGGATCGCGAGGTAGTCCTCGCTGAACGTGAAGATGTCGTCCCAGAGCTTCGCCTCCTCGCTGGATTCGATCTTGGCGAGGTAGAAGTACGGGCCGCGGCCGCTCGCGATGAGCTGCGTCGCGTTGTGGAAGAAGTACAGGCCGTAGTCGACGAGCGACCCCGACGCCGCCAGCGTGCGACCGGTGCGGTCGGTGTACCGGATGTGGTTCTCGGTCAGGTGCCATCCGCGCGGGCGCATGACGATCGTCGGCGTCTGCTCGGCGGTCACGGCATACGTCTTGCCCTCCGGGCTCGTGAAGGACAGTTCGCCGCGGATCGCGTCGCGCAGCGACAGTTGACCCTCGATGACGTTCTTCCACGTGGGGCTGGTCGCATCCTCCTGGTCGGCCAGCCACACCTTCGCACCCGAGTTGAGGGCGTTGATCGTCATCTTCGGGTCCGTCGGACCGGTGATCTCCACCCGGCGGTCCTCCAGGCCTGGACCCGCGCCGGCGACCTGCCATCCGGCGTCCTCGCGGATGTGGCGGGTGTCGTCCCGGAACTGCGGGTCATGGCCGTTGCCGATCTCGAATCGGCGGCGCATGCGGTCGGCGAGCCGGTCGTGGCGGCGTGCGGCGAACCGGTGGTGCAGCTCCGCGAGGAAGGCGATGGCATCCGGCGTCAGGACCTCGTCATAGCGCGTGCGAAGCGCTCCGACGACCTCGATCCCGGACGTCGTGGGGGAGGTGCTCGTGGACGTGAAGTCCGTGGCGATCGTTGTCATGGCCCTGTCCTGTCTGTGCATGCCGGCGGTGATGCGCGGCGTGGCTGTCGTAGAACCACCATGCAGTGAAGATCAGGCCCACAACCGACGATCCCGGTTGTGAAGTTTCATCGAAATTCCCGTTTCGTGACAGAATCGCGCTATGAGCACCGCCGGAAATCGCGACGACCTCGATCTCGGCGACGACGATCGAGATGTGGACTCACTGACGATCGGCCGCCGCATCCGCCAGTTGCGCACCGCGCGCGACATGACCCTCGATGACCTCGCACGCGCCGTCGACCGCGTCCCGAGCCAGCTGTCGATGATCGAGAACGGCCGGCGCGAGCCGAAGCTCACGCTGCTGCAGTCGATCGCGCGTGCGCTGGGGACGAATCTGGACGCACTGCTGGAGTCCGAGCCGCTCGACGAGCGGTCCACCATGGAGATCGCGTTGCAGCGCGCGATGCGCGGACAGACCTTCCAGGCGCTCGGCATCCCTCCGTTCCGCATCGGCAAGACCGTGCCGGACGAGGCGCTCGTCGCGATGCTTGCCCTGCAGGGCGAGATCGAGCGGCTCCGCGACGAGCGGGCCGCGACGCCGGAGGAGGCGCGCCGCGCCAACGTCGCGCTGCGCAAACTGATGCGCACGCAGAACAACTACTTCCCCGAGCTGGAGCAGCAGGCCAAGGCCCTCCTCGATGCAGTGGACCACCCCGGGGGTCCGCTCACCCAGCGCACGGCATCCGACATCGCCGCGCATCTCGGCTTCACCCTGCATTACGTGCCCGACCTGCCACAGACCACCCGCAGCGTCGCCGACATCAAGAACGGCCGGCTGTATCTCTCCAGCCGGCTCACCTCCAAGGGCGACCCGCGCACCGCGGTGCTGCAGGCTCTCTCCAGCCGCATCCTCGGCCACCGCGAGCCGACGAGCTATGCAGAGTTCCTCCGCCAGCGCGTGGAGACGAACTACCTGACGGGCGCCCTGCTGATTCCCGAGGAGCACGCGGTGCCGTTCCTGCGCGAGGCGAAGGATCGGCGGGCGATCTCCATCGAGGACCTCCGTGACGGGTATTCGGTGTCGTACGAGACCGCAGCGCATCGCTTCACGAACCTCGCGACCGTGGCCCTCGGCATCCCGGTCCACTTCCTCAAGGTCCACGAGTCCGGCACGATCACCAAGGCCTACGAGAACGACGACGTGAACTTCCCCACCGACCAGCTGGGGTCGATCGAGGGGCAGATGTGCTGCCGCCGCTGGACCAGCCGCGTCGTCTTCGACGAGCACGACCACTTCAACCCGTACTACCAGTACACCGATACCGGCAACGGCACCTACTGGTGCACGGCCCGGGTGGAGTCCTCCAGCGAGGGGGCGCATTCGGTCAGCGTCGGGGTCCGCTTCGACGACACGAAGTGGTTCATCGGCCGGGACACGCCGAACCGGGGCGTCTCCAAGCATTCCGTCGAGGTGTGCTGTCGCCGGGCGCCCGCCGATCTGGAGGCGGCGTGGCGGGAGCAGTCCTGGCCGAACGTGCGCACTCCGCGGACGCTGCTGGCGACGCTGCCGACCGGGGCCTTCCCCGGCGTGGACACCACGGACGTCTACGAATTCCTCGAGGCGCACGCGCCGCGATGATCCGATCCCGCGTCACCTGATGCCGTCGCGGTGAGGCAGCTCCCCCGCTCAGCTTTCGCTGACCCGCAGGGCCGCCCAGACGTCGGCGCGGGCCGGGAACGAGCCGAGATCGACCTCCAGCGCTCGCTCGGCGGCGGCGATGCGGGCGCGGATCGTGTGGCGGTGCACGCCGAGAGCCCGAGCGGATGCCTCGTGCGAGCAGTCATGGTCCAGCCACACCCGCACCGTCTCGAGCAGGTTCGTGGCATGGTCGAGGTCGTACCGCCGCAGCGGGGCGAGGACCGCCTCGGCGACCGCCCTGCCCTCCGGCGTCGGCGGAACCGCGAGCACGCCGCCGCGAAGCGTCTGTGAGAAGTGGGAGACGGCCGAAACCCCGCGCTCTCGTGCGACGCGGGCCTGCTCGATGGCCCCCGCGATCGCGTCGTAGCCCGACGGGTCGGAGACGCCCACACGCACACCGAATCTGTCGGCGACCTCCTCCAGCAGCGACTCGTCGGCGACCGGGACGATCAGCACGAGACCATCGTCGCCGCGGCCGAAGAACACACCACCACGCCGTTCGTCGGCGCGCAGTTCCAGCCATTCGCGGAGCGCATCGCTGCGCGCCGCCGCGGCATCCGTCATCGCCGCGACGATCGGCGCGACCGGCAGCCCACCCCACAGATCCCGCGCGATACGGCGGGCGAGCGAAGGGTCACCGCTGCGCAGCGACTGCAGGAGGCCCGCGCGCAGCAGCGAGCGTGCGCGGTCCAGGCCCTGCTGCTGCTCCAGCGCGAGGCCCGCCATCGCCACGACCGCCGTCACGACGCCGCGCCCCTCCTGATCGAGGTCGCCGGCGGCGATGGCGATGACGCCGCGCAGATGTCCCCCGCGTCCGAGCGTCTGCAGCGTGAACGGCACGCCGTCGATGCGCAGGGAAGAGCCTGCCCGGGCGCCACGCCGCAGCACGGCTCCGACCGAATCCTGCAGCTCGTGGGCGGTGGAGGAGGGGAGCGCGTTCGGATGCTCGCGGGTGAGCGCCCCCGACGAGTCGTACATCCCCACCCACGTGTTCAGCTGCTTGGCGAGTTCGGCGAGGGTCGCGCCGAGGCCGTCCGGCCGCAGTGCCGCGAGCGAGATCGCCCGCTGTGCCGCCAGGGCCCAGCTGCGCCTGGCGTAGGCCTGTGCCGCGATCGCCTCCGCGCCCGCCCGTGCGACCGCGATGAACGGCGTCCGGTACGGCACCTCGAACAGCGGCATCCGCTCCTGCCGGCACGCACGCGCGAGCTGCGGTGGGATGCCGTCCCGGACGACCTCCGTGCCGAAGCCGAGTCCGACGACCCCGCGTGCCGTCAGGCGGCGCACGTACTCGACGTAGACCGCGGCATCCTCATGAGCACCCTGGAACTGCGTACCGGTGGTCAGCAGGGCGAGCCCGTCGGAGAGGAACGGTGTCGGATCGGCGAGGTCCGAACTGTGCACCCACCGGATCGGCCGTTGCAGCGCATCCGGATCCAGGGCGGTCTCCTCACCCTCGAGGCGGAGTCGGAGATCTCGTCGGGCGAGCAGGGTCCGCAGCGTGGGCGTCTCAGCCTCGACGACCATCCGCAACTCCGTTCTCGTCGGACCGTGTACGGGTTGTACGGTCTCGGCACCCAAAATGTACACCGCGGAGCGTATACACGCCGCGGCCGTACCGCCTACGATCGCGAACATGAGCACGACCGAGCTGACTTCCCCGACCGACACCACGCCCCTGGGCGGGCCGAGCCTGCCGCAGGAGCGGCGCATGCTCACCCCGATCCCGGGTCCGCGATCGCAGGAGCTGCTCGCCCGCAAGGCGGATGCCGTCGCCGCGGGCGTCGGTCACACCGTCCCGATCCAGGCGGTCGCAGCCGGCGGCGGGGTCGTCGTCGACGCGGACGGCAATTCCCTGATCGATCTCGGAGCGGGAATCGCGGTCACCACGCTCGGCAATGCGCACCCGAAGGTCGTCGCGGCCGTGCAGGCGCAGGTGGCGCAGTTCACGCACACCTGTTTCATGATCTCGCCCTACGAGTCGTATGTCGGCGTGGCCGAAGCGCTGAACCGGATCACGCCCGGGGATCACGCCAAGAAGAGCGCGCTGTTCAACTCCGGCGCCGAGGCCGTGGAGAACGCCGTGAAGATCGCGCGCAAGTTCACCAAGAAGCAGGCGGTGCTCGCCTTCGATCACGGCTACCACGGACGAACGAACCTGACCATGGCCCTGACGGCGAAGGCGATGCCGTACAAGAGCGGCTTCGGTCCGTTCGCCTCGGAGATCTATCGTTCCCCGCTGTCGTACCCGTACCGCGATGGGCTGAGCGGGTCGGATGCCGCGAAGCGGACGATCTCGCTTATCGAGAAGCAGATCGGCGCCGACAACCTGGCCGCGATCATCATCGAGCCGATCCAGGGCGAGGGCGGCTTCATCGTCCCGGCCGAGGGCTTCCTTCCGGCGCTCGTGGACTGGTGCCGAGCCAACGACGTCGTTTTCATCGCCGACGAGGTGCAGACGGGCTTCGCGCGGACCGGAGCGATGTTCGCCAGCGAGCTGTTCGGCATCGTGCCCGACCTGATCACCACCGCCAAGGGCATCGCCGGGGGGTTGCCCTTGGCGGCGGTCACCGGCCGTGCCGAGATCATGGACGCCTCGCACACCGGCGGACTCGGTGGCACCTACGGCGGAAACCCGATCGCGTGCGCTGCGGCGCTCGCGGCGATCGACGCCTTCGAGAACGACGGACTGATCGAGCGCGCGAACGAGATCGGGACGATCCTCGTGGATCGTCTGACCGCGCTCCAGGCGAGCGATCCGCGCATCGGCGACGTGCGCGGCCGCGGGGCGATGATCGCCGCCGAGTTCGTGGACGCTGCCACCGGCGAGCCTGATGCGGCGCTGACCGGAGCGATCGCGAAGGCCTGCATCGCGGAGGGCGTGATCGTCCTCACCTGCGGCACCTACGGCAACGTGATCCGGTTCCTGCCGCCGCTGTCGATCCCCGACGACCTGCTCGTGGAGGGCCTGGACGTCGTCGCGGCCGCACTGGCGGCCGCCTGACCGGCGTGCGCCGGACCCGGGCCGGGGGGCCGGGTCCGGCGCACGCGCCTCAGCATTGCCCGAACAATCGACAAGAGGAGCACCATGTCGGAGCCGAACCGCACCGAGCTGACCAGGGACGTCGTGATCGTCGGCGCCGGAGCCGCGGGCCTGACCGCCGCGAACGAACTGCGCAGGGCAGGGCTGTCCGTCGCCGTGCTCGAGGCCCGCGACCGCGTCGGCGGGCGTCTGTGGACGGACGTCATCGACGGCGCCATGCTCGAGATCGGCGGGCAATGGGTCTCGCCTGACCAGGACGCCTTGATCGACACCGTCGCCGAGCTGGGGCTTGAGACCTACAGCCGCTACCGCGAGGGCGACAGCGTCTACGTCGGCCCGGATGGGACGACGCACCGCTTCACGGGCGAGATGTTCCCCGTGGCGCCGGAGACCGAGCGCGTCATCGCCGAGATCACCGAGCGGCTCGATGCGATGGTCGCCGAGATCGACCCCGACCGGCCCTGGGCGCACGAGAAGGCCGAGGAGTGGGACCGCATCTCGTGGGATGCGTGGCTTCGCGCGCAGACCGACGACGATGAGGCCGTCCGCAACCTCGCCTTCGCGACCGGTTCGGCGATGCTGACCAAGCCGACCCACACCTTCTCGCTCCTGCAGTCGCTGCTGATGGCGGCCTCCGCCGGTTCCTACTCGAACCTCGTCGATGCCGACTTCATCCTCGACAAGCGCGTCGTGGGGGGCCTGCAGCAGGTTCCGCTCCTGCTCGCGGAGCGTCTCGGCGACGACGTCCACCTCGGGCGGCCGGTGCGCACCCTGGAGTGGTCCGGCGACGGCGTGACCGCGATCGCCGACGGCATGACGGTGCGGGCGCGGTTCGCGATCCTCGCCCTCGCGCCGGTGCTCTACAACCGCATCTCCTTCGTCCCGGCGCTGCCCCGCCTGCAGCACCAGATGCACCAGCACCTCTCGATGGGCTTCGTCATCAAGGTGCACGCGGTCTACGACACCCCGTTCTGGCGCGAGAAGGGACTGTCGGGCAC
This sequence comes from Microbacterium pygmaeum, assembly GCF_900100885.1. Classification (NCBI taxonomy): domain Bacteria; kingdom Bacillati; phylum Actinomycetota; class Actinomycetes; order Micrococcales; family Microbacteriaceae; genus Microbacterium; species Microbacterium pygmaeum. The sequence goes on from NZ_LT629692.1 coordinate 1,598,495, forward strand.
GGCCTTCAGCCCGTACGAGCTCTCGCACGAGGCCTATGACAACACCAACCACGGCGACGCGCGCGGCACGCTGGTCGGATTCGTCTCGGATCAGCACGCCGATGACGTCTTCCGACTGAGTGCGCAAGAGCGCAAAGACCGCATCCTCGAGTCCCTGTCGCACTACTACGGACCCGAGGCGAAGGAGCCCGTCGTCTACTACGAGAGCGACTGGGGGAGCGAGGAGTGGACGCGCGGAGCGTATGCCGCGAGCTTCGACCTCGGTGGTCTGCACCGGTACGGGGCGCAACTGCGCGAGGCCGTCGGTCCGGTGCACTTCGCATGCAGTGACATGGCCGGCGCCGGGTATCAGCACGTGGACGGCGCCATCCGGATGGGCCGCCTCGCGGCATCCCAGATCGTGGATGAGGCCCGCGCGTGAGCGGGCGCATCGTTGTCGGCTACACAGCAACGGATGCCGGCGCTGACGCGGTGGCGCTCGGCGCGCGTCTGGCAGCGGCATCCGGCGCGGAACTCGACCTGGTGCTCGTGCTGCCGGCGGACGAGCGCAGCGTGATCACCCCGCCCGACGCGGGCTACGACACCCATCTGCGCGAACGGGCGACCGAGTGGCTCCGCGACGCCTCGGACATGGTCGGCGACCTCGTCTCGCACCGCACCCATGTCCGCTACGGGGAGTCCTTCGGGGATGGACTGCTGCTGGCAGCGACCGAGCTCGGCGCCAGTCACATCGTCGTCGGTGCGGCCAACGGCGGCCTGCGAGGGAAGCACCGGCTCGGCACGGTGGCCAGCGAACTGCTGCACTCCTCGGATGTACCGGTGGTCCTGGCTCCAGAGGGCTCACGACGCATCGACGCCTCCACCGGCATCACCCGGGTCACTGTGGCCATCGGCACGCGGCCGGGCGCCGACGTGCTGCTCGAGGAGGCGGTCTCACTGGCCGCCGCGACGCAGTCGGAGCTCCGCCTGGTCTCGCTGGTCACCGTCGACCTCCCCGCCGGCATCGACACCGGAGTCATCCGCGTGGTCGGCGCGGCGCACGCGGACGACATGCTGGCGCAGGCGCGCAGCGCACTGTCCGATGACATCGACGCCGAGGCGGTCGTCGCCTCCGGCGACAGCATCGAGGATGCCGTCTCCCACCTCGGCTGGGAGCCGGGCGAGATCGCCGTCGTCGGCTCCAGCCGCCTCGCCCAGCCCCGTCGACTGTTCCTCGGATCCACTGCCGCCAAGATGCTCCACGAACTTCCCGTCCCGATGATCGTGGTGCCGCGCACGCGCGCCACGGAAGGAGTCACGCCATGAGCGACCACACCGGCGCTGCGGCGCCCCTCGCGCCCGTCGGCGAGAAGGGCGAGCCGACCGGTCTCTCCGCCAAGGGGCTGAGCGCCGGCACCGTCGGGCTGATCGGCGCCGTCGTCATCGGCATCTCGTGCATCGCGCCCGCGTACACGCTCACCGCCGCCCTCGGGCCCACGGTGTCCGAGGTCGGATTCCAGGTTCCCGCGATCATCATCGTCGGCTTCATCCCGATGCTGCTGGTCGCGTTCGGCTACCGCGAGCTCAATCGGGCGATGCCCGACTCGGGCACCTCGTTCACCTGGGCGACCCGGGCCTTCGGGCCGTGGGTGGGCTGGATGGCCGGCTGGGGGCTGATCGCAGCGACCATCCTGGTGCTGTCCAATCTCGCCGGCATCGCGGTCGAATTCCTCTTCCTGCTGATCGATCAGATCGCCGGAAGCCCCGGCACGATCGCCGAGCTCGCGTTCAACCCGTTCATCAACGTCGGGGTGTGCCTGCTGTTCATGCTCGGAGCGACGCTCGTCTCCTACCGCGACATGCAGACCACGCAGAAGCTGCAGTACTTCCTGGTCACCTTCCAGGTGCTCGTCCTGGTGATCTTCTCGGTCGCCGCCTTCGTGCACGTCGCGCAGGGCAACGCGTTCGATGCGAGTCCTGTGGAACTGTCCTGGTTCAACCCGTTCGCGGTCGCCGATTTCGGCGCCGTCGTGGCCGGCCTCTCGCTGTCGATCTTCATCTTCTGGGGGTGGGATGTCACCCTCACGATGAACGAGGAGACGAAGGACCCGGAGAAGACTCCCGGCCGCGCCGCCACGCTCACCGTCCTGACGATCTTCGCCCTGTACCTGTTGATCTCGGTGTCGCTGCTGGCGTTCGCCGGCACCGGCGCCGAAGGCCTGGGCCTGGGCAACGAGGACATCCAGTCCAACGTGTTCTTCTACCTGTCAGGACCGATCCTCGGACCGTTCGCGTTCCTCGTCTCGCTGGCGGTGCTGACCAGTTCGGCGTCATCGCTGCAGTCCACGTTCGTCTCTCCCGCGCGCACCCTGCTCGCGATGGGCCACTACGGTGCGCTCCCGAAGCGGTTCTCCGAGGTCAGTCCGCGCTTCTTCACACCCGGCTTCGCGACGATCGTCTCAGCTGTCGTGGCGTCGGTGTTCTACGCCGTGATGCGCTTCATCAGCGAGGACGTCCTGTGGGACACGATCACCACGCTGGGCATGATGATCTGCTTCTACTACGGCATCACCGCGTTCGCCTGCGTCTGGTACTTCCGCAAGCAATGGTTCGACACCACTCGGAACGTGTTCTTCACGTTCCTGTTCCCGCTGGTAGGCGGCGTGATCCTGATCTTCCTGTTCGTGAAGACCCTGATCGACAGCATGGACCCGGACTACGGCAGCGGATCGAACATCGGTGGACTGGGCCTGGTCTTCATCCTGGGCGTCGTCGTCATCGGGCTCGGTATCGTCATCATGATCTGGCAGGCGGTCAAGCGGCCCGCCTACTTCCGCGGCGAGACCATCTCGCTGGACGCACCCGCCAGCCTGCGAGCCCGACGCCGCTGACGCCGGCCCCGTACCCATCAACCGACCTCAGCGAACGGAACACCATGAGTGACTACAAAGTCGTGAACCCGGCCACCGGCGAGACGCTCGCCGAGTACCCCCTCGCCACCGATGCCCAGCTCGAACAGGACCTCGCGACGGCCGACGCCGTCGCGAGCGGATGGGCGCGGACCTCCACCCCTGCCGAGCGCGGCGCGCTGCTGCGCCGTGCCGCCGAGCTGCATCGGGAGCGTCGCGACGACCTCGCCGCGACGATCGTGCGCGAGATGGGCAAGCCGCTGGCCGCCGCGCTCGGGGAGGTCGACTTCGCCGCAGACATCACCGAGTTCTATGCCGACAACGCCGAGAAGATCATGGCGGACCAGCCCATCGACATCCTGGGGGAGGGCACGGCGGTGATCCGGCGCTCGCCCCTCGGGACGCTGCTGGGCATCATGCCGTGGAACTTCCCGTACTACCAGGTCGCCCGCTTCGCGGCGCCGAACCTTCTGATCGGCAACCCGATCCTGCTCAAGCACGCGCCGCAGTGCCCCGAGTCCTCCGCGGCCATCGAGGACATCTACCGCGACGCAGGCTTCCCCGACGGCGCGTATACGAACCTGTACATCACCAACGACCAGTCGGCCGAGGTGATCGCCGACCCGCGGGTGCACGGGGTCTCGGTGACCGGGTCCGAGCGGGCAGGATCCGCCGTCGCCGAGACGGCCGGCCGCAACCTGAAGAAGGTGGTCCTCGAACTCGGCGGCTCGGATCCCTTCATCCTGCTGTCCACGGACGACCTCGACGGTGCGGTGCAGGCCGCCGCCGACGCGCGCCTGGACAACACCGGGCAGTCCTGCAACGCCGCGAAGCGCTTCATCGTCGCGGACGAGCTGTACGAGCCGTTCGTCGAGAAGTTCACCGCGGCGCTGACCGGCGCGACGCTGGGCGATCCGTTCGCCGAGGGCACCGACCTCGGACCCCTGTCCTCCCTGGTGGCCGCCGAGCGCCTGCAGGAGCAGGTCGAGCGCGCCGTGAGCCAGGGCGCGACGCTCGTGGCCGGCGGCGGGCGCGACGGCGCGTTCTACGAGGCGACCGTCCTGACCGATGTGACGCCCGAGATGGACGCCTATCGCGAGGAGTTCTTCGGTCCCGTCGGCGTCGTCTACCGTGCGGCCGACGAGGAGGAGGCCGTCCGGATCGCCAATGACACGCCCTTCGGGCTCGGGTCCTATGTCTTCACCACCGACGAAGCACAGGCGCAACGCGTGGCCGACCGGATCGAGGCCGGCATGGTCTACGTCAACCTGGTCCTCGCCGACAGCCCCGAGCTCCCCTTCGGCGGCGTGAAGCGCAGCGGCACCGGACGTGAGATGGGCCTGCTGGCGGCGGACGAGTTCGTGAACAAGAAGCTGGTGCGCGTCGGGCCGTGAGCGGGGTCGCGGGTTCGCCTCTCCCAGACCCATGCCGTACACTTGCAGGTGCAGTTGAAGTCTGCATTCTTTCGCCGTGCCCGGTGTTCGGGACGAGCTTCCCTCCTCAGGTTGCGGCAGAAGACTGTGGGCATCCCGAGGCCACAGGTCTCTAGGGCGGTAGCTCAATTGGCAGAGCAGCGGTCTCCAAAACCGCAGGTTGCAGGTTCGATTCCTGTCCGCCCTGCGCGTCAGCAGAAGCTGACACACGGAAGGTAATCAGGTGACATCGATGGTTCAGGACGAGCCGAACGGCGGCGAGATCGTCGCGTCCGGCGGCGCGCCGCGCGAGAGGAAGCCCAACGTCTTCGCTCGCATCGCGACGTTCATCCGGCAGGTGTTCGCAGAACTGCGCAAGGTGGTCACGCCCACCCGCCAGGAACTGCTGAAGTACACCGGAGTCGTCCTCGGCTTCGTCGTCGTCATGATGGCGCTGGTGTACGGATTGGACCTGCTGTTCGTCTGGGTCACCACCGTCGTGTTCGGCATTCCGGCCTGACCGACCTGAGTCGCACGCGGATGCCCGCTCTCGGGCAGCCACGAAAACGGAAGAGAAGTTTCACGTGTCCGAAAGATATACAGACGACGCCGACTGGGCGACCGCTGCCGAGCAGTCCTCGGAGGACGACGAGGCCCAGGAGGGCAACATCCTCGCCGCCGAGGAGCACTCGGTCGAAGCGGCCGAGCACCTCGCTATCCACATCGTGGACGAGGACGGCGACGAGGATGACGCAGACCTGGACGACATCGACATCGACGACCCGGAAGCAGACGCGATCGTGAACGACGCACTCAACATCGACGAGACCGCTGAGGCGGAAGCCGCCGCCGAGGTCCTGACCGACTCGCTCGCGGAAGAAGAGGCCGACTACGTCGCCGAGCACGCCGGCGACGTGACTCCGTACGACGGGCCGGACGTCAACGGCGACGAGGACGCGCCCGTCCTGGACGAGGACTTCGTCGAGGAGGTGGATGCCGCAGCCGCCGTCGTGGACGACGTCGAGGCATCCGTTGCCCCGGCCGACGCGGCAGAGGCGCCGGTCGACCTCGATGCCGCCGACGAGGAATCCGACGAGGACGAGGACCCGTACGAGGCCTTCCGCGACGAACTGCGCTCGCTGCCGGGCAAGTGGTACGTCCTGCACTCCTACGCCGGCTTCGAGCGCAAGGTGAAGGCCAACATCGAGCAGCGAAAGTCGACGCTCGAGGTCGAGGACGACATCTTCCAGATCGAGGTCCCCATGGAGGACGTCGTGGAGATCAAGAACGGCCAGCGCAAGATGGTCACGCGCGTCCGGATCCCCGGCTACGTGCTCGTGCGCATGGACCTCAACGAAGACACGTGGTCCGTCGTGCGGCACACCCCCGGCGTCACCGGCTTCGTGGGCAACGCGCACAACCCGACGCCGCTGCGCTTCGAAGAGGCCTTCAACATGCTGAAGTCGCTCGTGGAGATCAAGGAAGTCACCCCCGCAAAGGGCGCCGCGGCCACCAAGGGCGGTCAGGCCGTCACGCGCAGCATCCCCGCCGAGGTCGACTTCGAGGTCGGCGAGACCATCACGATCAAGGAAGGCTCGTTCGCGGGGCTTCCCGGCACGATCAGCGAGATCAAGCCGGAGAGCGGCAAGCTCACGGTCCTCGTCTCGCTCTTCGAGCGCGAGACCCCGGTCGAGCTGTCGTTCGACCAGGTCACGAAGCTCTAGCCACGCACGCGAAAATGCCCGCCGGATCCATCCGGCGGGCATTTTCCGGTTCCTGAGCCGGTCGCAGGGTCAGACCGAGGCGGCCAGCAGGTTGCGGGTGCGCACGCTGATCTGGTCCAACGCGGTCAGATCGCCGCGCAGATACGTGATCAGGCAGTTCAGGAAGAGCCCGTCGAAGAGGGCGTACGCCGTGGCGCGGTCGATGTTCGCGGGCCTTCCGCGCAGTACGGCGTGGCGCTGGACGACCGCCCACACCATGTCGGTGAGCAGCTCGTCGATCGCGACGATGGTGTCGCGGAACCCGTCCTCGAACAGCGCCTGGTTGCGCAGGTCGTACCAGAGGCGGTGCATGTCGGACTCGTCCCGCAGCGTCGCGGAGATCTCGACCCCGAAGCGCTCGGCCAGCTCCTCGGCGGTGGCGGCGGTCTCCACGATCGGGTCGTACCGCCGTGCGCACTCGGACTTGTACTGCCAGATCGCCTGCGCGATCAGGTCATCTTTGCCGTCGAAGTAGTAATGCAGGATGCCGGTGGACAGCTCGGTTCGGGCGGCGACATCACGAAGGCCGGTATGGGCGAACCCGTGTTCTGCGATCGCCGCCAGCGCGGAGTCGGCGAGCTCCCTCCGGCGCGCGGCGAACTTGTTCGTTCCGGCGCGGTCGGCTCGTTCCGCGATGGTGCTCATGCCCCCTCCTTCCGACGTTTTCGTCGATGATACGCGTCGGACGGGCCTACGCCCAGGCACCGAACGAGAAAATTGGACAGGTGTCCGACTTTCCCTTGTCAGTCGTCCAGTTTTCTGATGTGCTGAGCGCACCACTTTCAACGAGGAAAGAAACGGAGCAAGTCATGACTGCAGTTCTGACGGGGGCCCGAGTGCTCGTCACCGGGGGAGCGAAGGGCCTGGGGCTGGCCACGGCCCGGGCTGTCCTTGCGGGCGGCGGTGCCGTCGCCATCGCCGACATCGATGAGGCGGCCGGCGCGGAGGCGGTGGCATCCCTCTCGCAGGAAGGAACGGCCGTCTTCGTCGCGCTGGATGTCACCGACGACGCGTCGTGGGAGCGTGCGATCGGAGAGGCCGTCGAGGCGATGGGTGGCCTGACCGGCGTCGTCAACAACGCCGGCATCGAGATCTCGCACCTGTTCGTCGATCTCGACCCCGACGCGGTGCGGAAGATCCTGGAGGTCAACGTGCTCGGTACGGCGCTGGGCATCAAGCACGCGTTCCGGGCGATGCGCCCAGAGGGCGCGGCCGGCGGGGGTGGCGCGATCGTCAACATCGCCTCCGTGGCTGCGACGATCGCCTTCCCGGGGATCGCCGCCTACTCGGCGTCGAAGTCCGCCGTCGACCGTCTCACGAAGGTCGCCGCGGCCGAATCCGGTCGCCTCAGCTATGGGGTCCGCGTCAACACGGTCTGCCCTGGGCTCGTGCCCAACGCCATGGGCGCCCAGTTGGCCGTGGACATGGAGCGCCTCGGCCTGTTCCCCTCGGTCGATGAGGCCGTCGGCGCGGTCGTCTCGCTCACGCCCTCGGGGCGACTGGCCACCGAGGACGACATCGCGAACGGCGTCACCTTCCTGCTGTCGGAGGATGCCGCATTCATCAACGGGGTGACGCTGTCCATCGACGGCGCCATGGGAATGTGAGGAACGGATCGTGAGCACAGACAAGCCGGTCGTCGTCTACGGCGTGAGTGGATACACCGGACGCCTGATCTGCGAATACCTCCGCGAACTCGGCGTGCCGTTCGTCGCCGCCGGCCGGGACGCGGACCGCGTGCGCGCGGTCGTGGACAAGATCCCCGGCATCGAGACGGCGGACTACGAGGTGATCGGTGTCGACAATGACGCGGATGCCCTGGCTGCCGCCTTCGAGGGCGCGCAGGTGATCTGCAACACGGCCGGACCGTTCATCAAGTTCGGCCCCGAAGTGGTGGAGGCGGCGCTGCGGATCGGGGCGCACTACACGGACACCACGGGGGAGCAGGACTGGGTGCTGCACGCTCGGGACACCTGGGGTGAGCAGTTCGCCGCCGCGGGTCTGCTGCTGGCACCGGGCATCGCCCACATGTACACCGTCAGCGAGATCGCGGCCAACATCGCGCTCGAACCCGGCGGCTACGACACCCTGGACATCCTCGTCCTGTGGAAGGGCCTGCCCACCTACGCCTCGACGCAGACGATCTTCACGATCCTGAAGGCGAACTGGTACTACCTCGAGCAGAACCAGCTCATCGAATGGGACCACACGTCGGCCTTCGACGTCACCGTCCCCGGATACCACGAGCAGGCGATCGCCGTGCCGTGGGGCGGGATGTCGCATCCGATCTGGTTCCAGAACGACCCCCGCGTCGCGAACGTCCGCGCGATCGGCGGTGTGCTCAACCGTGCCGTGATGGAGGGTGTCGGCCAGACTGTGCAGATGTTCGAGGAGCAGCTGCGTCCGCTCGAGCCGGCGGCACAGGAGAAGGCGCTCGGCGACATCGCCGCATCGCTGCAGGCCGACATGCCACCGCGGGAGAATCCGCGTCTGAACCGCTCGGTGGACTCGGTCCACGCGTCCGGTCCGCTCGGTCGCTCGCACGTCGTGATCCACGGCAACAGCAACTACAAGCAGACCGGCCTGCTGCAGGCCTTCTCGGCGTTCTCGCTGATCCAGCAGGCGCCGCACCGCGTCGGCTTCGCCTCGGCGTGCCAGGCGTTCGGGCATACCGAGCTGCTCGGTCAGCTGCGCGGCTTCGGACTCGTCTCGGCGCCGGTCATCACCCGCGTCTGATCACCTGTGGGGTGTCGCCCGACCCTCCCCGCGGGCGGCACCCCCTTCCAGCGGAGACCTCATGCACTTCTCGACTCTTCCCGACGAGCGCGCCGAGCGCGCACCCGCCGCCCCGGCGATCCGCGACGACGGGGTGCAGTTGACCAACGCCGGCCTCCTGCTGCGCGTCCGGCAGGCCGCTCATGCGCTCGAAGGGCGCGGCATCGGTCCCGGCGATGTGGTCGCCGTCCTGCTGCCGAACCGCGTGGAGCTGATCCTCGTCCTGCTCGCAGCGTGGCGGCTCGGCGCCGTCGTCACGCCGATCAATCCGGTGCTCGGCGCGGCGGAGGTGGCGTACCAGGTGGCGGACGCCTCGGCCAGGATCGTCGTCGTCGAAGCCGACCGCGACGACATCGGCGTTCCGATTCTGACCCTGGACGAGATCCTCGCCGCCGCACCGGGCGAAGCGCCGCCCGCGGTGGTGGCCGCCCCGAGTGATCTGGCGCTGCTGATCTACACCAGCGGGACCACGGGCAGCCCGAAGGGCGTCATGCTCACGCACGGCAACATCGACGCGATGACCTCGTCCTTCATCGAATGGTTCGAGCTCGACGAGTCCGACCAAAGCCTCCTCGTGCTGCCGCTGTTCCACGCGAACGGCATCATCCTGGGCACGCTCTCGCCGCTGCGCGCCGGAGGGCAGGTGACGATCGCCGGCCGCTTCACGAAGGACCGGTTCTTCGCCGACGTCGAGCGCTTCCGGCCGACGTACTTCTCGGCCGTCCCGGCCATCTACGCGATGCTGAACACCCTTGCCGAGGACGTGCGTCCCGACACATCCTCGCTGCGGTTCGCCGTATGCGGCGCGGCGCCGATGCCCGCCGAAGCGATCCGCCGCTTCGAGGAGCGGTTCGGCGTCGTGCTCGTCGAGGGGTACGGGTTGTCCGAGACGACGACGGCATCGACCATCAATCCGCTGCGCGGTGCGCGCAAGCCGGGCACCGTCGGGCTGCCGCTGCCCGGTCAGCGCGTCGCCGTGGTCGACGAGGCTGGGAACCCGGTGCCGGACGGCGACCGCGGCGAAGTCGTGATCGCCGGACCTGTCATCATGGCCGGGTATCTCGGGCGACCGGACGAGACGGCGCGCTCCCTGGTCGACGGGTGGCTGCACACCGGCGACATCGGCCGGTTCGACGAGGACGGCTACCTTCAGATCGTCGACCGGATCAAGGACATGATCATCCGCGGCGGCGAGAACATCTATCCCAAGGAGATCGAGAACGCGTTCTACTCGCACCCGGACGTCCACGAGGTGGCGGTGGTCGGCGGACCGCATGAGGTCTTCGGCGAGGTCCCCGTCGCGTTCGTGGTCCTGCGCCCGGGCGCCGAGGTCCCGGCTCACGATTTGTCGCACCACCTCGTCGGCATCCTCGCACCGTTCAAGCGGCCGGCCGCCATCCACATCGTCGAGGAGATCCCGAAGAACTCGGTCGGCAAGATCGACAAGTCCGGCCTGCGCGCAGGTCTTCGAGGCACGCGGGTCTGAGGTAGACTTGATTGGTTTGTGTGCGCTTTCGTGCGCGTGCGGACGAACCGCGATCCGGAGATGCCGGGTCCGCGGGAGAGCTCCACTTCACTCGGGCTACTGAGCCGGTCGAAGTGTCGCTCGATGAGAGGACAAGGAAATGGCACCCAAGAAGAAGGTGACCGGCCTGATCAAGCTCCAGATCAAGGCCGGCGCTGCCAACCCGGCGCCGCCGATCGGGCCCGCGCTCGGTCAGCACGGCGTCAACATCATGGAGTTCTGCAAGGCGTACAACGCGGCCACCGAGGCGCAGCGCGGCAACGTCATCCCCGTCGAGATCACCGTCTACGAGGACCGCAGCTTCACGTTCATCCTCAAGACGCCGCCGGCGGCTGAGCTGATCAAGAAGGCCGCGGGCCTGGCCAAGGGCTCGCCGACCCCGCACACGACCAAGGTGGGCAAGCTCACCGCGGCGCAGGTGCGCGAGATCGCCGAGACCAAGCAGCCCGACCTGAACGCGAACGACATCGAAGCCGCTGCGAAGATCATCGCCGGCACCGCCCGTTCCATGGGCATCACGGTCGAGGGCTGAGGGGAACAACGAACATGGCTACCAAGTCCAAGGCATATCAGGCTGCCGCTGCGAAGATCGCGGCTGACACGTTCTACACCCCGACCGAGGCTGTCTCGCTCGCGAAGGAGACCGGTTCGGCGAAGTTCGACTCGACCGTCGAGGTCGCGCTGAAGCTCGCCGTCGACCCCCGCAAGGCCGACCAGATGGTGCGCGGCACCGTCATCCTGCCCCACGGCACCGGCAAGACCGCCCGCGTCATCGTGTTCGCGACCGGTCCGGCCGCCGAGGCCGCACTGGCCGCGGGTGCTGATGAGGTCGGTGGCGCCGAGCTCATCGAGAAGGTCGCCGGCGGCTACACGTCGTTCGACGCCGCCGTCTCGACCCCGGAGCTCATGGGCCAGGTCGGTCGTCTCGGAAAGGTGCTGGGCCCCCGTGGTCTGATGCCGAACCCGAAGACCGGCACCGTGACCCCCAACCCGGCCAAGGCCGTCGAGGAGATCAAGGGCGGAAAGATCGAGTTCCGCGTGGACAAGCACGCCAACGTCCACTTCGTGGTCGGCAAGGCGTCGTTCTCGGCCGAGCAGCTCGACGAGAACATCAAGGCGGCCCTCGAAGAGGTCATCCGTCTGAAGCCGTCCAGCTCCAAGGGCCGCTACATCCAGAAGGGTGCGGTGTCGACGACGTTCGGCCCCGGCATCCCGCTGGATGTCAACGCGCTCTGATCCTCGGATCATCCGAAGGGGTTCCGCCTGCGGGCGGGACCCCTTCGTCGTCTCTCCCCATATGTGATCAGGCGGTTCCGCGCACCTCGAAACCGGTGGCGCCGGTGGGCGCGGCATCCGTCACCGTCGCCGCATCCACGCGGGAGCCCGGCGGGCCCTCGGCCATCCAGGCCAGGACCTCGTCGATCTGCCCCGGTGTGCCCTCGATCTCGGCCTCGACGGTTCCGTCACCGCGATTGCGCACCCATCCGGCGACCCCGGTATCGATTGCGATCATCCGCATCGTATAGCGGTAGCCGACCCCCTGGACACCGCCGCTGACGATCACCCGCACGCGCTTCATGACACCATCGTGCCCGAGGGCAGGTGCGACGGCGAGCGGGCGATGCCAGAATCGGCCGCATGGGAACCGTCGATGACTATCTCGCCGGACTCGAGCCCGGCGACCGCGGGCCGATCGCGCGCATCTACGCGATCGCGCGTGAGGTCGTGCCGGACGCCGAACAGGGCACCGGCTACGGCATGCCCGCGCTGGTCTACCGAGGAAAGCCGCTCCTGTCGGTGAAGCGCACCGCGAAGCACATCGGGGTGTACCCGTTCAGTCCGGAGGCGGTCAGCGCCGTGGCCGCAGACGTCGCAGCGGTCGAAGCGTCGGGGCTGGACAAAGGAACGGTGCGCTTCCAGCCGCAGCATCCGCTTCCCGACGCCGTCGTACGCGCTCTGGTCACCGCCCGGAAAGACCAGATCGACCGCTGAGTCAGTGCGGAAGGACGAGTGAGATGCCCAGCGCGATCATCACCACGGCGATCACCGCGTCCAAGATGCGCCATGCGCGCGGCGTGCCGAGCCATCGGCCGAGGTGCCGCGCGCCGACGGCGAGGGAGAAGAACCACACCACGCTGCCGATCATCGCTCCGGCGGCGAACAGCCAGCGATCATCGCCGTGCGTGTTGGCGACCGTCCCCAGCAGGAAGACGGTGTCCAGGTACACGTGCGGGTTCAGCCACGTGAGCGCGAGGCACGTCAGGACCAGGGGAAGCACGCGGGTCGAGGCTCGCGCGGCGGTCGACACATGGGATGCCGCGGGGCGCCGCGCCTCGTCTGATGCGTGGAGCGCGGGAGCATCGGCGGCCGGACGTGCGCTCTCCGAGACCGCCAGACTCTCGCCCTTCGGTCGCCACGCTCGCCGGGCGGCGAGCAGTCCATAGGCGATCAGGAACGCTGCACCGGTCCACCGTACGACGTCGATGAGCCACGGGACCGCGGACAGGACGAGGCCGACTCCCGACACGCCCAGTGCGATGAGCACCGCATCTGAGACGGCGCAGATGGTCGCGATCAACAGGACGTGCTCGCGACGGATGGCCTGACGCAGCACGAACAGATTCTGGGCGCCGATGGCGATGATCAGCGACAGACCGAGGCCGAGACCGGCGAGGACGGGGGAGAGCATGCTTCCGACGGTAGGTCCGCGCTGATGATCAGTCCAGCTGATGATACTTCAGCACCATTAGAGTTGCTTACGATGAAAATTCCCGTCGAACTCGCCGAGACGCTGGCGGCAGTGCTGGACGGCGGCACGCTGGATGCCGCCGCCCGTGCGCTTCAGATCACCCCGTCAGCGGTGAGCCAGCGGATCAAGACGCTGGAGGAGCAGCTCGGCAGGGTCGTCCTGATCCGGTCCAAACCCGCACGCGCGACCGATGCCGGTGCGGCGATCGTGCGGATGGCCCGTCAGGTGGCGCTCCTCGAGCACGACACGCTGAGTGCGCTCGGAGCCGACGACGGCGGTCAGGGCGCCGGCAGACGCACCAGCGTGCCGCTCGCCGTCAACGCGGACTCGCTGGCCACCTGGTTCCTCGAGCCGCTCGCGCGGCTGTCGGCGCAGCATCCGGTCGTCTTCGAACTGCACCGCGACGATCAGGACTTCACGGCCGCGCTGCTCGAATCGGGCACGGTCATGGGCGCCGTGACCTCGCGCGCGGCTCCGGTCGCCGGGTGCCGGGTGAGCCCGCTCGGTGCCATGCGCTACGAGGCGGTCGCCACGCCCGCGTTCGCATCGCGATGGCTGGCCGACGGGGCGACGGTCGCGGAGCTCGACGTCGCGCCGCTGGTCGACTTCGACCGCCGCGACGATCTGCAGACCGAGTGGCTGCGCAGCGCCGGTGCCGACCCCTTGATGCCGCCGCGGCATCTCGTCCCCGCGTCCAACGACTTCGCGACCGCCGTGCGTCTCGGGCTCGGGTGGGCTCTCCTGCCCCGGTTCCAGTCGAGCCACGCGCTGGCATCAGGCGACCTGGTCCCGATCGGCGGCATGCACATCGACGTCCCGCTGTACTGGCAGCAGTGGAACCTGCGTTCCCCGCTCCTGGACGCGATCGCCGAAGAGATCGTCGCCGACGGCCGACGCCTGCTCGCGGTCAGTCGTCGCTGACGCGCAGGACGATCTTGCCGCGGGTGTGCCCGCGCTCGAGCTCGGTGTGTGCGGCGGCGGCGTCCTCGAGATCGAACACGCGGTCGATGTAGACCTGCACGGCACCGGAGTCCAGCAGCCGCCCCACGGTCGCCAGGGCGCTTCCGTCGGGGATGACCTTGAAACTGGTCACGCGGACCCCGGCAGCGTCGGCCGCCTCCGCGTACCCCGGCCAGGAGCCCGTGGGCACGAGCACGTACAGGCCCCCAGGTCGCAGGACCGACAACGATCGCGTGCCAGTCTCGTCGTGAACGTTGCCCACCAGGTCGATCACGACGTCGACCTCGGCACAGGCGTCCTCGAAGCGCGTCGTCTCACGATCGATCACGACGGATGCGCCGAGCTCGCGAAGCCAGGAGGCGTTGCGCTGCGAACCTGTCGCCGTCACATGCGCGCCGAAATAGGCGGCGAATTGAACGGCGAAATGGCCCACGCCACCGCTGCCGGCATGGATGAGGATGCGCTGACCCTCATGGGCGTGCGCCGTTTCGACGACCAGCCCCCACGCGGTCAGGGCGGCCAGCGGGACGCCCGCTGCCTCCACGTGTGAGAGGGACGAAGGCTTGCGCGCGACGGAGAGCGTCGGCACGACCGCGTACTCGGCGTAGGTGCCGCCGGAGCGCGGGAACGGCGCCATGCCGAAGACCTCGGTGCCGGGCTGCAGCGGGTGCGACTCGTACGGGGTCCGGATCACGATGCCGCTGAAATCGAAGCCGAGCGTCGCAGGGTAGGACGCGATCGCGCCTGATACGCCGGCACCGGATCGGGTCTTCGCGTCGATCGGGTTCACCCCCGCGGCCACGATGCGGATGAGCAGCTCGCTGAGCACCGGAGCGGGAACCGGCACGCTCTGCTCGTGCAGCACATCCACCGTGCCTGTCCGGTCGATGACGACAGCGCGCATCGTCTCTGGCGGGTCGGCCATCACGGGGACGGCGGGATCTGGAGCGGTTGCTGACCGCAGCGGCCGGAATCTCATCGGTCGCCTTTCTCGGTGCGTGTCGACGGTGGCAGCACTCGTTGCCTCGATGCGTACAGTCAACCGCGGCATTGTCTCGCCCGTGTTACGTCGATGTCACCATGCCGCTACGCCCGCGGCGACGGCTCGGGCCCCGCGGATGGCAAGCTTGAAGCATGATCAGGCACACCGTCGTCTTCTCCCTGCGTCACCCCTCCGGCAGTGCGCAGGAGGCCGCCTTCCTCGCGGAGGGACGCGATCTGCTCACCTCGATTCCCGGCGTGTACGAGTTCACCGTGCAGCGGCAGGTCAGTCCCAAGAGCGATCTGGACTTCCAGTTCGCCATGACCTTCTCGGACTCGGCAGCCTTCGCCGCGTACGACTCGCACCCGATCCACGTCGGATTCGTCCGCGACCGATGGGTTCCCGAAGTGACTGTGTTCCAGGAGTACGACTTCGAGGAATACGAAGTCGGTGGGGGTGCGGCATCCGCTGAAATCGTCTAACGGGTGAAACCGCTGGCCAGCGCCTCCGGCGACAGGGCGTGCTCGACGGCCAGCACGCTGGCACCCAGGACGCCGGCTCGCTCTGCAGTCAGCGACTGCACGATCGACAGGTGCTCGGTGGCCAACGGGGTGGAGCGCGTGTAGACGACCTCGCGGACGCCGGCGATCAGGTGCTCGCCGACCCGGGCCATCGAACCGCCGATCGCGATGACGGACGGGTTCACCAGGCTCACGCACGTGGTGAGCACCTCTCCGATGTCGCGGCCTGCCTGGCGGACCGCCTGAATCGCCTCGATGTTGCCGCGCTTGACCAGGTCGATCACGTCACCGCCGGTGTGTGCATCGACGCCCTGCTCGCGCAGACCGCGGGCGATGGCCGGACCCGATGCGAGCGCCTCGAGGCAGCCCCGGTTGCCGCAGGTGCACGGTACATTCGCCCCGCGCGCGACCTGCACGTGGCCGAGATCTCCGGCCACGCCCTGCGCACCGCGCTGGAGAGCGCCGCCCGAGATCAGCCCGGCCCCGATGCCGGTCGCGATCTTGACGAACATGAGGTGTTCGACGGCCGGCCATGCCACGGCGCGCTCGCCGAGCGCCATGATGTTCACGTCGTTGTCGACGAGGACCGGCACATCCAGGTGCTGGTGCATCCACAACGGGATGTCGAACCGATCCCACCCCGGCATGATCGGCGGATTGACCGGCTGCCCCGTGGAGTGCTCGACGGGTCCGGGAACGCCGATGCCGATGGCGGCGACGTGGGTCTGGTCGCGGCCCACCCGCTCCAGCAGCATGGTGGCGCCCTCGACGAGCCAGGTGAGGACGGGCACGGGCCCGAGTGCGACATCCAGCGGCTCGGAGTGCTCGGCGAGGATCCCGCCGGTGAGATCCGTGATCGCCACGGTGGCGTGCGAGGCTCCGATGTCAGCGGCGATCACGACCTTGGCTGCGGGGTTGAGCGCGAACTGCGAGGGCGGACGGCCTCCGGTGGACACCGCGTCGGCGACGGGGGTGATCAGGCCCATGCGCATCAGCTCGTCGACCCGTGCGGCGATCGTGGAGCGGGCGAGCCCGGTCGACTTCGCAAGCTCCGCTCGCGTCCGCGGAACGCCGTCGCGCAGCAGCTGGAAGAGCTGGCTGACGCCGCTGGTGACAGTCTGCGAATCCAAGGACATCGAAGGAGATTCTCCTACGTCGCGCGGCCGGTCGGCTTGGCGAACCGCTGCTGCAGCAGCACGGCGATCACGATGATGACGCCCTTGACGACCGCCTGCACCGATGAGGACAGGTTGTTCTGCACGAAGACGTTGGTCAGGGTCGCGAAGATCAGCACACCGAACACGGTGCCGGTGATCGTGCCGCGCCCGCCGACGAGCAGCGTGCCGCCGACGACCACCGCCGCGATCGCATCCAGCTCGTACAGCTGCCCGTTCGTCGAGCTGCCCGCAGTCGTTCGGCCGAGGATCATGACGGCGGCGATTCCGGCGGAGAGTCCGGCCAGGGCGTACAGCCACATCGTGTGGCGGCGCACGTTGATGCCGGCCAGGCGCGCGGCTTCGCGGTTGCCGCCGATGGCGACCGTCCGCCGCCCGAAGGTGGTGCGGTTCAGCAGCACCCATCCCGCCGCAGCGACGATCGCGAAGATCCAGATGAGGATGTCCACGCCGATGAAGTCGAGGTTCATGAACTCGATGAATGCGCGGTCGCCGACCTGCAGCGTGCGTCGTTCGGCGAGGATCTCGGCGAGGCCGCGTGCGGCCACCAGCATGGCCAGGGTCGCCATGAAGGCGACAACTTTCCCGTACGCGATCACCACGCCGTTGATCAGGCCGGCACCCAGGCCCACGGCAAGGGCGATGATCACCATCACGATCCAGTGCAGCTGATCGGCGAGGTCCTGCACGGCGGCGAGCGCCGCGACGACGGAGGCAAGTCCCATGACGGAGCCGACGGAGAGGTCGATGCCGCCGGCGATGATGACGAGCGTCATCCCGATGCTGATGACGCCGATGATGGATGCCTGACGCAGGATCGTCAGGATGTTGCTGACGCTCAGGAAGGTGTCCGATGCGGTGACGGCGCCGACGATCACGAGGATCAGGAGGGCGACCACCAGCCCCAGGTTCCTGCCGACCGAGCCGGACATGAACCGCTGGAAGCCGGACCTGCCGGCCTCGGCGGGGGCTGTGGTCGCGTCGACGGTGACGGCCTGGGACGGAGTCTGGTCGCTCACGCGGCAGTTCCTTTCATGACGAGGTCGAGCACGCCGTGCTCGTCGATCTGGGCGGCGGGGAGGGTCTGGAGGATCCGGCCGTCGGAGACGACGAGCACGGTGTCTGCGAGACCCAGGACCTCTTCGATCTCGCTGGAGACGATGACGACCGCGTTGCCCGCCGCGGCGAGGCGACGGATGAGCGCGTAGATCTCGGCGCGCGCGCCGACGTCGACGCCGCGGGTCGGCTCATCGAGCAGCAGCACGCGGGTGCCGTGGACGAGCCACCGCGCCAGCAGGATCTTCTGCTGGTTCCCGCCGGAGAGGGTGATGGCGGCGCGATCCGGGTCGGCGGGACGCAGCTCGAGCGCGTCGATCTGCTCTCGGGTGACTTTCCGCTCCGCGCGTTCGTCGAGGAACCCGGCTCGGGCGAATCGCGACACGGACGAGAGCGTGACGTTCACGTAGATCGGCTCGTCGAGGATCAGCCCCTGGCTCTTGCGCTCCTCGGGCGAGAGGCCGATGCCCGCGCGCACGGCGTCGACGACCGAACCGCGGCGGAGCGCGGATCCCGCGATCTTCACCGTTCCGGCCGTCGCCTTGCGGGCGCCGTACACCGTCTCGAGGATCTCGGATCGTCCGGAACCGACCAGGCCGGCGAGACCGACGACTTCGCCCG
This sequence comes from Microbacterium pygmaeum, assembly GCF_900100885.1. Taxonomy (NCBI): domain Bacteria; kingdom Bacillati; phylum Actinomycetota; class Actinomycetes; order Micrococcales; family Microbacteriaceae; genus Microbacterium; species Microbacterium pygmaeum. The sequence goes on from NZ_LT629692.1 coordinate 1,616,922, forward strand.
CGCGCACCGAGAACGACACGTCCTCGAAGACACCCGCCAATGCGAGACCGTCCACCTCGAGCACCGTCGGTGATTCGGCGGGCACCGGTACGGCCGGCGGGAAGACGTTCGCGACGTCTCGGCCGGTCATGAGCCGGATGAGCTCAGCGGTGGGCGTGTCGGCGCCGGGCAGCCCGACGGCGGTGGAACGGCCGTCCTTGAGAACGGTGATGCGATCGCCGATCTGGCGGATCTCCTCGAGGCGGTGCGTGATGTAGACCACGGCGATTCCGGCTCCGGTGAGTTGGTGGACGACGTGGAAGAGGTTCTTGACCTCTTCGCTGTCCAGGACCGCGGACGGCTCGTCCATGATGATGAGCTTGATGTCGTGGGACAGCGCGCGCGCCATGCTCACGATCTGCTTGTTCGCGGCGCTGAGCTGGCCGACATCGGCGTTGGGCGAAAGGTTCGGGTGTCCCAGTCGAGCTAGGATCTCGCGTGTTCGACGGGCCGCCTCCGAGCGCCGGGTGAACCCGCCGCGTGCGATCTCGTGGCCGAGGAAGATGTTCTCGGCGATCGTGAGGCCGTCCACAACATCGAGCTCCTGGTACATGGTGGCGATGCCGAGCTCGATGGCCGCTTCGGGTGTCGGGATCTCGACGTCCTCGCCCTGCCAGGTGATCTCGCCCTCGTCGGGGCGGTGCACGCCGGCCAGGACCTTGATCAACGTGGACTTGCCGGCACCGTTCTGGCCGAGGACGCAGTGCACCTCACCGGGAAGGACTTCCAGATCGACACCGCGGAGGGCGCGGACGCCGGCGAACGCCTTGGTGACGCCGCGCATCCGCAGTAATGCCGGGGAATGGTCATCTTTGATCACGCGCCGAACATAACACGACGGTGCGATGTTCGCAGGCACCCGTTATGCGAACGAAAGGTCGGTCGGCCGAGGTGGGATGCCGCGCAGCATCCGCTCTCCGCGTGAAGATAACGCTTTGGACACTTACGCCGATTCGAAAACAAAAGATGACACATCGAATAGCACTTCTGTTACGTTGATCCTCGTCAGCGTGGACGATCGATGAGCAGCACTTCCTCTCGATGCAGCCCGTTGGCGCCGCTGCATCACATTCAAGGAGGAGGAAACTATGCGCTCACATCTGAAGGCGCGCACGCGACTGGTTCTGACCGGGACCGCGGTTCTGGCAGCCATCGGACTTCTGGCCGGGTGCACCGGCTCTGGGGCCGACGAGGGAAGCGTCGTCGACCAGGGCACCAGTGACGAGGAGAACGTCGCCTCCGGTGAGACGGTCGTCATCGGATTCTCCGGACCTGCGGCCGACCACGGCTGGCTCGGTGCGATCAACTCCGGCGCCATCGCGGCCGCCGAGAGCTTCGACGATGTCGAATTGAAGGTCGCCGAGGGCACGAACGACCCGATCGCCCAGATCGCCGCCGTCGAGACGTTCATCAACGAGGGTGTGGACGCCATCGTGCTGCTGCCGACCGACGGAGCCGCGCTGACGGAGATCGCCATCCAGGCGATGGAGGCGGGGATCCCCGTGATCAACGTCGACCGTGAATTCTCGAGCCCCTTCGCCGCGCGCACCACGGTGCTCGGCGACAACTACGGCATGGGCGTCAGCGCCGGCACCTACATCTGCGAGCAGCTCGGCGACACGCCCGACGCGGTCGTCGCCGAGATCGCCGGCATCGACTCGCTCCCGCTGACGCAGGATCGCTCGCAGGGCTTCGCCGACGCCCTCGAGGACTGCGGACTGGATGTCACCGCACGCGTCGCAGCCGACTTCACCGTCGCCGGCGGCGAGGCGGCTGCATCGCAGCTCCTTGCGGCCAACCCGAAGATCGACGCGCTGTGGAACCACGACGACGACCAGGGCATCGGTGTCCTCGCGGCCATCGCCGCTGCGGGGCGCGACGAGTTCTTCATGATGGGCGGCGCCGGTAGCCGCAGCGCGATGGAGGCCATCCAGGCCGACGACTCGGTGCTGAAGGCGACGGTCATCTACCCGTCGACCCAGGCTGCCGACGGGGTCGCGCTGGCCCGCCTCATCGCCCAGGGCAAGACGATGAGCGATCTCATCACGCCGACCATCCCGAACCGCATCGTGCTGGACGCGCCCGTCGTCACGAAGGAGAACGTCGACCAGTACATCGACCTCTCGTTCGAGTAGGCAGCACACAGGTCGGGGCGCCCGCCGGCACAGGCGGGCGCCCCGACCCATCCCTCCAGGAAGGACACCGCGTTGAGCGAAAAGCTTCGCGTCGCCATGATCGGTCACGGTTTCATGGGCGCCGCGCACTCCCAGGGCTGGCGCGTCGCGCCGCGCTTCTTCGATCTGCCCCTCGAGCCGGCGATGCAGGTGCTGGTGGGCCGGTCACTCGATTCGACCGTTGCGGCGGCAGAGAAGTGGGGATGGGCGGAGACGGCGACCGACTGGCGGGCGGTCATCGCGCGCGACGACATCGACGTCATCGACATCGTGACTCCCGGCGACACGCATGCCGAGATCGCCATCGCCGCGCTGGAGGCCGGCAAGCACGTGCTGTGCGAGAAGCCGTTGGCCAACACCGTGGCGGAGGCGGAGGCGATGGCGGATGCCGCGACCCATGCAGCCACGCTGGGGAGCCGATCGATGGTCGGCTTCACCTACCGGCGGGTGCCTGCGACGACGTTCGCCCGCGATCTGGTCGCGGCGGGCCGGATCGGTGAGATCCGTCAGGTGCGCGCGGAGTATCTGCAGGACTGGCTCGCCGATGCCGAGGCGCCGCTGACGTGGCGCATGAAGAAGGAGCAGGCCGGCTCGGGTGCGCTCGGCGACATCGGCGCGCACGCGATCGACCTGGTGGAGTACATCACCGGCCAGAGCGTGGACAGCGTCTCGGGGATCATCGAGACGATCGTGAAGGAGCGGCCGGTGCTCGGTTCCGGGTCTGGCCTGTCCGGCACCGCGGGCGAGGGGCGCGGAGCGGTGACGGTCGATGACATCGCCCTGTTCTCCGGCCGGCTGAATTCCGGCGCGCTCGCATCGTTCGAGGCGACGCGCTTCCGGACGGGTCGCAAGAACGCGCTGCGGATCGAGATCTCCGGCTCGAGCGGCGCGCTCGCCTTCGACCTGGAGCGACTGAACGAACTGGAGTACTACGACGCGACCCAGGGTGCGCTGGAGCAGGGCTTCCGTCGCATCCTGGTGACCGAGCACGACCACCCCTACCTCGACGCGTGGTGGCCGACCGGCCACATGCTCGGCTACGAGCACGGCTTCAGCCACCAGGTGCGCGACTTCGTGACGGCCATCGCCGACGGCACGCAGCCGCGGCCCTCCTTCGCCGACGGATTGCACGTGCAACGCGTGCTGGACGCCGTCGAGCGGAGCTCGGCCGCCGGCAGCACATGGGTGACCACGACCGGCTGAGACCGGCATCCGATTCATGACGAAGGAAGAGGGAGCGATGGCGCGTCCGATCACTCTGTTCACCGGTCAGTGGGCCGATCTGCCGTTCGAGGAGGTCGCGCGCCTGGCCGGCGACTGGGGGTATGACGGTTTGGAGATCGCGTGCTGGGGCGACCACCTCGACGTGTCGCGCTGGGACGATGCGGAGTACGTGCAGTCGAGGCTGGACATCCTGGAGCGCAACGGGCTGAAGGTCTACACGATCTCGAACCACCTCACCGGTCAGGCGGTGTGCGATGACCCGATCGATGAGCGGCATCGCGACATCCTGTCCGACCGGGTGTGGGGCGACGGTGACCCCGAGGGCGTGCGCCGGCGCGCCGCGGAGGACATGAAGAACACGGCGCGGTTCGCCGCGAAGCTCGGCGTGAAGACGGTCGTCGGCTTCACCGGGTCGTCGATCTGGAAGGCGGTGGCGATGTTCCCGCCGGCGTCGGACGAGTTCCTCGCCCGCGGGTATCAGGACTTCGCCGACCGCTGGAACCCGATCCTGGATGTGTTCGAGGAGGTCGGGGTTCGGTTCGCGCTCGAGGTGCATCCGTCCGAGATCGCGTACGACTACTGGTCCGCGAAGGACACGCTCGAGGCGATCGGGCACCGGAAGAGCTTCGGGTTCAACCTGGACCCGTCGCATTTCGTGTGGCAGCAGCTGGACTACGTCGCGTTCGCGTTGGATTTCGCCGAGCACATCTTCCACGTGCACGTGAAGGAATCGATCACCAACCTGGACGGCCGCAACGGGGTGCTCGGGTCGCACCGGCCCTGGGCCGACCCGCGGCGCGGGTGGACGTTCGTCTCGACCGGACACGGCCAGGTGCGGTGGGAGCCGCTGTTCCGCGCGCTGAATGCGATCGGCTACACCGGACCCACCAGTGTGGAGTGGGAGGACGCCGGCATGGACCGCCTCATCGGCGCCCCCGAAGCCCTCGCCTACGTCCGCAAGCTCGCAGCGATCACGCCGCCCGACGCCGCGTTCGACGCCGCCTTCTCCACCAAGTAGCGCGTCAGCGGACAGCGCTGGTCAGCGGCGTCGCGCCGAGTGCACGGCCTGCACACGGCCGCCAGGCCGTGCACTCGCGGTCAGGCCGTGCACTCGCGGTCAGGCCGTGCACTCGCGTGCGCGCGTCAGCGGGCAGCGCTTGTCGTCGGCTCCGGCGCGACTGCGGGCGTGGTGCCGGATGAGAGCGCGTGCAGCAACTGGGTCAGATTCTGGATGTCGTCGACCGACCATTCGGCGAGGGTGTGCAGGAGCGTACGCTCCTGCGGTGTGCGAGCGGCGTCGAGTCGTTCGAGTCCGAGCGCAGTCGGGGACAGCAGGCTCGACCTGCCGTCTTCGGGGTCAGGGGTGCGCTGGATGAAACCGAGATCCTCGAGGTAGCGGACGGTCCGGCTGATCTGCCCTTTGTCCATCATCAGGCTCTCGGCGAGCGAGGACAGCGTGATGCTCTCGCGACGCACGATGGTCGTGAACACCTTGTATGCCCCTGGGAGCATGCCGGGGCTCAGCCGATCGGCGTTCTCGCCGATGATACGGCGGAATCGCGTGATCAGCTCCCCGAACTCGGCCTCGAGGGCGCGCACCGCGGTGGTGCGCGCCTCGAGGTTCTCGCTTGCCGGCATGATCCGAGCCTAACGATCCGACTCGGTGGTCTTGCGGGACTCGGCGGGTGCGGCATCCGTCGTCGGGATCGCGCCCGTCGCGCTCAGCGATTCCATCGCCTCGGGGACCGACACCGTCGCGAAGTCGGCCTCGGCGGCGTGCAGCCGCTCGCTGGTGGTCATCCTCGTCAGCGGCTTGTTCGGCAGGAAGACGATCGCGATCAGGCTGAGGATCGCGAACGGCACCGCGATCAGGAAGGAGTGCGAGATTCCCTGCGCGTAGATGTCTTCGAACACCACACGAAGCGCCTGCGGCATCGCCGAGACCTGCGGGATCGTGCCGGAAGAGAGCTGGTCGGTCCACTTCTGCGCCTCGGTGCCGAGGCTGGCCAGGGCAGCGCCCAAGTCGTCCCTGCGCTCCGCGATCAGCTCGGTGACCTTCGTGGCCAGCGCCGCGCCCATCACCGACACGCCGATGGTGCCGCCGAGGCTGCGGAAGAAGGTGACTCCGGAGCTTGCGACGCCGATCTTCGACGGTTCGGTGGTGTTCTGCACGACCAGGACCAGGTTCTGCATCGTCATGCCGACGCCGGCACCCAGCAAGAACATGTAGAGCGAAACCAGGGCGAAGTTGGTGTCGTAGTGGATCGTCGACAGCAGGAAGGAGCCGGCGATCAGGAGCACACCGCCCACGATCAGGAACGGCTTCCAGCGGCCGAACTTCGTAATGAGCGCGCCGACGCCGATGGAGGCGAGGAGGAGTCCGGCGATCATCGGGATCGTCATCACGCCGGCTTCGGTCGGCGTGGCGCCGCGGGCCAGCTGCATGAACTGACTGAGGAACACCGACGCGCCGAACATGGCGATGCCGGTGGCGATCGAGGCGATCACGGCGAGGGTGAAGGTCAGGTTGCGGAAGGTGGACAGCGGAATGAGCGGCTCCTTGACGCGCAGCTCGACGACGATGAACAGCAGCGTCGCCAGTGCGGCGCCGCCGACCATCAGCACGGTCTGCAGGCTCCACCACTCGAAGCTGTCGCCGGCCAGGCTGACCCAGATGAGCAGGGACGAGACGGCGGCCGACAGCAGGACGATGCCGAGATAGTCAATGCTCACCTTGCGCTTCGCGTGCGCAGGGACGTGCAGGGTGCGCTGAATGATGATCAGCGCGGCGATGGCGAAGGGCAGTGCGACATAGAAGTTCCAGCGCCAGCCGAGGGTGTCGGTGATCACACCGCCCAGCAGCGGTCCGCCGACGGTCGCGACGGCCATCACGGCGCCGAACAGACCCATATAGCGGCCGCGCTCGCGCGGGCTGATGATGTCGGCCATGAGCACCTGGCTGAGGGCGGCCAGGCCGCCGGCGCCGATGCCCTGCACGGCGCGGAACGCGATGAGGGTCGTGGTGTCCTGCGAGAAGCCGGCGGCGGCCGTCGCGAGGACGAAGATCACGATGGCCAGCTGGAACAGCAGCTTGCGGTTGACCAGGTCGGCGAGCTTGCCCCAGATGGGGGTCGAGATCGCGGTGGTCAGCAGCGTCGCGGTGACAACCCATGTGAAGGCGGTCTGGTCGCCGTTCAGGTCGTGGATGATGACGGGCAGCGACGTCGAGACGACGGTCGAGGCGAGCATCGAGACGAACATGCCCAGGAGCAGACCGGACAGCGCCTCGAGCACCTGACGCTGGGTCATCTTGGGCTTGACGAGATCCTCGGGCGTGGAGGAAGGAGTTGACATGGAGAACCTTCGGAACAGAGCGGATGCGATTGAGACCGGCGGCGACGGCGGCGCGAGGATGTTGACGCGGGTCAACAGTTGATCGAAGTCAACTATATGAATAACCGTTGATCCTTGTCAACAATTCCCGCGACATCAATCCAAATCGAGTTCGATCCGCGGATGCTGGGCGAAGACGTCCAGCACGATGTCGAAGTACGTCGGCCCGGCCCCCGCCTCGAGGTCGGCCAACAGCCGGGCGAAATGGTCCGTGCGGAACAGGTCGGGCCGGCGCAGCTTCTCGCGGTAGTACCCGGCTGTCGCCTGCGCGCCGAGCGCGGCGCGGCTGTGGGCGGAATGGCGCCAGCGGACGCGCACGGATTCCCCGGCCTCGAGCGCACCGAGCGTTCCGTAGCCGCCGTACAGCAGATCGTTCAGCGCGTCCAGGCTCGGCCCGAGCTGCCAGTCCTCGCCGACCATGAACACCCGGTTGATCTCGTCGTAGAACGAGTCGATGCCCTCGACCGCCGAACCGTCGATCGTGAGCGTGGTCACGGGTGACCCTGCGCCTCAGTCGGCCAGTGCCAGTGCGCGGAAGGGCTGACGTGGGGCGACGGGCGGCGGCATCCGCTGTTCGGACTGCGCAGGCCGCGCGGTCGTGCGTCGGTGAAGCTCGTCGATCAGGGCTGTCGCGAGACCGACGAGCTTGCCGATCTCGGCGTCGTCGCGATCGACCCAGGCGCACCGTGGCTCATCGCCGACCGGCACGAACGCGTCGTGCTGCTCCCACGCGACGAGGGTCCGCTCCGCGCCGAGGACGTGCTGCTGCCACCAGACCTGCCGCAGATACGACCGCGGAATGCTGCGCCACGACTTGTTGGTGGTCTTGATCTCGCACAGGATGACGCGGCCGGACGCGTCGACCACGACACCATCGGGTGTGGCGAGATGCCGCTTCTCGATGACCGCGTGGAAAAGGGCGCTCGAAGGCAGGATGCCGTGCGTCGCCGCCACCCAGCGGGCGATCTCCGGCTCGCGGACTCGGCCGTGCTGCGTGTAGGCGTTCCCGGAGAACCCCGAGCCCATCAGCTTGGCGTCGGCGGCCTTGGCGATCGCGTTCGCGGACGTCAGGGTCGCGACGTCGGTCGCGGTGATCCCGCGGGAGCGCGCCCGCACCCACGCGACGCGGTCGCGGGAGTCCGCGACGATGCGGGCGGCGAGTTCGGGGGTCACGATTCGAGGCTAACCCCGCGGCGCGACATCCCCCACCCGCGACATGCCCCGCCGGCGAGCCGCTGCCAGCGCGCGAGCGGACGGCTTCTCCGCGAGTGCACGGCACGGCGGCCGTATCGACGCCATGCTCTCGGCGGCAAGTCGCGCATTGGTGGATTCGACGGCTCCTCCCCAGGGCGAGTGGGTGGGGAGATGTCCACGAAGAGGGAAGCGCGCGGCACTGCAGGAACCCCAGCGCCGGATGCTGGGGCATGCGCCGCGTCGTCACCGTGTCAGACCTCGATCCGCTGATCCGGTCGCGGCGGATGCTCCGCGAGAGCGGCTGGACCGAACGCGCGATCGACGCCGCGCGACGCGCGGGGCGGTTGGTCGCCGTTCGCCGTGGCTGGTTCATGGATGCCGACGACGTCGCCGACCTGTGGCCCGAGGGTCGGCATCTCGCGCACGTGATCGCCGTCTCGAGAGACGCTGCGAACGGCGCGGTAGCCTCCTATGCGTCGGCCGGGGTGCTGTGGGGGTTGCCGCTGTACCGGTATCGTCCGACGCGCGTGCACCTCACGACCGAGTACCCGACGCGCGTCTCGAGCGGGCGAGATGTGCTTCGGCATCTGGAGCCGCTCCCCGACAGCGACATCGTGGTCCGGGACGGCGTCCGCTGCACGTCGCTCCAGCGGACGGTCTTCGACATGATCCGCTCGCTCGGACCCGAGGCGGCCATCGCGTGCGCCGACGCGGGCGAGCGTCGATTCGCGTTGCAGGGACGGATCTGGGACGCGGATGCCGTCGCGCACTGGCGGAGGAGCCTGCACGGTCGTGTCGATGCGGCTGCGGGCGCCCGCGGGGTGAAGCAGGCACGCCGGATCGCCGCCTTCGCCGACGGCCTGGCGCAGCTGCCGGGGGAGAGTGTGAGCCGGCTCCAGCTGGTCCGCCTGGGATTCGCGGTGCCCGAGCTGCAGGTGCCCGTCCCGAAGCCCACCGGTGGCGACTACTTCGTGGACTTCGGGTTGCGCGAGGTCCGCGCATTCGGCGAGTTCGACGGGCAGGACAAGTACCTCGACGAGGCGATGCGTCGGGGGGTGTCGCTGGAGACCGTGCTGCTCGAGGAGAAGCGCCGGGAGGACTGGATCCGAGGAACCACGCAATGGCGGTTCGCGCGGTGGGGCTCCGAGCACTGCGTCACAGCAGCCGCCCTCGCATCGAGGTTGGCTGGTTTCGGCATCCGACCTCCGTGACGCCCGCGGGTGCTGAACACTCGCGGGTGCTGAACACCCGCGAGTGCCGAACGCCCACGAGTGCACGACCTCATTGCGAGTGCACGACTTCGCACCTGCACGAAGGTCGTGCGCTCGCGGGCAAGCCGTGCACTCGCGAAACGAGGAGCGCGGGTCAGAAGCCGGCGACGCCCGCTTCGGCGACGGAGTGGTCCTGCTCGCCGGAACCGCCGCTGACGCCGACGGCGCCGACGACCTCGCCGTCGCGGGACAGCGGGATGCCGCCCGCGAAGATCGCGACCTTGCCGCCGTTGGTGTTCTGGATGCCGAAGAACTGCTGTCCCGGCTGCGAATTGTCGCCGAGATCCTTCGTGGAGATGTCGAACGCCTTCGAGGTCCACGCCTTGTTGATCGAGATGTTGACGCTGCCGATCCATGCGCCGTCTTGGCGGACGTGGGCGACGAGGTTGCCGCCGGCGTCCACGACGGCGATGTTCATCGGCTGGCCGATCTCGGTGGCCTTCTTCTCGGCGGCGGCGATGATGCGGCGGGCGTCTTCGAGCGTGATGCTGGTCATGGTCGTACTCCTCTTATCGGGGTGGGTGATGGTAGCGGGGTGGTTGGTGGTACCGGGGCGGGTGGTGGTGGTATCGGGGTGGGTGGTGGTCAGGCGGCGATGTAGCCGTTGGGGTTCAGCACATACTTCGTCGCGGCGCCCGCGTCGAACTCGGCGTAACCCTGAGGTGCCTCGTCGAGCGTGATCGCCTTGGCGTTGACGGCGTCGGCGATGTGGACCCTGTCGTGCAGGATCGCCATCATGAGCTGCCGGTTGTACCGCATGACCGGGCACTGGCCGGTGGTGAACGAGAGCGATTTCGCCCAGCCGGTGCCGAGGCTGATCGAAAGCGAGCCGACCTTCGCCGCATCGTCGACCGCGCCGGGATCGCCGGTGACGTACAGACCGGGGATGCCGATCGCACCGCCCGCGGCCGTGACGCTCATCAGCGAGTTCAGCACCGTCGCCGGCGCCTCCTTCGCGTGGGCGCCATGCCCCTCGCTGCGCGCCTCGAAACCCACGGCGTCCACCGCGGAATCCACCTCGGGCACGCCCAGGAGCTGCTCCAGCTGATCCGGCACGGATCCTGCACCGACGTTGACGGTCTCGCATCCGAAGCTGCGGGCCTGAGCCAGGCGGTCCTCGTTGAGGTCGCCGACGACCACGACGGCCGCACCGAGCAGCTGCGCGCCGGCAGCCGCGGCAAGGCCAACCGGTCCGGCGCCGGCGATGTACACCGTCGAGCCGACGCCGACCCCCGCGGTGACAGCGCCGTGGAATCCGGTCGGGAAGATGTCGGAGAGCATCGCCAGGTCGAGGATCTTCTCCAGCGCCTGGTCGCGGTCCGGGAATTTCAGCAGATTCCAGTCCGCATATGGCACCAGCACGTACTCGGCCTGTCCGCCGACCCATCCGCCCATGTCCACGTAGCCGTACGCGCTGCCCGGCCGGTCGGGATTGACGTTCAGGCAGATGCCGGTCTTGCCCTCCTTGCAGTTGCGGCAGCGGCCGCACGCGATGTTGAACGGCACCGAGACGATGTCGCCGACCTTGATGAATTCGACATCCGGCCCCGTCTCGACGACCTCACCGGTGATCTCGTGCCCGAGCACCAGTCCTTCCGGCGCGGTGGTCCGGCCGCGCACCATGTGCTGGTCCGACCCGCAGATGTTCGTCGCCACTGTGCGCAGGATCGCACCGTGCGGGATCTTCCGACCGATGTTCGCCGGATTCACGCCCGGTCCGTCGTGCAACTCGAAATCGGGGTAGTCGGTCTCGATGACCTTGACCACACCGGGTCCCTCATAGGCGACCGCCCTGTTCCCAGACATCCTCGTCCTTCCTCGCGCGACTCGTGCCGGCGCATTTCAAGCCTCCTCTTTCCGTCCGAGTCGTGCGATCCTCCCTCGGAGTCGTTGGTCCTACCCGAACGGGTAGTCCGCCGTAGGGTGTGGATATGAGCCCAGCGCAGGGTGGTGCCTTCGACGACGAACGGGTCGGCCTCGAGCGGTCGGACCTGTCGGGCACCCTGCGCGGAGTGGCCGAGGTGCTCACGGCGCCGCCGACGCTCATCCCGCAGCGTCTCTCCCTCTTCCTGACGCCGCTGATCTCCCACTCGGCCCTGGTGTACCTCGTGGCCGACGCTGCGGGAGCCCAGCGCGGCGGCGCGGGCGCGGCATCCTTCGTCGACGGAGTCTCATTCCTCGCACTGGACGAACTGCGACGGATGCTGGGACCCGGGCACACCCGTCGCGGACGGATCGCCACGATCGCCGGTGAGGTCGACACCTTCCAGGCGCTGTCGACCAACGGCGCCCTGCTGGTGCTCGCCGAGCCGGACGACTCCCAGAGCGACGCCGCCGTCCTCGAACTCTGGAACATCGTCGCGCTCCGCGTGCAGGAGTTCGCCGATGCCGCTCCGCCGGACTACCTGCAGCGGGCGCGGGCTACCTCCAGCGTGCGGATGGAGGCGCTCACGGAGCTGGCCGACGAATACTCCACGACGCTGGAATCGCTCCTGGCCGCCTTGCGTTCTGCCACCCTCGACGACCGCTCGGCCCGCCGGACCGCCACCCAGCTCGCCGCAGAGGGCATGGTCCATCTGCGGACGGCGAGCGACCGGGTGCGCACCTTCACCGAGGAACCGGTCACCACGGCGTTCGAGCGTCTGCGCGATGACCTGCGCCCGCTCGTGCGCTATCGCGACATCGACGTCCAGTTCGTGGAGCCGCCGATCGACGGACGGGCTCTGCCGAGCGAGATCGCCCACGGAGCACGCGCGGTCGTGCGGGGCTCCATCCTGGCGCTAGTGGATCGCCACGACGTCAGCCGCGTCCGCGTGCAGTGGGACTGCGACGGCACCAACCTCCTGATCAACGTGCGCGACGACGGACCGGGGGACCTCTCCGAGGAGAGCGTGCAGCTGCGACTGGTCCGCCAGCGCGTGGTCGCCCTGAACGGACGGCTGTCCTTCGAGGCGACCCCCGGCTGGGGGACGGAGATGTCGGTGGTGATGCCGCTCGACCCGCCCACGGCGCTCGGCGCCACCCCTGCCGCGTGGGATCTGCGACCTCGCGAGGCGGAGGTGCTGGGCCTGCTGATCGCCGGCCAGCGCAACCGCGAGATCGCGGCGAACCTCGGAATCAGCGAGAACACCGTGAAGTTCCACGTGGCGAAGATCTTCCGCAAGCTGGGGGTGTCCGGTCGAGCCGAGGCGACCGCGGTCGTGCTGGCGCATGGACCGGCCGTCCCGCGCGACTGAGCCCGATTTGCCGCACCCTCCGGCATCCGGTAACCTGGAACCCAGCCAAAGACCGCCGGTCATCGTCGTGCGCGCAAGCGAACGAAGATCGAAGCTCTGCAGTGCAGGGGCCCGCGCAGGTGTACGAACCGAATCTCTCCTGAGAATCCTGCTCCGTGCGCTTGCGCCGGAGCTTTTTTCATTGCGGGGCGGGATCAGATGAGCGGATGCCTCTGGCCGGCGCCCCGCCATCGTGGAGCGTCTCGTACACACAAGGAGTGGCCATGGCGCAGAAGGACGCATCGGTTGCCGAACTCACGAAGAACTTCGAGGGCTCGACCGCCGTTCTGCTGACCGAGTACCGCGGGCTGACGGTCGCCGAGCTCAAAGAGCTTCGCAACAGCATTCGTCAGGACGCGGAATACGCCGTGGTGAAGAACACGCTGACCAAGATCGCCGCGAACAACGCGGGTATCTCGTCGCTGGACGAGGACCTCAAGGGTCCCTCGGCCATCGCGTTCGTGCACGGTGACCCGGTCACCGTCGCGAAGGGTCTTCGCGCCTTCGCCAAGGCACACCCTCTTCTGGTGATCAAGGGCGGCTACTTCGACGGTGCCCCCCTGACCGCAGATGAGGTCAACAAGCTCGCTGACCTCGAGAGCCGTGAAGTCCTGCTGGCGAAGCTCGCCGGTGCGATGAAGGCCTCGCTGTTCGGCGCCGCATATCTGTTCAACGCTCCGCTGTCGAAGGCCGTTCGCACGGTCGACGCGCTGCGTGAGAAGCAGGAGTCCGCGGCCTGATCGGTCTCGGCTGAACAACCAACCCAAGGAGATACATCATGGCAAAGCTCAGCACTGAGGAGCTGCTCGAGGCGTTCAAGGAGCTCACGCTCATCGAGCTGTCCGAGTTCGTGAAGAAGTTCGAGGAGACCTTCGAGGTCACCGCCGCGGCGCCCGTCGCCGTTGCCGGCCCGGCTGCCGCCGGTGGCGCCCCCGCCGAAGAGGTCGAGGAGCAGTCGGCGTTCGACGTCGTGCTCGAGGCCGCCGGTGAGAAGAAGATCCAGGTCATCAAGGTCGTCCGCGAGCTCACCTCGCTCGGACTCGGCGAGGCCAAGGCCGTCGTCGACGGTGCACCGAAGGCTGTGCTCGAGGGCGCAACCAAGGAGGCCGCTGACAAGGCGAAGGCCGCTCTCGAAGAGGCCGGCGCGACCGTCACCCTCAAGTAGTCATCGCGCCTCGGCGCAACGACTCCTGCGAATGCCCCCGGATGCCGCATCCGGGGGCATTCGTGCGTCTACATCACGTGATCGATGCCCGGCCGGGGGTCCGACTGCATCACCGAGTGGCGGTCATCGACCGGCCCGGTCGAGGCGCGCACGATCAGTCGTGCGGTCGATGCGACCTGCGTCGGTCCGGATGCCGGGTCATCCAGCTGCGCCTCCAGGAGTGCCACCGCGGCCCGGCCCTGCTCACGGGGGATCTGCCGCAACGTGGTGAGGGCGAACATCTCGGCGTACTCGTGATCGTCGATGCCGACCACACTGAGGTCGCTCGGCACGCGGATCCCGAGCCGGCGCGCGGCGATGATGGCGCCGATCGCCACCTCGTCGCAGACGGCGACGATCGCGGTCGGACGCGTGGGCGAGGCCCCCAGCAGGTCGACGGCCGCCGCGTAGCCGCCGGGCAGCGTCACCTCCGAGGGGATGTGGGATGCCAGCTCCGTCAGCCCCGCCTCCGCCATCGCACTCCGGTAGCCGGTCAGCCGCCGACGGTCCACGCTCGCCCAGCGGCTGCTTCCACCGCCGACGAAGGCGATCTGCCGATGCCCGAGGGCGATCAGATGCTGCGTCGCCCGTCGCGCTGCGTCGTCGTCGTCGATGCCGATCACTGTGGTGGCCGGGCCCGAACCGACGACGCTGACCACGGGTCGGCCGATCCGCAGCAACTGTTCGAGCTCGTGGTCCTCGGGCTCGAGCCCGACAGCGATGAGTCCGTCGAACCTCTTCCGCGCCAGGAAGTCCTCGAAGATGCGGCGGCGCGCCTCTGTGCCCGGGCTGGCGTCGTACAGGGTCAGGTCCAGGCCACGCTCCAGCAGCGCCGATTGCACGCCCTCGAGGACTTCGGCGAAGAACCAGCGGTGCAGGTAGGGGATGACCACGCCGACGTTGCGAGTGCGCCCGGTGACCAGGCTCGCCGCATTGGTGGAGGGCACATACCCGAGGGACGCGGCGACCTTCTGCACCTTTGCGCGGGTCTTCTCCGACACGTACCCGCTGCCGCTCAGGGCCCGACTGGCGGTGGACTTGGACACACCCGCGAGGCGCGCCACGTCCGAGATTCCGCTCATCGAGGCTCCTTCGCTCCAGCGAGCTGGGAGCACCGCCGGTGCTCCCAGTGCCCACTCCCGGCGCCCAGAGTGGAACCGATTCCAGGTTGAGCCGCCGCATGTGGGGTTGCGTGAATTCCGAGCCTAGACCCTAGTGCCTGCACCGATGGTAGAGGCCGAATGCAGGGGTTATCGAGTTGTGACACTGGGAGATTGTGCCGCCGAGCAGTGTCGCCTACGGTGAACATGGAATCGGTTCCCGATCAATTCACATGGATGGGGCCGTGGCAGGCACAGCGCTCGGCGCTCAATGAGGAGGCATACATGTACGGAATGCGTTCACCGGTCCATCGCCGGATCGCAGCGGTCATCGGGGTTGCGGCGATCGCGAGTCTCACCCTGGTCGGTTGCGCCGAGGGCGGCAGTGACGACGGCGGCGATTCGGGCTCGGTCGAAGGCGAAACCGTCAGCATCTCGGGCGGCATCACCGGCATCGAAGCCGAGAACATGCAGAAGTCGTTCGACCAGTTCACCGAGGACACCGGCATCATCGTCGAGTACACCGGCGACAAGGCTTTCGAGGGCAACATCGTCACGAAGGTCCAGGGCGGCGACGCACCCGACATCGCGATCGTGCCCCAGCCGGGTCTGCTGAAGACGCTCGTCGGCACCGGCGAGGTCAAGGAGGCGCCCGAGGGTGTCGTGGCGAACGTCGACGAGAACTGGTCGCCGGACTGGAAGGCCTACGGAACCGTCGACGACGTGTTCTATGCCGCGCCGATGCTCGCGAACATCAAGGGCTACGTCTGGTATTCACCGGCATCGTTCGCGGAGTGGGGCGTCGAGATTCCCAAGACCTATGACGAACTGCTCGATCTGACCAAGACGATCCAGGAGAAGACCGGTTCTGCACCGTGGTGCGCGGGCTTCGAGTCCGAGGCTGCATCGGGATGGCCGGGCACCGACTGGATCGAGGACCTCGTCCTCCGCCAATCCGGACCTGAGGTCTACGACCAGTGGGTCGCCGATGAGGTCAAGTTCACCGACCCGCAGATCGCGGACGCGTTCGACGCGGTGGGCGAGATCCTGCTCAACCCCGACTACGTCAACGCGAGCTTCGGCGACGTGGCGAGCATCAACTCGACGGCATTCGCGAACGTCGCGGCGCCGGTCGCCAACGGCACCTGCGCGCTGACGCACCAGGCATCCTTCCTCTCAGCCAACTTCCTGGACACGACCAACGCGGCCGGTGAGGTTCCGACAGTCGCCCCCGACGGCGACGTCTACGCGTTCGTGCTCCCGGGCTTCGAAGAGGGCGCGGCCACCATCGAGGTCGGTGGCGAGTTCGTCACCGCATTCTCGGACGACGCGGCAACGGTCGCGGTGCTCGAGTACATGTCCACTCCCGAGTGGGCAGACGCCCGCGTCAGCCTCGGTGGCAACATCTCGGCCAACCTGAACGCCGACCCGAGCCTCGCCTCCAGCGAGTTCCTCACCGAGGCGATGACGCTGCTGCAGGACCCGAACACCACGGTCCGCTTCGACGCGTCCGACCTGATGCCCTCGACGGTCGGCGCCGGTTCGTTCTGGAAGGGCATGGTCGACTGGATCGACGGCAAGGACCAGGCCACGGTCCTCAGCGACATCCAGGCCGGCTACGACAACTAGCACCACCTCGAGTACCGGCGAGCCGTCCGCTTCCGCGGGCGGCTCGCCGGTCCCGAATCACCTCTCGCACCGCGCCTGCCGGCGCGATTCCGTCCACTACTTCAGTCCGAAGATGTACTCGAAGGGGTATCCATGAGCGACACGACGAAGACACGCGTCGAAGCGGGCGCCGCGCCGCCACTTGACGAACACAGCGCCGAAGCGCGCGCGGCCGCCAACGCGAAGAGGACCAGGACCACGGCTCTGGTCCTGGTCGTGGCCGCCATCCTCGTGGTGGCGCTCTTCCTGTTCATGGTGACCCGTGCACCTGTGGACGACGCGCGTCCGGTCTCGCTCGGGTTCTCGCTCAACAGCTTCTTCCGGTGGATCGGCGGCCTGGGGCCGCTCGTGCAGATCCCCATCGTGCTGATCGCGTTCGGCGCGGTGGTGGGCCTCATCCTGCTGCTGATCGAATACGCGCCCCGCTCCGGTCGCGGCTACTTCTGGTTGCGCCTCATCGCGTGCTTCGCCATCCCGGTGCTGGCATTCATGCTGCTGCGCCCGTACCAGAACGCGGTGATCTACGTCCTGCTGATCGCGGTGATCCTCGGCGGCGCCCTGTTCTACGCCGACTACCGGTCGCGCCAGGGTGCGGGATTCCTGTTCCAGCTGGTGATCTTCGCCGCCCCGGCATCCATCCTGCTGCTGATCGGTCTGATCTACCCGGCCATCGCGACCATCGTCCAGTCGTTCTTCGACAAGACCGGCAAGGAGTTCGTCGGACTCGAGAACTACATCTGGACCTTCACGAACCCCGAGGGGTTCTGGTCGGTGATCAACACCGTCATCTGGGTGCTGGTGGTCCCAGCTGTCGCGACGATCATCGGACTCGCGTACGCGGTGTTCATCGACCGGGCGCGCGGCGAGAAGTTCCTCAAGGTCCTGATCTTCATGACCTTCGCCATCTCGTTCGTAGGCGCCGGCATCATCTGGAAGCTCACCTACGACTACCGCCAGGGTGAGCAGATCGGCATCCTGAACGCCATCGTCGTCGCCTTCGGCGGCGAGCCGGTGTCGTGGCTCGCGGTCCAGCCGCTGATCAACACCTTCTTCCTGATGGTCGTGTTCATCTGGAGTCAGACCGGCCTCGCCATGGTCATCCTCTCCGCCGCGGTCAAGGCGGTTCCGATCGAGCAGATGGAAGCAGCCTCGCTGGACGGCACGAATGCCTGGCAGCGGTTCCGCAACGTCACCCTCCCCGGCATCCGGGCGGCGGTCGTCGTCGTGGTCACCACGATCGCGATCGGCGCGCTGAAGATCTACGACGTGGTGGCCGTCATGACCGGTGGTCGATCGGACACCACGGTGCTCGCCTTCGAGATGGTCAACCAGCAGCAGCGTTTCCAGAGCTACGGCCACTCGGCGGCACTGGCGGTGGTGCTGTTCATCTTCGTCATACCCCTGATCGTGTTCAACGTCGTGCAGATCCGGAAGCAGAGGGAGATCCGATGACCACCTCAACCGTCGTAATCGAGCCGCTCGTCGACAAACGGACCGCTCGCGAGGTCGCGCGGGAGACGCGCAAGCACGAGAAGATGGCCCAGAAGCGGCTGACGTCCAAGGGCGCCACGATCGCCGCGATCGTCATCGCCGTGCTGTGGACGATCCCCACCTTCGGGCTCCTGGTGACCTCCTTCCGTCCGCCTGCCGAGACGCAGACCAGCGGCTGGTGGACGATCTTCACCAACCCGCAGTTCACGCTGAACAACTACGCGGCCGCGCTCACCTCGGGCGGCACGACCCTGACGCTGGCCGAGTCGTTCCTCAACTCGCTGGCGATCACGATCCCGGTGGTGTTCTTCGCACTGGCCGTCGCTGCGCTGCTGGCATACGCGTTCGCGTGGATCGACTTCAAGGGCAAGAACATCGCCTTCGTCGCGGTGTTCGCGCTGCAGATCGTGCCGCTGCAGATGGCGCTCGTGCCGCTGCTGAGCCTGTTCTCCCGAGGGCTCACGATCAACGACGTGACGATCTTCCCTGGGCTGGACCTTCGTGAGATCGACCACAGCTTCGCCACGGTGTGGATCGCACACACGATCTTCGCACTGCCGCTGGCCGTGTTCCTGCTGCACAACTTCATCTCGGAGATTCCGAGCGAGGTCATCGAGGCGGCCCGAGTCGACGGTGCAGGCCACGGTCAGACGTTCTTCCGGATCGTCCTGCCGCTGGCGACGCCCGCGCTCGCGTCGTACGCGGTGCTGCAGTTCATCTGGGTGTGGAACGACCTGCTGGTGGCGACGATCTTCGCGCCGTCGTCATCGCTGCCGATGACCCAATCCCTGGCATCGTTGTCCGGGACCTGGGGGAATCAGTGGTTCCTGCAGGCGGCGGGAACGTTCCTGAGCATCCTGGTTCCCCTGATCGTCTTCTTCGCTCTGCAACGGTTCTTCGTGCGGGGCCTGCTGGCCGGCGCGACGAAGGGCTGACCGGCAGTGCTCAGGTGCCGGGGAGGGTGGCGCAGATCGCCCTCCCCGGCATTTAGTGTGTGAACCATGGATGCCGCAGCCGTCGTCGACACCGCGCTCGTGCACATCGACCCGGCGATCGGGCTGACCGACGCCGAGGTCGCCGAGCGTGTGGCTGCGGGTGCGACAAACGCCTTCACCCCGGATTCGAGCCGCAGCGTCTGGAACATCGTCCGCTCGAACGTGTTCACGCTGTTCAACGGGATCGTCTTCACCTGTTTCGGGATCCTGCTGGTCTTGGGGCGCTGGCAGGACGCGATCTTCGGATTGGCGGCATTCGCGAACTCGATCATCGGCTGCTGGCAGGAGTTCCGTGCGAAGGCGGCCCTCGACCGGCTCGCACTGCTGAACGCCCCGCGTGCGCGAGTGCGCCGCAACGGCGCCGAGCTCGAGCTCGCCCCCGCCGAGGTCGTCCGCGATGACATCCTCGTGCTGCGGGCGGGTGATCAGGTCCCCGCCGACGCCGTGATCGTGCAGGGCAGGGCGCTGCAGATCGACGAGTCGATGCTGACCGGCGAAGCCGATGCGGTGGACAAGAACGCCGGCGACGACGCGCTCTCCGGGTCGATCGTCGTCGCAGGGGAAGGCGATGCGCAGGTCGTCCGTGTCGGCGCGGATTCCTACGCCAACAAGTTCGCGGGCGAAGCCAAGCGGTTCTCGCTGGTCTCGTCCGAACTGCGCACCTCGATCGACCGCGTGCTGAAGTGGGTGAGCTGGATCATCGGCCCGGTCGGGCTCCTCGTGCTGAATGCGCAGATGATGGTCGCGGGTGGCTGGATCGTGGCGTGGCAGTCCGGAACGTGGGTTCAGGCGGTCGTCAACACGATCGCCTCGCTGACGGCGATGATCCCGCTCGGCCTGGTGCTGATGACCTCCATCGCGTTCGCCGTCGGCGCCGCCAAACTCGCCGCCCGCCAGGTGCTCGTCAACGAGCTCCCCGCGGTCGAAGGCCTCGCCCGGGTCGATGTCATCTGCCTCGACAAGACCGGTACGCTCACCGCCGGCGAGATCGAGTTCGACGGCGCGCACCCGCTCGCGGATGCAAGTGCCGACGGAGCGCAGGTGCTGGCCTGGTACGGCGCGGCGCCCGATGCGAACGCCACGGCGCGGTGCTTGCGGGAGCCGTTCCCGGTAGATGCTGCGTTGCGTTCCGAGCGGTACATCCCGTTCTCGTCGGCGCGGAAGTGGAGCGCGGTCAGCTTCGCGGGCTCATCGATCCATGCCGTGGCGGGGACGTGGGTGCTCGGCGCACCTGAGATGGTGTTCGGGGATGCCGCATCCGATCGAACAGGAGAACTCGGCCGCACCGTCGTCGACCTCGCCTCCACCGGACGCCGCACGCTGGTGCTGGCCCATTCCGATTCGGCGCTCGAGGACGCGGACGTGGAGTCGGAACGTCTTCCCGCGGGGCTGCGCGCCGTCACCGTGCTGACGTTCCGCGAGCAGGTGCGGCCGGACGCCGCGCACACACTCGCCTACTTCCGCAGCCAGGGCGTCGGCATCCGCATCATCTCGGGCGACAACCCCCGAACGGTCGCCGCGATCGCGCGGGAGGTCGGACTCGACGTCGCAGACGGATTCGATGCACGCAAGCTTCCCGAAGACGACACGGCGCTCGGCGAGATCCTCGAGACCGAGCAGATGTTCGGGCGGGTCACGCCGGAGCAGAAGAAGCGGATGGTCGTGGCACTCCAGGCGCGCGGGCATACGGTCGCGATGACCGGTGACGGCGTCAACGACGCCCTCGCCATCAAGACGGCCGACATCGGCATCGCGATGAACTCCGGGTCGGCTGCGACCAAGGCGGTCGCGCGACTCGTGCTGCTGGACGGGCAGTTCTCGCACCTGCCGGACGTCGTCGCCGAGGGCCGCCAGGTCATCGCCAACATCGAGCGGGTGTCGATGCTGTTCCTCACCAAGACCGCGTATGCCACGGGACTGGCGATCCTGTTCGGCGTGATGGTGCTCGAATTCCCGTTCCTGCCGCGTCAGCTCTCCATCACCGACGGGCTGACCATCGGCATCCCGGCGTTCTTCCTCGCCCTGATGCCGAACGCGCAGCGCTATGTCCCGGGGTTCCTGCGCCGCTCGCTGTCGTTCGCGATCCCGTCCGGGATCATCATCGCGATCGCGCTGACGGTCTACACGCGATCGGCGATGGCCCTGGGAGTGAGCGAGCCGCAGCTGCGCACCGGCTCGACGATCATCCTGGCCATCGTCGGCATCTGGGTGCTGACGGTGCTGTCCCGCCCGATCAACCGCTTCAAGGCGCTCGTCATCGGAGCGATGTTCATAGCCCTCCTGGTCGTCTTCACGATCGGCTTCGCGACGGAGTTCTTCCAGCTCGTCGACCCAGGCGAGCAGGCGGCGTGGCTCGTCGCCGCCGTCACGATCTGCACGATCGGCGCGATCGAAGTGGTCCGGTTCTTCCACATCCGCTTCGTCGCGCGGTCGATGGCGGCCGCACTCGCGACCCCTCGACCATCGGCTCAGGCGACGACGGCGGCGGCTTCGGCCTGAGCGACCGCGCGGAACCAGCGCGAACCCGGGGGCGCCCACAGTGCCACGAGCACGAACACCTGCACGGCGATGATGAGCAAGCCGCTCCAGTCCCAGTCGTCCGTCGAGACGATGGTCACGATATGGAGGGTGAACTCGATCCCGATGTAGATCGTCACCAGCAGCCTGCTCAGCCGGCTGCCTCGCGAGACGCCCGAGGCGACGGCGAGGGTCAGCAACCCGAACAGGATGACCCCGGCGCCCAGCAGCGACACCGGGAGGACCTGCGCCGCCTCGACCCGATAGCGGCTCAGCAGGATCAGGATGCCCACGACCGCACTGCCGATGCCGCTCGCGTAGATGAACACGATCGCGATCGTCACCAGGGCCGGACGACGCGGCGGGGTCGGGGCGGTGTCGGTCACCTGCTCACCCTAGCGACCCGCACCCCAGTCGGCTCTGCATGCTCTGCATCGCCGCGATCTCGGCCGTCTGGCCCTCCTTCATGCGCTGCGCCACGCCGAGCACGCGAGGCTCGGACCCGAGCTCGAGCACGGCATCGGCCATCGGGATGGCTCCCTCGTGGTGGCGGATCATCAGATCAAGGAACATGCAGTCCGCCTCGATGCCGGTCGATGCCGCGAGGGCGGCCAGCTCGGCATCCGTCGCCATTCCCATCGCCTCGTGAGCCTGTTCGTCGGTCATCGCCTCGCCGGATGCCGCTCCGCCGTGCTCGTGGCCGGAGTCGGATGCCGTCATCCACGCCATCATCGGTCCCCCCGACTGCGGCAGACCCCACTGGACCAGCCAGTCGAACATCTCGCCGCGCTGGCCGGCCTGGCCGGTCGCGATGTCGTACGCGAGAATCCGCAGCTGGTCGTCGTCGGTCTTGCGATAGGTCTGCATCGCCATGTCGATCGCCTGCGAGTGGTGCACCTGCATGTCGCGGGCGAATCCGGCCTCCGCCGACGTACCGGAGGGCGCGGCCGTCGCAGCCCCCGCGCCGAACGTGGAGAAGCGGCCGATCGCGAACGCGAGACCCGCGATCGCCAGGCACGTGACGACGACCAGCAGCCAGCGGCGCGGCGCGGGTGCGGCGTCGTCGCTCATGGGCTACTGCTTACCGGGGCCGTCGAGCGCACCGGTGCAGGCGGCGTTGGGCTCCGGGACGTTCTGGTTGCGCCAGTACTCCTCGAGGAACTGCGGGATCCGCTCATCGGATGCGGAATCGACCTTCAGCTGGTGGTTCCAGGAACTCAGGACGATGGGGGAGTCCAGACCCTCGTACGGCGAGAGGATGACGTAGCTCGACGGCATCTCGGCCGTGAGGGTGGCCAGCTCATCACCGGTGACGGCGGAGGCGTCGTAGGTGACCCACACGGCTCCGTGCTCCATCGAGTGGACGGCGTTCTCGTTCGTCTGCGGCTGGTCGTACATGCCGCAGTTCAGCCAGATCGCGTTGTGGTTGCCGCCCGCGGGGGGCGACTGTGCGTAGTCGACGGTCCCCTCGACATGGGTGGCGGTGTTCTCGTACACCTCGACGCCCTCGATCTCCGTGCCGTCGCCACCCGCCGTATACGACTTAGGCGGAGCCGGGGCGAAGACGATGGAGGCGATGATCGCGACGACCACGCCGACGGCGACGACCGAGCCCACCGTCCACCACACCGCCTTGCTGCGGCGGCGCTTGGCCAGCTGCTTCTGGTACTCGGCGAGCTTCTCCTGGCGCTTCTGCTCGCGTTGCTGCTTCACCGTCTGCGAGATCGCGGCCTGCGTGGCGGGGTTGCCGCTTTGCTTCTTGGCCGCCGGCTTCTCGGCGGGCTTGTCGGATGGGCGCGGGGGTGTCGGGGTCATGTGAGATCTCGGCTCTGGCGCCCGTCCGAGGAGTGAACGGGCTCTGCGGGAAGTGGGTCGCGATGCGTCGCACAGCGACGGAACTGCCTCTCATCCTATTCGAGCGCATGAGATCAGGTCTGGGAAGCCGCCGAGTTCTCGGGTATCATCGAGACCAGTCGAATCGATTCGAGCCATCGCCGGTGAATCGTTTCGACTTCTCTCTGCGCTCTGTCGTTCGCCCTGCATCCGGGTCGGCGCTGACGCATCCGCTCGTCGCCGAAACGAAGAATCCGTGCTCGATACCGCATCCATCCCCACGCAGAAGACGCCTCCAGTTCCGACCTCGTCCGCGACCGGAGCGATCCGCACGCTCGGTAGCAATCCGGCCACCGCGCCGATCGTGCTGCACCCCGGCGATGCCATCCCGCACCGTCGGCGCGTGCTCTACATCATCCTGCTCGGCGCACTCACGGCATTGGGCCCCTTCACCGTCGACCTCTACCTGCCCGCGTTCCCGGTGCTGGAAGCGGACTTCCACGCTTCAGCCGCGGCGATCCAGCTCACGCTCACCGGAACGATGGTCGGGTTCGCACTCGGTCAGCTCATCGTCGGCCCGCTCAGCGACAAGGTGGGCCGTCGCATCCCGCTCCTGTGCGTGACGGCGCTGCACGTCGTCGCCAGCATCGCCGCCTCCCTCGCCCCCACCCTGGATCTCCTCATGGTCGCCCGTGTGGGCATGGGCGCGGGCGCCGCGGCCGGAGGCGTCGTCGCGATGGCCGTCGTCCGCGATCTGTTCGGCGGCAAGCGGCTCGTGGTCATGCTGTCGCGGCTCGCGCTCGTCTCGGGCGTCGCTCCGGTGGCCGCTCCGCTGATCGGTTCCGCACTCCTGGCCGTGATGCCGTGGCGGGGCATCTTCGTCGTGCTGGCCGTCTACGGCGCCGTCATGCTCACCTGTGCGATCTTCCTGATCCCCGAGACGCTGCCCAAGGCGCGTCGTCAGGACAAGGGCAGCACGACGGTGCTCCAGCGGTACCGCAGCGTGCTGCGCGACCGTGTCTTCATCGGCGCGCTCATCATCGGCGCGATGAGCTTCAGCGGGCTCTTTTCGTACCTGTCCGCCTCGTCGTTCCTCTTCCAGCAGACCTACGGGTTCGACGCGCAGCAGTACGGACTGCTGTTCGCGGTCAACTCGCTCGGCGTGGTCCTGGGCGTGCAGTTCGCCTCCCGGTTGGCGGCCCGTTTCGGGCCGCAGTGGGTCATGGCCTACTCGACCGCCGTCCTGGTGCTCGCCTCGACGACCATCATCGTGTTCGATCAGCTCGGCTTCGGACTGTGGGGCACCGTGATCCCCCTGTTCGTGTTCATGACCGCGTGCGGCTTCACGATGCCCTGCGTGCAGGTGCTCGCGCTGGACCGTCACGGCAAGGCGGCCGGCACCGCGGCATCGCTGATCGGGGCGACCAACTTCGGCATCGCGGGGATCATCTCGCCTTTGGTCGGTCTGATCGCGGTGGACGCCGGCATCACGGCGACGACGATGGCGATCGTCATGGTCGGGTGCGCCGTGATAGGCGTGCTGGCGCTGTGGTTCGTGGTGCGCCCGCGCACCGTTGCGCGCCTCACGCCCTAGGACTCGTCCGAGGACATCTCACCGGACCGGCTGCAGACGGAACAGCTTCACCGTTCGACCCGAGGTGCGTTCGTAGGAGCGGTATCCGGGCCACTGGCCTTCGATCCGCGCCCACGCGGCATCCCGCTCTCCGTCCGGGATGAGGCTCGCGCGCACCCGCATCCGCCTGCCGCGGACCGTGATGGCCGCATCCGGGTGCGCGAGGAGATTCGCGGTCCAGGCCGGGTGGTGGCCGCCGGCGAAATTCGTGCCGGCGACGATCGCGCGACCGCGTCCGTCCGGCGTGTACATCAGAGCGGCATCCCGCGGCTCGCCGGATCTCGCGCCGGTCGTGTGGAGCACGAGCGACGGCACCAGGAGGCCGCTCAGCGGCACCCGCCCGCCGGTGCAGAACGCGAAGACCTTCTCCAGCGCCGGCATCAGCACCGGCCCGAATCTGCGGAACAGGCGCGTGCGCGTGAGCGGGGCGATCACCGTGCGGACGACATCGACGACGCGGGTCATCCCCCTATCATCCCGCCCGTCAGGTGGCCAGTGGCGGGGCGCGCGCGATGCGGCGGGCACAATGGGTCGATGGAGCCAGCTCGCAAGTGGTCGGTATCGCGGGACCAGGCTGTGCTCGTCGGGACGGGCGTCGTGCTGATCGCGCTGGCATCCGCGCTCGGCGCGATCATCTTCTTCCGCGGCTACGGCTACGCGGTCGACATCTGGTGGAACTCGGTCCTGCTGGAGTGGGTCTCCCCGTTCATGCTGGCCTTCTCCCGCGCGATGAACTGGCTCGGCGGCGGGTGGTTCGGCGTGTTCGCCGTACCGGTGATCGGCGCGACCCTGCTCCTGGTCGCGAGACGACCGTGGTCCGCCGCCTTCTTCGTGACGGCCGAGGTCGTCTCGGCGGGCACGGTGCAGATCCTCAAGCATCTGTTCGGCCGTGCCCGGCCGGAGGACATCCTCGTCATCTCGGACTACGGGTCCTTCCCCTCCGGGCACGTGGCCAACGCCGCGACGATCGCCGCCACAGCGGTCGTCCTGTTTCCCCGGCTCTGGGTCGTCCTGGTGGGGACGGCATGGGTGCTGCTGATGGCGCTGAGCCGGACATACCTGCACGCTCACTGGCTGTCGGACACCCTCGGGGGTGCGCTCGTGGGGGTCGGCGTCGTCCTGATCATCGCCGCGGTCTACGCCGGGCCGCTGAATCGCGAACGGGCCCGTGATCCGGCACGCACCCGTGGCTAGGCTGACCCCATGAGCACGCCTGATCCCGCCGTCGCCGCGGCCGAAGCGGAACTCGCCCGCCTGCAGGCCGAGGCCGATGCGGCCGAAGCCGAGCTGAAGGCCGCGCAGGCGAGGGCGGCTCTGGCCGCCGCGAGAGCGGATGCCGCGAAGGCGGCCGCCTCGTCGGGTGAGGTGGGGGTGGCCGCGCCCGCCGGTGCAGGGGTCGACGCTTCGGCGAACCCAGAGACCGCCCCCAACTCAGGAGCCGACCCTTCGGCGAGCTCAGGTGTCGAGACCTCGCCGAGTTCGGGAATCGCAGCTGCGGACGGACCTCTGGATGCCGCGCAGATCGCCGCCGTCGTGAAGGGATACACCTTCGAGGCGGCCACGCTGGATCTGGGCGCGCTGATGAACGGCGACCCGATCGCCGCCGCGCAGATCCGGATCCCTCTGGGCATGATGAACCGGCACGGTCTGGTCGCGGGGGCCACCGGAACCGGCAAGACCCGGACGCTCCAGGGACTGGCCGAGCAGCTCGCCGACAAGGGTGTCCCGGTGTTCGCAGCCGACATCAAGGGCGACCTGTCCGGCGTGGCCACCCCGGGGGAGGCCAACGAGAAGCTCCTCGCCCGAACGTCGGCGATCGGGCAGGACTGGAAGAGCGAGGCATCCGTCACCGAGTACTACGCGCTCGGTGGCATCGGCAAAGGCGTCCCGGTGCGCGCGACGGTCAGCGGCTTCGGTCCGCTGCTGCTGAGCAAGGTGCTCGGCCTGAACGAGACACAGGAGTCGAGCCTCGGCCTCGTCTTCCACTACGCCGATGCGAACGGACTGGCGCTGGTGGACCTGTCAGACCTCCGCGCCGTGCTCAGCTATCTCACCAGCGAAGAGGGCAAGCCGCAGCTGAAGGAGCTCGGTGGACTGTCCTCGGCGACGGCGGGTGTCATCCTGCGTGAGCTCATCACCTTCGCCGATCAGGGCGCAGACGTCTTCTTCGGCGAGCCGGAATTCGATGTCACGGATTGCCTGCGCACCGCCGCGGACGGGCGCGGGATCATCAGCCTGCTCGAGGTGCCCGGGGTCATCGACAAGCCCGCGCTGTTCTCCACCTTCCTGATGTATCTCCTCGCCGAACTCTTCGAGCTGCTGCCGGAGGTCGGCGATCTCGACAAGCCGAAGCTCGTGTTCTTCTTCGACGAAGCGCATCTGCTGTTCAAGGACGCCTCGAAGGACTTCCTGGCGGCGATCACCCAGACCGTCCGGCTGATCCGCTCGAAGGGTGTCGGCGTCTTCTTCGTGACGCAGACTCCGAAGGACGTGCCATCCGACGTGCTCGCCCAGCTCGGTTCGCGCATCCAGCACGCGCTTCGCGCCTTCACACCCGACGATGCGAAGGCCCTCCGGGCCACCGTCGGCACGTATCCCAAGTCGGGATACGATCTCGAGCGCGTGCTGCAGGAGCTTGGCACGGGCGAGGCGATCGTCACGGTCATGAGCGAGAAGGGCGCGCCGACGCCGGTCGCCTGGACGCGGCTCCGCGCGCCGCAGGGTCTCATGTCGCCGACCCCGGATCCGCAGATCGAAGCCGCGATCAAGGCGTCGCCGCTGCTGGCCAAGTACGGCACCGCCATCGATCGGGAGTCGGCGCGGGAGATCCTCACCGCGCGCATGAACGCCGCCGATGCCGCCGCCGCCGCCGAGGAGGCCGCGCTCGCCAAGGCCAAGGCGGACGCCGAGTACGCCAAGCAGCAGGCGGCGATCGACAAGGCGAAGGCGGCCGCCGACAAGAAGGCGCAGGCCGAATACGAGCGCCTCCTGAAGAAGACCTCCGGCACCACGCGCACCACGAAGTCGACGCAGAAGTCGCCACTGGAGCAGATCCTCGGTTCGAAGTCCACGCAGACGATCCTGAGCGGCGTCATCCGCGGCATGTTCGGCAACGGCAGGCGCTGATCGCTGTGCGGCGCCCTGTGGCCTCCTGCGGTCCGTAGGCTGACAGCATGCTGCACCTCGCCACCGTCATCACCGTCTCCGACAGGTCCGCCCGCGGTGAGCGCATCGATGCCTCCGGACCGATCGCCGTCGCCGCGTTGCGTGCCGACGGGTGGGAGTGCGCGGACGCGGTGATCGTCCCCGATGGTGCGGACAGCGTCGAGGCGGCGCTGCGCGCCACCCTCGCCGCGGGCGCCCGGCTGGTCGTGACAACCGGCGGCACGGGGATCTCGCCGCGCGACGCGACGCCGGAGGGCACCGAGCGGGTGATCGAGCGGGCACTGCCGGGCATCGCTGAAGAGCTTCGACGCGTCGGCGCGGCGAAGATGCCGACGGGCATGCTCTCGCGAGGGGTCGCAGGCACCAGCGGGACCACGCTCATCGTGAATCTGGCCGGGTCGCCCGGAGCGGTGACCGACGGCATCCCCGTCATCCTCTCCCTCGCCCGCCACGTGGTCGACCAGCTCGGCGGAGGCGATCACCGATGAGCAGCGTGCGCATCGCCCGCATCAGCGCGATCCCGCTCGACCTGGACGAGCACCTGCGTGCCGTCGATGATCCGGCCGCGGGAGCGGAGACCACGTTCGTCGGCCGCGTGCGCGATCACGATCCGGATGCCGCGACCGCCGTCGTCGCCCTCGAGTACACCGCACATCCCGATGCCGAGGAGACGCTGCGGACGATCGCCGATCGGGCAGCTGCCGGCACCGACGCGATCGTCGCCGTCAGCCACCGAATCGGCCGGCTCTCGGTGGCAGACGCCGCGGTCGTCATCGTCGTGGCATCCTCGCACCGCGACGAGTCGTTCCGCATCTGCCGCACGATCATCGAGACGATCAAGACCGAACTCCCGGTTTGGAAGCGACAGGTCGAGGCCGACGGCACCACCGCATGGAAGGGCCTCGGCGGCTGAGGCTGCCGGCCCGATCAGCCGCCGGCGAACGGCGGGAGAACGTCGACCAGGGTGTCGGCCGTGAGCACGGTGTCATCGTCGACGCGGGCACCGTCGACGAGGACTGCGCAACGAGGAAGGATGCCGGTCAGCTGCGGGTGCTCGAGGGTCAGGGCCGAGCGCAGCTCGCCCAGCGTCGCCTCTTGACGGGTCTGCTCGTCGCGGCCGGCCGCCTCGGCGGCGCCGGCGAAGTAGCGCACCCGAGCCATCAGGGCTGCTCCGCTCGGTCGCCCCAGGTGGCTGCGAGCTCCGTGATGGCGGCCACGGCCGCAGCGGTGTCCGCGGGGGATCCACCGCTTCGGCCGGCCACGAGGCCGGCGACGAACGCGCTGAACGGCGCCGCGGGACGCGCGACACTGCCCGCGACATCGCGGGCGAGATCGAGGATGAGCGAGATCGGGAGATCATCGGGCAGCAGGGCGAATCGCTCGCGCAGCGCAGCCGCCCATGCATCCAGTGCCTCCGGGGGCAGCGAGCGGGAGGATTCGGTCATGCGCTCTCCAGGATCCGACACTCCGGCACTCTGCCGGGCGTTGCTCAG
Source organism: Microbacterium pygmaeum (assembly GCF_900100885.1). Lineage (NCBI taxonomy): Bacteria > Bacillati > Actinomycetota > Actinomycetes > Micrococcales > Microbacteriaceae > Microbacterium > Microbacterium pygmaeum. The sequence continues at coordinate 1,646,591 of NZ_LT629692.1, forward strand.
ATCCTCCCACGTGTCCACATCGGCCGTCGATCCGGCCGGGGCGCGCACGGTGGCGATCTCCAAACCGTCCATGAGTTCGCGCATGGCGGCGTTCGCCCCCGAATCGGGCACGCGCTGCGCGGCTCGTCGGAGTGCCGCCGTCCGGTAGATCCCGCTGAGCCATTGCGGACGCCCGGAGTCGTCGGTGAGGCATAGGCCGTCCGCGTACGCGCCGAGTGCGGCCGTCTCCAGCAGGAAGCTCACGGCTTCGCCCGCGCGCGGCAGATCGGCGGCCAGGATCAGCACCTCGGTGGTCGGGATGCAGGGAAGGGCCGCGAGCACGGCGGCGACAGGTCCGCCGAACGGGGGTTCCTCCCGCACCCACCTCAGCCGGGCATTCCCGTCGGTCGCCGGGCCCACGGCCACGATAGGCAGACACCCTGCTGCGTCGGCGGCATCGGCCGCGGTCTGCAGAAGCGTCACCCCGCCGATATCCAGGAGCGGCTTCGCAGCGCCGCCCAGCCTGGATGCCCGACCGCCCGCGAGGATGATCGCCGCGAGGCTCACGCTGTCCGGTCCGACTCTCCAGGACGCTGCCACGCCCCGGAGCGGCCGCCCTCCTTGGAGATCAGCCGGACGTTCTCGATCTCGACGGATTTGTCCATCCCTTTGACCATGTCCACGATCGCGAGGGCCGCGACTGCGACGGCGGTGAGCGCCTCCATCTCCACCCCGGTCCGGTCCGCCGTACGCACCGTCGCCGAGATCTCGATACCGTCATCGGTGATCTCGAGGTCGACCGACGCGCCATGGACGCCGATGACGTGCGCCAACGGCAGCAAATCGGCGGTCTTCTTGGCGCCCGAGATGCCCGCGATGCGAGCGACAGCGAGCACGTCGCCCTTCGGCGCGGTGCCGCTGCGCAGGGCGGCGATCACCTCCGTGCTGCAGCGCACGTACCCGCGCGCCGTCGCCGCTCGCACGGTCGGCTGCTTGTCGGTGACATCCACCATGCGGGCGTGCCCGGCATCATCGAGGTGCGTGAAGCTCATGTCAACAGCATGACATCCACCGCGGTGCCGGCCTCGACCTCGTCGACCTCGGCCGGCACGATCGCGTAGGCCTCCGCCCGGCCGAGCCCTCCCGCCAAGTGGGATCCGGAGCCGCCTGCGGTCGCCGGGGCGACGCTCCAGGCGCCGGGATCGGAGCGATCGATCACCGCCGGCAGATATTGCCGACGGTTCGGCGGGGTGCGCCAGCCGACAGCGGCCGGCAATCGCAGCACCGGCCGGTGCAGCGCTGCCCGAGACTGCAGGGCGAGCAGCGCCGGTCGCACGAAGGTCTCGAACGACACCGCCACGCTCACCGGGTTGCCCGGCAGGCCGAACAGCAGAGCGCCGTCTGCGGAGCGGCCGAACCCCTGCGGCTTGCCGGGTTGCATGGCGACCTTGACGAACGACATCTCACCGCCGGGCCCGAGGGTGTTCTTGACGACTTCGTAGGCTCCGGCGCTGACGCCTCCTGAGAAGACGACGACGTCCGCGGCCACGTCGGCGGCGTGGCGAAGGACCTCTCGGAGCGCCGCCTCGTCGTCCGCCACGCTGCGACGGAGCACCACGGCTCCTCCCGCCTCCGCGACCAGGCCCGTCAGAAGCTCGGAATTCGATTCGGGGATCTGCCCGCGACGAAGCGGCGAACCAGGTTGGACCAGCTCGGAGCCGGTGGAGATGACGGCGACGCGCGGCGTTGCCGCCACCACGAAGGTGGTGGCTCCCGCGGCTGCGGCCGCGGCGGCCTGCAGCGGCCCGACGACGGTTCCGCGCGGTAGGAGCTCGTCGCCTACCGATGCGTCCGCGGCGCGACGGCGGATGAACAGCCCGGCGGTGCGGGGTGCCACCCGGACGAGCGTCATCTCAAGGGATCCCTCCAGGCCCAGCGCGGTGTCCTCGAACGGCACGATGACATCGGCCGCTGTCGGCACCGCGGAACCGGTCATGATGCGGGCGGCCTCGCCCGGTCCGATCGGCGGGTCCAGAGCGGAGCCGGCCGGCAGGTCGGCGACCACCCGGAGGCGGACTGGGGACTCGGATGCCGCGCCGGCGACGTCGGCGAATCGCACCGCGAACCCGTCCATGGCGGAATTGTCGAACACCGGAATGTCCACGAGCGCCCGCAGCGGCTCAGTCAGGGTGCGGCCGATCGCCCCGCCGACCGGGACGCTCTCGCCGCCGAGAGGCTGCACGGAAGCCAGGATTCGAGCCAGGTGCTCTTCGACCGTGCGCATCGGCTCCGTCATGCCGACTGCCCCGCCAGGGCGACATCCCATGCGACGATCCCGCCGGCGAGTACGGTCGCCGAGACCCCGACGGCGGCGAGCGCTTCGGCGGCGCGCCTGGCACGGGCGCCGACCTGGCAGATGACCACGACCGGTCCGGCGACCTGCCCGGGATCCGCGAGGAGCTGCGCCAGCGGGATGTGGTGCGAGCCGGGAATCATGCCGCGCGCCACCTCATCGGCCTCCCGCACGTCCACCAGCGCGGGTGCGGAGCCGCCGGCGATCGCATCGGCCAGATCGCGGGCCGAGACGACGTCGATCGGGACCCCGACCTCGGGTGCGGCGGAGCGGACCGCACCTCTGGCCGTGGCATCCGCGCTTGATCCGGCCGGCCGCAACGGCACTTCGAACTGCCGGGCACGCAGGGAATCGATGACCAGCACGCGCCCGAGCAGCGGCTCGCCGATCCCGGCGATGAGCTTGATCGCCTCGATCGCCATGAGCGAGCCGACCTGCAGGCAGAGGGCTCCGAGTACGCCGACCTGCGCGCAGGTGGGCACATCGCCGGCGCTGCCGGCCGGGTACAGATCCGACAGCCGCACCGCGGGCGCGCCGGCCGGTGGCATCGACCAGAACACGGTCACCTGCGCGTCGAAGGCCTGCACCGTGCCCCACACCAGCGGGACTCCGAGCGACTCGCAGGCGGCGGCGACCGCCTCGCGGGTGTCGAACGTGTCGGAGCCGTCGATCACGAGGTCCGCGCCGCGCAGCAGCGCGACGGCGTTGGCGTCGTCGATGCGTTCGGCGACCGCGAGCACGCGTGTCTCGGGGGCGAGATCGGCGGCGACCCGCGCGGCGCTGTCGACCTTCGGTGCCCCGACGTCGCGCAGGCGGTGCAGCACCTGACGCTGGAGGTTGGATGCCTCGACCGTGTCGTCATCGATGACGGTCAGGGTGCCGATGCCCGCAGCCGCGAGCGCGAGCACGATCGGCGAGCCGAGCCCGCCGGCGCCGATCACGGCGACGTGCGCGGCCGCCAGCCGGCGCTGCCCGATCTCACCGAGCGTGAGCAGGCTGGTGTGGCGGGCCGTCCGGGCACGCTCACTCGCGCTCAGCGCGGGAACCGGCTCGACCAGCGGCGGCAGCGGAGGCATGTGACCAGGCTAGCCGGGTCGGGAACGGCAGGCTCCGCGACGGTTGCGGGTTCGCGAATGCGGCGATCGTGTGCGGATCTGTCCGCATCTGCGGCTGGTAGGTTCGCAGTCATGACCGCCTTCAAGATCGCCGAGGCCGCACGGCTGCTCGGCGTGAGTGATGACACCGTCCGGCGATGGGTTGACTCGGGCGTACTCCCGGCCGCCGGCACGCCGGCGCAGATCCCGGGCGAGGCGCTCGCCGCGCACGCCGTGGAACTCGCGCGGACCGCGTCGAACCCGACCGACGTGCTCTCCAGTGCCCGCAACCGGTTCGTCGGACTCGTGACGCGCGTGCAGATCGACGGCGTCATGGCGCAGGTCGACATCCAATCCGGCCCGCATCGGGTGGTCTCGCTCATGTCTGCCGAAGCCGTTCCCGAATTGGGGCTCGACATCGGATCCCTCGCGGTCGCGGTCATCAAGGCCACCAACGTCATCGTCGAAGTACCGAAAGGCTGACCATGCGCATGCGTCCCCTGATCGCGGCTACCGCTGCCGCACTGCTCCTGCTCGCCGGATGCGCGAGCAGCGATGCCGGGGGCGGTGCGACGGCGACCGCCACGCCGTCCGCGACCGCCGCCGCCAACGCACTGGAGGGTGATCTCACGGTCTTCGCCGCGGCCTCGCTGAAAGCGGCGTTCGATGAGATCGCCGTCGCCTTCGAGGAGGAGAACCCGGGGGTGGACGTGCTCCCGATCACCTACGACGGCTCGAGCACCCTCGCCACGCAGATCATCGAGGGCGCACCGGTCGACGTGTTCGCCTCGGCCGACGAGAAGAACATGACGAAGGTCACCGACGAGGACCTCATCGCCTCGACCGAGCTGTTCGCCGCGAACACGCTGGTCGTGGCGCTGCCGCCCGGAAATCCCGCCGGAGTCGACAGCCTCGACGACCTCGCCGATCCGGCGACCACTGTCGTGCTGTGCGCGCCCGAGGTCCCGTGCGGGGCGGCATCCCAGACGCTGCTGACCAACGCCGGCCTCGCCGTCACCCCCGTCAGCCTGGAGCAGAACGTCACCGCCGTGCTCACCAAGGTGGCAGCCGACGAAGCCGATGCCGGACTGGTGTACAAGACGGATGTCGCGAACAACGACGCCGTGGAGAGCTTCGCCCCCGACGGGGCGGCGGACGTCGTCAACAGCTACCCGATCGGTGCGCTCGCAGACTCGGCGAACCCCGACGCGGCCGCGGCGTTCGCCGCATTCGTGACCGGTGAGCGCGGCCAGGAGATCCTGGCGTCGTACGGCTTCGGCGCTCCGTGAGCAGATGGCGCGGCGCCGGGGGATTCGTCCCGCCGATCCTCGCCGTGCCCGCCGTCCTCGGGCTCGCACTGCTGATCCTGCCGCTGGCGGCGCTGGTCGGCCGCGTCGAATGGTCGACGCTGTGGGCCGACATCACCGCGCCGGCCGCGGTCGATGCACTGCTGCTGTCCCTGCGGACAGGACTCACGGCGACGGCGCTGTGCATCGTCCTCGGCGTGCCGCTGGCACTCGTGATGGCCCGGTCGGGCTCCCGGCTGTCGGCGATGCTTCGTGCGCTGGTGACCGTGCCCCTCGTCCTTCCGCCGATGGTCGGCGGGGTCGCGCTGCTGTTCCTGTTCGGGCGCAGCGCGCCGCTCGGGGTGCTCTTGGATGAGACGTGGGGGCTGCGCATCCCGTTCACCACGACAGCGGTCGTCCTCGCGCAGACCTTCGTCGCGCTGCCGTTCCTGGTCCTGGCGCTCGAAGGATCGCTGCGCACCTCCGGGGTCGGGTACGAGCGGACGGCGGCGACGCTCGGCGCCGGTCGGTGGACGATCCTGCGGCGGGTCACCCTGCCGCTCGCGGCGCCCGGACTCATCGCCGGGATCGTGCTGTGCTTCGCCCGCGCGATCGGCGAGTTCGGCGCGACCGCGCTGTTCGCCGGCAACGCCCCCGGCGTCACCCAGACGATGCCGCTCGCGATCTACACGGCCTTCAACGGCTCAGGTGTCGGGCAGGGGACCGCGGTGGCGCTCTCGCTCCTTCTGCTGCTGACCGCCGTCACCGTGCTGTTGCTCGTGCGGGCATGGCGCCCGGAGGCGTCGCGATGACGGCGGCGCTGGCCGCGCACGTCGTCGTGGTCCGGCCAGGATTCCGGCTCGACGCGACGCTGGATGCCGCGCCCGGCGAGATCGTCGCGATCATGGGTCCGAGCGGTGCAGGGAAGTCGACGCTGCTGGCGACGATCGCGGGCCTGGAGCGGCTGAGCGGCGGATCCGTCAGCATCGGCGACGACATGGTGGCGAGCAAGGGCCGGCACACCAGACCCGAGAAGCGGGGCGTCGCGCTCCTCGGTCAGGATCCGCGACTGTTCCCGCACCTGAGTGCGCGGGAGAACATCGCGTTCGGTCCTCGCGCCCGTGGCACCGACCGGACGACGGCGCGGGCCGACGCCGACGAATGGCTGTGGCGGGTCGGCCTCGACGGCAGCGGCGACCGGCGGCCGGGGCAGCTGTCCGGCGGTCAGCAGCAGCGGGTGGCGATCGCCCGCGCCCTGGCCGCGGCGCCGCGGCTCCTGCTCCTCGACGAGCCGCTGACCTCGCTCGACACCGAGACCGCAGGCGAGATCCGCGGTGTGCTCCAGACGCAGCTGGCCGCGGCGGGCACGACGACCGTGTTCGCCACGCACGATGCCGTCGACGCGGTGGCGGTGGCATCGCGCCTGGCGATCCTCGAGGCGGGCTCGCTCACCCAGACCGGTCCGGTCCGGGATGTCCTGGGAGCACCCGCGAGCCGCTTCGCGGCATCCGTCGCCGGGGTCAACCGCGTCGTCGGCGAAGCGCACCGAGGGATGTGGCGTGCGATCGGCGTGCGTCCGGGCGTTGTGCTGGCAGGGACGGATGCTGCGGGTGAACGTGCGTCGGCGGAGTCAGCCGACGGCAGTCCGCTGGCTGCCGTGTTCCGCGCGGATGCGGTGCGGTTGAGCTCGGCGGCGGAATCGTCGTGGACCGGCGAGCTTCGCCTGGCCGAGTCCGAAGCGCCGACGTCCGGCGCGTGGATCGCTCGGGTCGAGCGATTGGAGCAGACGCTCGGAGGCGTGCGGGTGCACACCGCCGAGCCGCCGATCGCCGTCGATCTCCCCACCGAAGCGGTGGCGCTGCTGCACTTGCGTCCTGGGACGCCGGTGCGACTCCGCGTCGAGGCGGCCGACGTGCGCCTCCAGCCGATGTGAGAAGGCGCCGTCCAGCGGTAGCCTCGCCGGGTGAGCCGCATCCGCCCGTTCCGGCCCGGCGATGAGCCGGCCCTCGCTGAGATCTGCGTGCGCACGGCGGATGCCGGCGCCGACGCCACCGGGATCTTCGACGACGACGCGATCTGGGCGGCGATCTTCGTCCTGCCCTACGTCGCTCGTCACCCGGAGTACGCGTTCGTGGTCGAGACGGACGACGGTCGCGTCGTCGGCTACATCGTGGGCGCTCCTGACACCGATGCGTTCGAGGAGTGGTTCCGGACGCAGTGGTGGCCCGCTCGTGCTGCGCGGTGGCCATTGCCTTCCGCCGAGGCATCCCGTCAGGACGGCACGCTCATCTACGCCTACGGTCGCCGCGCAGGCGGCGAGCCGTACGGGCGGGACTACGCCGCGCACCTGCACATCGACCTGCTGCCGGAGGCGCAGGGACACGGGTGGGGGCGCCGCCTGATCGACACCCTGATCGGAGCGCTCCGGGCGGATGGCGTCACAGGGCTGCATCTGGTCGCCTCCGACGCCAACACGGGTGCGCTGGCGTTCTACGAGCGACTCGGGTTCGAACCGTTGGAGTCCCATCCCGGAGTCCAGGCGTTCGGCATGCGCCTGTGACCTGCCCCGACCCTGCCGCTGCGCGAAGCGCTCGTCAACCCCTGCTCTGCGCGTGCCCGCTGACGTAGCGTTCGGAGGGTGACCGATCTGACCGCGCCCACGGGCCAGGAATCCGCGCTGCGCGCGCAGCCGAAGCCGGATGGATCGGCGCCGCGTGCGCTCGTCCTCGGCGCCACCGGCTACGTCGGGGGGCGCCTTGTGCCCAGACTCCTCAGCGCGGGCTACGCGGTCCGCGTCCTGGCACGGGACCCGGCCCGCGTCGGCGCCTTCGAGTGGGGGGATCGGGTCGAGATCGCACAGGGCGATGCCGCCGACACCGAGGCGGTCACCGCCGCCGCGCAGGACGTCGATGTGCTCTACTATCTCGTGCACTCCATGGGCGCCGGCAAGGGGTTCGAGGAGGCCGACCGCGAGGCCGCGCGAGCCGTCGCGGCGGCTGCGGCCGCGGCATCCGTCGGTCGCATCGTGTATCTCGGCGGCCTGCATCCGGAGCACACCGAACTCTCGCCGCACCTGCGGTCCCGCGTCGAGGTCGGCCAGACGCTGCTGGACAGCGGTGTGCCCACGCTCGTCCTGCAGGCCGGCGTCGTGATCGGCTCGGGCTCGGCCTCGTTCGAAATGGTGCGCCACCTCACCGACGTCCTGCCGTACATGCCGGCGCCGAAGTGGGTGCGCAACCGCATCCAGCCGATCGCGGTGCGCGATGTGCTGCACTATCTGCTGGGCGCGGCGCGCGTCGACCCGGACGTCAACCGGGCCGTGGACATCGGCGGACCCGACGTGCCGCGCTACGGACAGATGATGAACGGCTACGCGCTCGAGGCCGGCCTTCCGCAACGCGGGATCGCCGCGCTGCCGGTGCTCACCCCGCGCCTCGCCTCGCACTGGGTGAACCTCGTCACACCGATTCCCCGTCGCGTGGCGATGCCGCTGGTCGAGTCGCTGCAGAACGAGTGCATCATGAAGAACCACGACATCGACGAGCTCATCCCGCAGCCCGAGGGGGGTCTCACCTCCTACCGCCGCGCCGTCGCGCTGGCGCTGGGCAAGGTGAAGGCCGACGCCATCGAGACGAGCTGGCAGGACGCCGAGGTGCTGGGCGTTCCCAGCGACCCACTGCCCGGCGATCCGGACTGGGCGGGCAAGACCGTCTTCACCGACGAGCGGACCGCGACGACGGATGCCTCGTCCGAGGCGCTGTGGCGCGTCATCCAGGGCATCGGCGGCGACCGCGGGTGGTACTCGAACCCACTGCTGTGGGCGGTGCGCGGCTGGATGGACAAGCTCGTCGGCGGCGTGGGCCTGCGCCGCGGACGTCGCAACCGCGACCGCCTGGTGGTCGGCGACGCGGTGGATTTCTGGCGCGTCGAGGCGATCGAGCCCGGCTCGCTGCTGCGGCTGCGGGCGGAGATGAAGGTGCCGGGCCTGGCCTGGCTGGAGATGCGGGCCACGCCGGACGGCGCCGGTGCCCGCTACGACCAGCGCGCGATCTATTTCCCCAGCGGGCTCTCCGGGCGTCTGTACTGGCTGGCGGTGCTGCCGTTCCACGGCTTCATCTTCCGCGGGATGGCCAATCGCATCACCGCGACCGCCGAACAGGAGTCGAGCGAGACTGAAAGCGCGACGGCCTCGAGCTGACCGCACACGGTTAGGCTCGTTGCATGCAGCGGGCGGACCTGAGCGGCCGCGGGGGGCGCGCATGAGCGCGGTTCCCGTGACGATCGGCGTGCGCTCGCCGACCGTTTTCCGGGACGAGGCTCACGCGGTATCCGCCTCCCGCGGACGCCCGCTGACCGACACCCACGGCCGGGTGCACCGCGACCTGCGCATCTCGCTGACCGACCGTTGTTCACTGCGGTGCACGTACTGCATGCCCGAGCAGGGGAACGAGTGGCTGGCGCGCACGAGCATCCTGAGCACGGACGAGATCGAGCGGATCGCACGTGTCGCCGCGGCTGCGGGGATCACGACGTTCCGCCTCACCGGGGGCGAGCCGCTCCTGCGCACCGACATCGTCGACGTGGTCAGCCGCCTGGCCGCCCTCGAGGGGCCCGCGGGCCCGGTCGAGATCGCGATGACCACGAACGGGATCCGGCTGGCCGAGCTGCTCCCGTCGCTCATGGACGCGGGCCTGCAGCGACTGAACATCAGCATCGACACCCTGCAGCGGGATCGATTCCGCGAACTCACCCGTCGTGACCGGCTGGACGACGTGCTCGAGGGGATCGCTGCGGCCGCTGCATCCGGTCTTCGTCCGCTGAAGCTCAACGCGGTCGCGATGCGTGGCGTCAACGACGACGAGCTCGTCGATCTGGTCGAATTCGCCGTCGCCTCCGGCGCGCAGATGCGCTTCATCGAGCAGATGCCGCTGGATGCGGGCCACACGTGGGACCGTTCGCAGATGGTCACCCGTGAGGAGATCGTCGACGCGCTGGCCACGCGCTGGGACCTCGTCCCGCTGCCGGGCCGCGGTGGAGCGCCCGCCGAACGCTGGACGCTGGACGGTGGGCCGCACACGGTGGGGGTCATCGCCTCGGTGACCGCCCCGTTCTGCGGCGACTGCGACCGGCTGCGGCTCACCGCAGACGGCCAACTGCGCAACTGCCTGTTCTCCACCACCGAGTACGACCTGCTGCCGACCCTTCGGCAGGATCAGGGATCTGGTCTGGCGGCTCGGGAGTCGGACATCGATGACGGAATCGATCGGATGCTGCGCTCCTGCGTGCACGGCAAGCTTCCGGGGCACGCGATCAACGACCCCGCATTCCTGCAGCCCGCGCGCGGCATGAACGCGATCGGCGGCTAGTTGCTGCGCTGAGCGACGCACGCGCAAGCCGCGAATGAACACTTTGTCGCATTCACAGGGTTCTGCCAGGTTCCCTTTATGCTGAGCGTCATGACTTCCGTTACCTCGCAGGCCGACTTCTCGGCCCTCTATACCGTTTCGAGCATCTTCAGCCTGATCCTCTATGTGATCATCGTCATCGCCCTGTGGAAGGTCTTCACCAAGGCGGGCAAGGCCGGCTGGCTGGCGATCATCCCGATCGTGAACCTCTTCGTCCTCACCAAGATCGCCGGGTTCTCGTACTGGATGGGGCTGCTCTACCTCATCCCGATCGTGAACATCATCCTGCACATCATCGTCGCGCTCCGCGTCGGCAAGGCCTTCGGTCAGGGTGCGGTGTTCTCCGTCTTCCTGCTGTGGCTCTTCTCGTTCATCGGCTACCTCATCCTCGGCTTCGGTTCCGCGACCTACGACAAGTCGCGCATCGACGCCGTCTGACCTCGCCCTACGAAACGGCGCTGCCCCGCGAGGGGCGGCGCCGTTTCCCGTTGCGCACCCGGTTGACGACGCGAACCGCGACGCGCGCGGGCAGGACCGCGGCGACCGCGAGCATCTCGGGCATCGTCCGATCACCGCGCCGCAGGATGATCCCGCTCTCCCAGGTGTCACGCACGCTCCCGCCGCGGCGGACGCGCGGCGGCTTCGGCGGGAGGGTGCCCCGACGTCGCTCATCGACCAGGGCGGTCAGCTGCGGGACCCAATCGTCGAGGCTCGGGTCGTGGAAGTAGTTGTCTGCGAGCCACTGCGGGCGCGGCATCCGGAAGTCACGCGAGATGACCGCCTCCTCACCCGCGAGCAGGCCGCTGCCGCGGAACACCGGGTTGATGAGGTCGTCCGAGACACCGAAGGTGTCCAGCGCGATGCTGGGCACGCCGAAGGCGATCGCCTCGATGGCGGCTGTCGAACTGACCGTCACCAGGCCCTCGGCGGTGCTGAGAGCCCGCGCCATCGAGTCGGTGGAGATCACCAGGTTCGGCGGCAGTGGGCCGAGGGTCCGCAGCAGCTCGGGGTAGCTGTCGGCGTCGCGCTCGCGGTGCGTCTGATGCTCGCCCTTCACTGCGCGGAGTTTGACCACCACCCGGCGCTCGGGCTCGGCCCGCGCGGCGCGAACCAGCATCCGCGCGATGGTCAGCCGCTCGTCGCGCAGCCGCGGCACGATCGCCTGGGCCGCGAAGACGAGGTCGCCGCCTCGGCCTGACCGGGTCCGATGCTGCGCGAACGGCAAGTGAGCGAGGGCGAATCGCTGGGACATGCCCCGACGGTCCGCGAGGTCCGTGAACGCACGGATCTCGCGGGTCGAGTGGAGCACGAACAGGTCGCACTGCGTGCGGTGGACGAGCGCGGCCGTGGTCTCGGGGATGGAGATCCCGGGTAGTCCTGTCACCAGCAGCGGACGCGGGGTGAGGGCAGCGACCAGGCGCGCCACCACGCGGACGACCGGACCCCGGGCGGCCAGGAGCACCGCATCGGGCTCGGCCGCGGTGATGTGCGCCGTCAGCTCGGACAGCCGGGTGCGCCGGACGCTCGCGGCATCCAGCCCGCTGCCGGCCGTCGCCGATCGCTGCTGGGCGGCGCTGACGACCAGGGACGTCTCGAGGATCAGCAGCTCCACCGCCACCGAATCGGGGAGCGTGCCCAGAAGCGCCGCGCTCCACTTCACGTACGAGTCGCTGTCGGCGATCGCGATGATGCGCATCGAAGCGCTCAGCGCAGGCCGACCGTGCGTCGCAGCCACCTCACGCGGCCACCCGACGGAGTTTTGCGAGGGGTGCGAGCTCGCCGGGGAACACCCGCTTCACGCCGTCCCCGAGCGCGGTCTCCACGATGCGGATGTCGCGGACGAGGTGCTGCAGACCTGCCGGCTCCAGTGATGCGGCGTGGTCGGATCCCCACATGGTCCGGTCGAGGGTGATGTGGCGCTCGACCGCGACGGCGCCGAGTGCGACGGCGGCGAGGGAGATCTGCAGTCCGCGCTCGTGTCCCGAGTATCCGACGGGAACGCCGGGGAAGCGGTCGCGGAGGGTCGGGATCATCCGGAGGTTCGCCTCCTCGGGCTCCATCGGGTACGTCGATGTGGCATGCATCAGGACGAGTCGGTCGGTGCCCAGGACGCCGATCGCGGCGTCGATCTGCTCCATCGTCGACATGCCGGTGGACAGGATGATCGGCTTGCCGGTGTCGCGGAGGGCCTCGAGCAGCTCCGTATCGGTGAGCGATGCCGACGCGACCTTGTGCGCGGCCACGTTGATGTCCTCGAGGAACGCGACGCTGGGGACATCCCATGGCGACGCGAACCACTCGAGGCCGCGAAGGAGCGCGTGATCGGCGATCTCGATGTACTGATCACGGTCGAACTCGACGCGGTTGCGGTACTCGAGGTAGCTCATGGTGCCCCACGGCGTCTCGCGCGGCACGTCGCGCATGTGGGCGGGTGTGGAGATCTCCGGGGTGCGCTTCTGGAATTTCACCGCGTCAACGCCGGCGTCCGCCGCGACGTCGATGAGCTTCTTGGCGAGGTCGACGTCGCCGTTGTGGTTCAGGCCGATCTCGGCGATCAGATACGCGGGGTGACCGCCTCCGACGACGTTCGATCCGATGGTGACGGTCATCGCGGACTCCTTGCTGTGGGGGAAGGGGAGGATGCCTCGCCCGCCGACGATCGCCGGCCGCGCAGGACGGCATCGGCGAGTTCGCGGACGACACCGTCACCCCCCGCACGGCGCAGCACCACGCGGGCGGCCGCGATCACGAGCGGGTGGGCATCGGCGGTGGCCACCGGCCAGCCGACGATCTCGAGGCAGGCCAGGTCGTTCACGTCATTGCCGAGGTAAGCGATGCGCTCGAGGGTGACGCCCGCCTGGTCGGCCCATTCGCGCAGCGCCGCGGCCTTCTCGTCGACGCCCTGGCGCACGTCGACGCGCAGCTTGCGCGCCCGGGCGGTCACGACCGGGTTCTGCTCCGTGGACAGGATGAGGACCGGGATGCCTTCCCGCCGCAGCATCGCGATGCCCATGCCGTCCGAGCGGCTGACGCGAACCTGCTCGTTCCCGTCGGCGTCGACGAGCGCGGTGTCGTCGGTGTGCACTCCGTCGAAGTCGGTGACGACGGCATCCACCTCCAGCGCGCGATCGCTCGCGTTCGATCGATGGGCCTGGGCTCGTGCGATCTCCAGCTGCTCGGGAGAGTCGATCTCGATGGCGGTGCGTTCGGGCACCTCGGCGATGCCGACGCGGCCGAAGAACCGGTGGCCCGCCGATCGGAAGCCCGCCGCATCCATCACATAGAAGGCGCCCGTCTCGAGGAAGTGCGGCTCGCGGTCCTGCCGGCGGGGCCGGAAGGCGTCGTCGTGGTTGATCCCCGTCGCGCTGCCGTCGTCCCGCGCGCGCCACAGGAATCCGTACGTCTCGATCGCGGCGAAGACGCTGTCGGCATCGCCTCGCCGGACGGAGTCGATCGCGCGTGCGAGCGCTGCCGAATCGATGAACGGCGAGGTGGCCTGGAGGAACGCCAGCACGCCGACGTCGATCCCGTCGCCGTCGAGGATTTCCAGCGCGTGCAGGAGTGCGCTCTCGCTGCTCGCGGTGTCTCCGGCGATCTCGGCCGGGCGCGCGACGATACCGGCGCCCCACCCCCGGGCGACCGCCGCGATCTCCTCGTCGTCGGTGGAGACGAGCACCCGATCGATGCCGGGAACCGCCCGCGCGCTGAGGATCGCGCGTCCGATCAGCGGGACGCCGCCGACGCGCTGCAGGTTCTTGCGCGGGATGCCCTTCGACCCGCCTCGGGCGGGGATGATCGCGATCGCCTCGCTCATCGGTCGCGCTCAGTCAAGGCGGTCGTGTCCGACGCGTCGCCGATGTGCACGACGCTGCCGGTCCCGTCCAGGACGAGCGGGAGCGTCGTGGTGATGCTCGAGGGGAGCGTGAGGATCTGCAGAGGGCGGCGGGTCCCGGCGAGGACGAGTTCGACCGGCAGCGCCAGGCGCGAGACGGTCACGTTCTCGATCGCCGTGACGGCGGCGAGCTGAGTGGCGGGTTCGCGGCGGTGCGGGAGGTAGGTGACCGCGCCGGCGGACGCGTGGCCCGCGACCCAGCCGAGGTAGTCGTCCAGGCTCATCCGTCCGTCGACCGGTCGGGCGCTGCCCAGGACCAGACGGGCGCTCGGCAGATCCGGGTCCGGCGCGGTCCGGCGGGTCCACTCGAAGGCGTGCCGGCGCACACCCATGCCGCGGTCGGCGAGTTCGGTCAGCCGGAGCTCGCCGAGTTCGAAGGCGGTGAAGAAGTCGACCGTGTGAGCCCGAGCGCGCGTGTGGATGCGGTGCAGGGCGAACGGGACCAGGCGGGTGGTCATGCCTCGCTCATCCACTCCGGGCCGCGCGAAGGGGCGTCGGCCGAGGAGCACGTCCGCGAACGCGCGCGTGTTCGCGCCGTCGTCGAGGAACGTGATGCGCCGAGGGCGCAGGATCGAGGCTGCCAGGCGGAACTGCCCGGAGAATCCGTCGCCGATCAGCCAGTGCGAGTGGCGGGCGAGCAGCTGCCAGGGGATGCCGAGGTAGGGCTCGAGCGTCGCGAAGAAGGCTCCGCGTGCGACGAGGGCGTCAGCGGTCTCGGACATCTGCGCGGTCAGCCGACCCGCAACGGGAACCTCGACCGAGTTCGCCGCCGCCCACTCCGCTGCTCCGATGAGTTGGAGAGGCGATTCGACCCACGCGAGTGCAGCGTTGTGGCTCACTTCACCCGCTTCCGACCGGAACACCCGTCTCCACACGATCGCCGCGTCGTGTGAACACATCCACGCGCTTTTCTGGCCATCGCGAGACACCTCGATGAACGATTCGAGACGTCCGACGCCGCAGCTCTGCGGATCACGGCACCCAAACCGGTCCGAGGCCGCCGTACTGAGGGAGAATCAGAGGGTGAGCTGCACGAATCCCGCATCCGAGTTCGAGGCGCTGGTGTACCTCGTCGAGCGACTCGTGGGCCGTTTTCCGGAATGCAGCGAAGACGAGCTGTTCGTTCTGATCGCCGACGAACTGGAATCGTTCGACAACGTCCGCGTCCGCGACTACGTTCCGCTGCTCGTGGAGCACAACGTGCTCCGACGCCTCCGCGCCGAACGGGCCCACGCCGCCTGAAAGGATGCGGGACGTGACGTTCTGGATCTGCGCGACGTGTGCGGTGGAGC
The DNA here is from genome assembly GCF_900100885.1 of Microbacterium pygmaeum. Lineage (NCBI taxonomy): Bacteria > Bacillati > Actinomycetota > Actinomycetes > Micrococcales > Microbacteriaceae > Microbacterium > Microbacterium pygmaeum. The sequence goes on from NZ_LT629692.1 coordinate 1,661,892, forward strand.
ACGCGGAACGCTCGGCGGTCTGCGCCATCTGCGCGGACGAGCGCCAGTGGATCCCCTCGGACGGGCAGCGCTGGACGTCGCTGACCGAGATGACGGATGCCGGCTACCGCACCGCGATCGCGGAGCTCGAACCGGATCTCTGGGCGGTCTCCAGCACGCCCGGCGCCGGGATCGGGCAGCAGTCGAAGCTGGTGTGCACGAAAGAGGGATCGGTGCTCTTCGATCCCCTGGGCTTCCTCGATGAGGCGGCGGTGCGCGGCATCCTGGATCTCGGGCCCGTCGCCGCGATCGTCGCGAGCCATCCGCACATGTTCGGCGTGCAGGTCGAGTGGAGCCACGCGCTCGGGGGAGTGCCGGTGCTCGTCGCCGAGAAGGACCGCGGGTGGGTTGCCCGGGACGACCACGCAATACAGTCCTGGTCGGCCGAGGTCGAGGTCCTGCCGGGTGTGACGCTGAGCCAGACCGGCGGGCACTTCCCCGGCAGCAGCGTCGTGCACTGGAGCGGTGCCGCCGACGGCAAGGGCGTGCTCCTGGCCAGCGACACCATCTTCCCGAACGCCGACCGATCGTCGGTCAGCTTCATGCGGAGCTTCCCGAACCCGCTTCCGCTGTCCGGAGCGGTTGTGGAACGCGTGACCGCGCACGTGGAGCGCTTCGAGTTCGACCGGCTCTACGGAAACTTCGAGCGGGTGATCCCGGCCGATGCCCGCGCGATCGTCCGCAGATCGGCGGATCGTCACATCGGCTGGGTGAACGGCGACTTCGATCACCTGACCTGAGCGGTCCGCCCGGCGAGCGCCTCGCGCTGAGCGAGCAGTCCTAGACTGCTGCGATGACGGCCCACCCGGCGGATCCGCGCGACTGCCCGACCTGCGGCGACCCGCTCGTGTTCGAGATCCTCGACGACGAGCGCTTCCTCGTCGCGTGGTCGTGCGTGAACTGCGGTCTCATCCGCACCACCGAGCCGGTGTAGAGGGGCCGTTTGCCCGCTGCGAACTCGACCGGTGTGCGTCAGGGACGGCTGTGGACGTGCCGCGTCGGGCGGTAGACCAGCTCCTGAGTGCGGCCGTCGAGCGTCCGAGCCTCCAGCAGCTCCAGATCGAAGTCCTCAGCGCCACGGAGCACCGGGCTGGTTCCCGTGCGGCCGGAGATGACCGGAAAGATCGTGAGCTGCAGGCGATCGACCAGTCCGGCGGCCATCAGGGCGCGGTTCAGTGACAGGCTCGCCTGCGAGCGTAGCGGCACCGGTGATTCCTTCTTGATCCGCCGCACGATCTGGACGGCATCGCCGCGCTCTATCGTCGCATCCGGCCAGCCGCCGGTGTCTTCCAGCGTCGAGGAGATGACTGTTGCCGGCATCCGCATCAAGCGGACGTTCCACTCGTCGAACGAATTCGGGTCATGCCCCGACAGCATGATGTCGGCGACTTCTCTGAAGGTCGTCGCGCCGTAGATCAAACGCTGCGGGGTGCCGAACTGCTCGGCACGGCGTTCCAGCAACTCCGGCCCCTGCTTGCTCCAGTACCCGCCCCAGTCGCCGTCCGCGGAGTACGATCCGTAGCCGTCGAGGGTCGCGAAGACGTCCCAGGTGTATTCAGCGGTCAAGTCGGTCCCTTTCTCTTCACGCCACGAGCCGACCCTACGACCGCGAGGACCGTCGGGCCAGGCCCTCCTTCACTCGCGGGTTTCGGGGGCGGGCTCAAGATCCTGTTTCTGCGGGGCACGAGACGGTGCGCAGGAGGTCGAGGTGCGAGCGATCCTGGTTCGCGGCCTGATCCAGCAGTAGCGTCGGTCTCATGCTCGATGACATCGACCCCGCGGCGACGCCGCTGGCGGAGTGGCTGGATCGTCTCGCAGAGGCGCACGGTGCGCCAGGCGGGGGCGCCGCGTGTGCCGTGATGACAGGGATCTCGGCAGCGCTGCTGGGCATGGTGGCTTCGTATACCGCGCACAGCTCCGAAGCTCGGGTCGCCGCGGAACGACTCGGTGGCACGCGGCGCGCAGCGACGACGGCTGCGGAGGAGGATGGCATTCACTCGGCGGCGTTCGGTGCCGCGCTCGCGATGGACGAAGGCCCCGAACGTGAAAAGGCAGTCCGACGCGAGAGCCTGGACGCGATCGCCTCCACGCTGCACATCGGGCGACTCGGAGCATCCCTCGTGGACGACGCCCGCCTGCTTGCGAACATCGGGAATCGGAATGTCGAGGCCGATCTCTGCGTCGCAATCGAGGCGCTCCGCGCAGCCCTCGATGGTGCGAACCATACCGCGCGCGCAAATCTCGACCTTCTGTCGAGGCATCGGACGGCCGATGACGGTCTGGACGAACACGTCGCGGCGTTCGAGCTCGAGCTTCGAGCCATTGCGCAGAAGCGAGCAGACCTCGACCGCATCGCCTCGCGCTGCTGACGTCAGTCGCTGCGCCCACGGCGTAGCACATCAGTGTCCCCGATTTCCGACGTCGACGGACATCGTCCGGCTGGTGATCATCGAGTGGTGTGCCTCCGAATGACCTCTCGGCGACGCGTCGCTCCCGTCAGTAGGGCATGATCGCCTCTATGTCGGGATCGCCGAGCGGCTTTGCATTCACGGTGAGCGGCTCGCGAGTCGAGATCCGCCACCATGGCCGCCATGCGACGACGCTTCGCAATGCCGCCGCTCAGAAGTTCATCGCTGACGTGGAACGCGGCGATCCGCAGCAGGTGATGGCTCGGGCGACTGGCAACTACAAGCGTGGCAACGAGCGATCCGGCAGCCGCCGCGTATAGGCGACGGCGCCGGTGCCGAGCGCGGACGGTCAGCCGGAGGTGTCGCGGCTGTGATGTGGCGTCGCGGGCGGCCTGGGGTGAAGCGGTCACTGCACTCGTGAACCTCGCGGCGTCGGTCTGCCTGCTCGCGGCATCGTGAGCCGAAAGGTCCGAGTGGTCGTCGACGGAGAGACATTCGAGGTGTCAGTCGTGGTAGTCCGACCCACGAGCCGTGCGCCGTTGGAGCATGTCGTCCGTTCTTCAAAGCAGATCGGCGGGCCGCTCCACCTCTTCGAGGAAGACGGATGCGGTTCGCTCGGACAGGGGATTGTGTACGGATGCAGTCCACACGTCGGTGATGCGGTAGTACTTGCCGGATATCTCGACCCCGTTCCCGATCTGTGGCGGAATCTCGGCGTACTTGTCTTCGAGGATGTGTTCTTGACCGACGTAGTAGTTGAGCGGGATACGGCTGAACGTTGACATGGCGGTCAGTTTGCCAGCGTCGGCGGCGTGGACGCCACCGTCGTCGTCGTCCGAGAGTGCGTCGTCGTCGCCGCCGAGCCGATACTCAGACGACATCGGACGTTATCGCGACGACTACTCGCACCCGCCCGAAGGCCGGTCATCGCGCGGGCGTCGGGTTCCGGTCTTGTCCTCAGGCGATGCGGATGAATCGAGGGCCCTCGTAACCGTCGCGGCTCACGGACTCCTGGAACATGCCGAGGGGTCGCACCCAGAAGCTGTAGTCGTCGTAGAGCTTGCGGTAGAAGACGAGCTGCTCCTCGGTCTCACTGTGCCGTCCGACGCCGATCACTTCGTAACGCGCGCCCTTGAAGTGCTGGTAGATCCCCGGCTCGACGGCGGCGGGTGTCGGTGACATCATCCCGCGATCATAAGTGGTCCCAGGATCGCGATATCAGCGTCATCCATTCTGGAGGGGGATGAGCGTGGGCAAATACGAGATGGCGGGTATGTCATCGCGCCCAAGCCGGTCGCTCACCGGCCCGGAAGCCGGTCGAACAGCGGGCGGACCGAGTGTTGATCCGATGGTCGGGTGGGGTTCTAGAGTCGCGGCATGCGGATTGTCGTGTCGGGTACTCATGCGAGTGGGAAGAGCACGCTGGTGTCGGACTTCGCTCTTCGCCATCCGGAGTTCGCGGTGTTGCCTGATCCGTTCGATCTTGTGGATGAGTCGTGGGACAGTCCGAGCGCGGCGTTGTTCGCCGCGCAGCTTCGGATCTCCGCAGCCCGTCTTCGTCCGGGTGAGGCGGCTGAGGACTTCATCGCCGAGCGTGGCCCGATCGATTTCCTCGCCTACTTGTTGGCGTTGGACGATGTGACTCGGGTATCGACCTCACGCGAACTGTTGGAGCGTGCGACGTCGATGACGCGGGACGCGCTGGCGCACATCGACCTTCTCGTTGTCTTGCCGCTCACGACACGGGACGATGTGGCGCCCGACGCCGATGAGCACTCGGCGCTCCGAGAGGCGATGAACGACGTTCTCCTCGACCTCATCGACAACCCCGAGGTCGTCGGGGAGGGCACCAACGTCGTCGAGATCACTGGCGACCGGAGCCATCGGCTGGCCGCGCTCGAAACTCTCGCCATCGGTCGACCCCTCTGACACCGCTCGCGGCCGGGACGCGGACGCTAAGGCCCGGGAGCCGGTCCATCTGCGATGCATCTCTCGTGGTGACGGCGGATCTTCCTGCGGTTGCGGCCATCGGCGGTGAAGGACGCCCGTGCATTCAGTCGAAGTGGTTGGTGGACGGCATCCGCTCAACGGGGGCATCAGTTGCGCCATGACAGGGTCATGTCGCAACCGGGTCAGCCAGGCCACTTCGGAACGCCGGAAAAGCGTGCCTCAGTGATGCTCACTGTGCCACCGAGAAAACATCGAGTCGCGATCCTTGAAAAAACTGGGATCGCAGGGCGGAGGATAGGGTGCCTGAGTTCATGACATAGGTCCCAGGTGATACGACGCTGGTGTCTCGGGTCATGAGTCACAGTTCGGTGCATGTCGAAGCACCGGGTTGTGGTCCTGAAGATCGTCGCTGGGCAGCTCACCGTGACCGAAGCGGCCGAGCAGTACGGGCTGTCGCGGAGACAGCTGCACCGGTTGCTCGCACGCTACCGCGAGCACGGTCTCGACGCCGTCGATCCTCAGTCCCGGCGGCCGAGAAGCAATCCGAGATCCACGCCGCGCGAAGTCGTCGACCGAATCGTCGCACTCCGCACGGATCTCACCGCTCGAGGATTGGATGCCGGACCGGTCACGATCCGATGGCACCTCGAGCGTGAAGGCCTGCACGTCCCGTCGCCGGCGACGATCCACCGCATCCTGACCCGCGCCGGACTCATAACCCCGGAACCCCGCAAACGCCCCCGCTCCTCGTACATCCGCTTCGAAGCAGCCCAACCCAACGAGACCTGGCAGTCGGACTTCACTCACTGGCGCCTCACCGACGGCACCGACGTCGAGATCCTGAACTGGCTCGATGATCACTCCCGCAAGCTACTCTCCTGCACCGTCCACACCCCCGTCACCGGGGACGACGTCGTCACCACATTCCTCACCACCACTGAGGAATACGGGGTTCCCGCCTCGACCCTGACCGACAACGGCCGGGTTTACACCGCCCGACACGGCGGCGGCCGTAACGCCTTCGAACACCTCCTGCCCGTGCTCGGAGTGAAACAGAAGAACGGCAAACCGAACCACCCGCAAACTCAAGGCAAGATCGAACGCTTCCATCAAACCCAGAAACGCTGGCTCGCCCAGCAACCCACCGCCACCACGGTCCTCGAGCTGCAAACCCAACTCGACCGGCTCCGCATCGAATACAACGAGCACCGCCCACACCGTGCTCTGGACCGCAAGACCCCCTCAGAGGCCTACCTGGCGACGCCCAAAGCACTCCCCGGAGCAGGACGACTCCCAGACCGCTACCGGCTCCGCTACGACCGCATCGACACCGACGGTCACGTCAGCATCCGCCGAGCCGGCCGCATGCACCACCTCGGAATCGGCCGCGACCACACCGGAAAACGCATCCTCGCGATCACCGACGAAACCACCGTCACCGTCGTCCACCTCGACACCGGCGAAGTCCTCAGCGAACACACCATCGACCCCGCCCGCGGCTACTGGCGAAACATCCTCAAACCAGCCGGCCGATGGCCCCAGAAACGACAGATGTCTCGCGACATATGAGACATATGTCGCGAGACATCACAGGGCGGAGGATAGGGGATTCGAACCCCTGAGGGCTTTCACCCAACACGCTTTCCAAGCGTGCGCCATAGGCCACTAGGCGAATCCTCCATGGCCTTTTCGGGCCGCGGACCATCTTACCTGGTGCGAGCGGTCGTCCCCGACCCGGCGTAGACGCTGCCCGGGCGGACGATCAGCGATCGCGGCACGAGCAGCGCGAGGATCCGGCGCGGAAGCTCGACAGAACCCAGCATCTGTGCTCGAACGGCGGTTGCGGCATCCGCCATCGCATCTCCCTGCCAGAAGGCGTGCTTGCCGCCGGGAGCGTAGCTCGCGCGCTCGATCGAGCTGATCAGCAGACTCATCTCGGCATGCGGCGCGCCGTGCTCCTGGATCAGCCGCGTGCCGAGGATGCGCGGTGTCTCGCTGGCCGGCACGTCGATGCCGAGGTCGATGGCGATGTCCTGCACGGCCAGCCACGCCGCTGCCGCATCGCCGGCGCGCGCGGCGCTCATCATCTGCCGGCGCCGCAGCTCGCGGATGAGCGCGGGGATCGCGAGGGCGAACAGGATGCCGAGCACGATGGCCAACGCCGGCACCGGGTTGACCGTACTGGTGCTCGAACCCGACTGCGAGGCGTCCTGCCTCTGCGTCGGGTCATCGGGCAGCAGTCCTGGGTCCAGTGATGCCGACGAGCTCGGAAGCGGTGTCGCCTCTGCACCGTCCGCGCCCGGCCGGGTGTCGGTGGCGGCGGGGGAGTAGCTCGTCGGGACACCGAGTCCGTTGGTCGGCTCGAACGGCACCCATCCGATGCCTTCGAAGAAGATCTCCGGCCACGCATGCAGCTGACCGCTGGTGACCGAGTAGACGGTCTCACGATCGACCGCATCGCCGTTGGCGACACCGGGCAGGTACCCGACGACGATGCGACTGGGCATGTTCAGCGTGCGGGCCATCAGGGCGAACGCCGACGCGTAGTGGATGCAGTAGCCCTCGCGCTGCCGCAGGAACTCCGCGACTGCGTCGATCCCCGAACCGTCGAAGCCGTCCTCGACGGGAGCGTCCAGCGAGTAGCGGAATTCGGAGCTGCGGAACCATGACTGCAGTGCGACGAGGGCGTCGTAGTCGTTCTCGGTGCCGGCGGTGACCTGCGCTGCCAGCTCGCTCACGATTGGGTCGAGCCCTTCGGGGACGGTCGTGGTGCCATCCCGCTGGTCCGGTCCACCGGCCTCGGTCGCACGGATCTGCTCGAGGGTGGGGCGCGGCACGTTGCTCACGACCTCGTAGCTCTGCCCCTGGGTCGTGGCCGCCTGGCTGATGACCGTACGGTTGTACGGCACCGCCGACCACTCACCGCGCAGTCCATTGACGCTGACGGCGGGGTAGGAGACCGGAAGCCAGGGCGAAGCGAGATTGGTCACCTCGACGGTCGTCACGTATTCGGCCAGCCGGACATCATCGACGACCGGCACGCCACCGAGGCCCACTTCACCGTCCAGAGGTACGGTCCGTACGTTGTCGGGCTGCCAGACGGCTCCGTCGAACTGCGACAGCGTCGTGGCCCGCAGGTAGGGCGGCGTCGGCGCATCGCTGCGTACCAGCAGCACTTCGACCTCTCTCGGTCTGCGCAGATCGTCGCCGAGCTGCAGCGTCGCATCGATACCCGGCCCGCTGCCGATCGACCCTGCTCCCGCGCGAACGGTGGGCTGGGGGAGCAGCGGCGCCGCGACCAGTGCGACGACGACGGCGACCGCGCCGATGCCGAGGGCGGTCGCAGGAACCCCCGCGGTCCGGGTCGCCTCGCGCTCCAGCGGAGCTTCCCGTGAACGCGTCTCGGTCCGCATCAAGAAGAGGATCGCCGCGGCCAGCAGGACGAAGGCCATCACATCGACCTCACCCGGCACGGCGATCGAGGGGATGAGCGAGACGGCGATCAGTCCGATGGCCGCCAGCAGCGGCATCCGCGCCGTCAGCACGACGTGGTCCACGATGATCGCGAGCAGACCCGTGCCGCCGACGATCAACAGGGTGAGGGCGAGACTGGCATCCAGCGGGGCGGCTCCGACGGCGATCTCCTCGCCGGCGGCGGTGATCAGACCCGGGATGCTGCGGACCGTCTCCGGAGTCGGGAACAGCCACAGCAGCGCAGTGTCCCTCAGGAAGACGAAGGTCATGAAGATGACCCAGACTGCAGCCTCGACGAGGGTGACGGCGATGGCGGGAAGCCGGTAGCGCCGTGCCAGGAATCCGGCGGCGAGCACGGCGACGCAGAGGAGAATCGATCCGAGGAGCCAGCTGCTGGGCCGCACGACCCGCATCAACGGGAGGAGGGCGGCGAAGACGGCGACCAGCACGCCGATCGTCAGCGACAGATCGGCTTTGCGACGCCCCGGTCGATCCGCGCGCTCAACGTCCGGCATGGGTCACACCCCGATCGGTCGCTGCGCTCCAGGTCGCGGCGAGGTCGCCCTCCGGATCGAGCACGGCGGTGTGCCAGCCCGCGTCGGCGGCGCGTCCGAGCGAGTCGCCCACTGGCGCGAACGAGAGCACGATCGGCAGCGTGCTGTGATGGGCGACCGGTGCGATCGCCTCGGCGTCGGCCGGGTCGAAGCGACCCACGATGAGGACCACCGGGCCGGTCATGATGCCCGAGAACACGCGGGTGAGACGGGCGAGGTGGTCGTCGCGACGCGCGGTGACGCCGGCGAACTGGCCGATGAGTCCCTCGACCTCGGTCATGTCGCCGCCGTCGATCCGCTCGGCGAGCAGCGTTCCGTCGGTGTCGATGACCTCGACGGCGTACCCGTCGTGCACCAGTCTGCTCACCACCGAGACGCACGCCGACACGGCGGCCTCGAAGCCGGGGTCGGCGCCTGGCGCCTGCATCGCCTCCGGTGAATAGCGCAGCACACCGCGGTCGAGGACCACGGTGGCCTCGGGCGTCGATTCCTGCTCTTCCTGCCGCACCATCAGCGAGTCGCGATGGGCGCTGGCCCGCCAGTGGATACGGCGCATCGAATCGCCGGGGACGTATGGGCGGGCGATGAGGTTGTCGGCACCCTGACCCAGCTGGTTTGTCGTCGTGTGCAGCGTGCCGCCGGCCTCGCCCGCGAAGTTGCTCAGCGCCGGGAGATCGATCACCGCAGGAGCGACCGTCACGCGGGTGCGCTCGCCGAAGACCGTGCTGCGCCGCGCGATGCCGAACGGGTCGGTGGAGGTGACCGAGAGCGGACCGAGTGCATGGATGCCGCGGCGCGCGCCCGTGGCGGTGTACGAGAACTCGACGATGCGCTCCGCTCCCCGAAGTCCCGACCCGAGGGCCGGGAAGATCCCGTGCGCGCGGGCCGTCAGCCCGGAGGGGATGGTGTCGCGCCATTTGCCGGGAGCGGTGGGCAGCGCGGTGCGCACGCCCACGCGCACGTGCACGACGGCATCGCGCCCGACGGTGGCCACGTCGGGGGTCAGCGAACGGGTCACCGTGTCGGTGCGGCGGGTCAGGTACAGCGAGGCGATGCTCGCCCCGAGGACGGCCAGCAGCAGGATGCCGAAGTACATCAGCTCGACGATGCCGGCCTCGTTCGCCACGACGAAGCAGACGATCGCGATGACCAGCGCGCCCGTGCCCCGCACGGTGAGTGGCCAGAGGCGTCTCATGAGAATCTCATTGCCGCGCGGCGAGCGGCACGCGGACGCTGGACGCGATGCGTTCGAGCGTCGCGGCGATCGCATCGGCGGTCGTGCGCGCACGTGCTCCGCCGGAGGAGCGCGTGGGGATGAGCCGATGCGAGAAGACCGGGATGAGGAGGGCGGTGATGTCGTCCGGGATGACGAAGCCGCGGCCGTCCAGAGCCGCCCACACCTTCGCCGCACGCACGAGCTGCAGCGTCGCCCGCGGGCTCGCGCCCAGGCGGAGGTCCGAGTGCGTTCGCGTCGCGGCCGCGAGGGCGACGGCGTAGTCCTCGATCGTGGGGGCCACGTGCACCGCGCGTGCCCACGCGATCAGCTCGGAGATCTTCGACGCGGTCGCCACCGGTGCGATCGCGTCCAGCGGGTTCACCGTGTCGCGCTGGCGGAGCATGAGCGCTTCGCTGCGGGCATCCGGGTATCCCATCGAGATGCGCATCATGAAGCGATCGCGCTGCGCCTCGGGGAGGGCGTACGTGCCCTCCATCTCGAGCGGGTTCTGCGTCGCGACGACCAGGAACGGATCGGGGAGGATGTGCGTCTGCCCGTCGGCGGTGACCTGGCCTTCCTCCATGGCTTCCAGGAGCGCGGACTGCGTCTTGGGCGACGAGCGGTTGATCTCGTCGGCGATCACGATGTGGGCGAAGATCGCGCCCGGCTTGAATTCGAACTCGCGGTCGACCGGGTTGAACACCGAGACGCCGGTGACGTCGCCGGGCAGGAGATCGGGTGTGAACTGGATGCGGCGGACCGTCGCATCCACAGAGGCGGCGAGTGCACGCGCCAGCATCGTCTTGCCGACGCCGGGCACGTCCTCGATGAGCAGGTGGCCCTCGGCGAGCAGGCACACGAGCGCCGAGCGGACCGCATCCGGTTTGCCGTCGATGACCTTGCCCACCGAGGCGAGGATGGCGTCGGTGATGCGGGCGAAGCTCTCCGCGGTCATCGCTCCGGGCGCGCCCGTCGCGGCATCCGTCATCGCCGTATCCGTCACTGCGTCCCCCTGCATCGACCGGTGCGCAGGCGCCCTCGCCCACCCGTCGATCGTAACCCGGGCATGACGGGCGTGGGCCTGCGAGAACGCTGATCGTCGACCTGTCTGTAGACTGGTCGCAGCTCTCCGCGAGGCGGCATCCAGGCCAACTCCCCCAGGACGGAAACGTAGCAAGGGTAACCAGGCTCTGCCGGGTTCGCGGAGAGTCTTACTTTTCCCGGAACGGTCCGTCCAGCACCGACCACTGCAGCAGCATGATCGTCTTGGCGTCCTGGATGCGCCCGTCGCGGATCATGCCGAGCGCGAGATCGATGTCGATCTCCACCACGTCGATCTCCTCTCCTTCGTCGACGAGGCCGCCGCCGGCGCCGACGCGTGAAGCGGCGTCGTAGGGCGCGGCGAAGAAGTGGATCCGCTCGGTGACCGAGCCGGGGCTCATGTAGACGTCGAAGACGTGCTCCAGCTCGCCGATCCGCACTCCGGTCTCCTCTGCTGCCTCCCGACGGATGGCGGTGGCCGGGTCATCGTCGTCGAGGAGGCCGGCGGCCGTCTCCAGCAGCATCCCGTCCGGGTGGTCGTTCACGTACACCGGGTAGCGGAACTGGCGGGTCAGCAGCACGGTCCGCCTGGCGACGTCGTACAGCAGGACCGTCGCGCCGTTTCCGCGATCGTAGGTCTCGCGCTGCTGGGTCGACCAGGCGCCGTCGTCGCCGAGGTACTCCAGCGTGGTGCGGCGGAGCACATGCCACCCCGCGGCCAGCAGTTCGACGTCCGCGACCCGCACCCGCGGGTTCCGCTCGAGGTCCCGCCCGGTGCGGTCCAGATCGGTCCGGCCGCGATGATCGGGGATCTCGATGCCGGGGCGCACGCGGGGTTCGTCGGACATGCAGGGAGCCTAGTGTTGGAGTGTGGCGCAGAGCATCTACATCACGTCAGCTGAGGGTCATTCGGGCAAGTCGACGGTCGCCCTGGGGGTGCTGGACGCGCTCAGTCACGCGACGCCCCGTGTGGGTGTGTTCCGGGCGATCGCGCGGTCCACGCTGGAGCGCGACTACGTCCTCGAGATGCTGCTCGCCCACGACGGTGTCGACCTGGACTACGACGAGTGCGTCGGAGTGACCTACGACGAGGTGCGCCATGATCCCGAAGCGGCACTGGGCCGCATCGTCGAGCGCTACAAGGCGGTCGAGGCGCAATGCGATGCCGTCGTGATCGTCGGCAGCGACTACACCGACGTCGGCAGCCCGGCGGAGCTCGGCTACAACGCACGGATCGCCGCCAACCTCGGCGCACCGGTGCTGCTGGTCCTCAGCGGCCGCGCCGGGCAGGGCGAGCAGCTCGGCTCCTCGACCGCCCGGACCCCCGAGGAGATGGGCCAGATCGCGGGTCTCGCGCTCACCGAGCTGACGCACGCTCGCGTCGGCCTGCTCGCCGTGGTCGCGAACCGGGCGGACCCCGATCAGATCGACGCCATCACGGCCTCGATCGGCTCCGCGATCGCGGAGGCCATCCCCGCAGCGGATGCCGCGAGCGTGCCGGTGTGGGCGCTGCCCGAGGATCGATTCCTCATCGCTCCGTCGGTGCGCGGGGTGATGCGCTCGGTGGACGGCCACCTGGTCAAGGGCGACGCCGACCTGATGACCCGCGAGGTGCTCGGCGTGGTCGTGGCCGGCATGTCGATGGTCAACGTGCTGCCGCGCCTGTTCGAGAGCGCGATCGTGGTGATCCCGGCCGACCGGACCGAGGTGCTGCTGGCCACGATGCTCGCCAACGCGTCGGGGACCTTCCCGTCGCTGGCCGGCATCGTCCTGAACGGCCCGTTCCCGCTCCCCGAGTCGATCGATCGGCTGATCGACGGTCTCGATTCCTCGCTGCCCATCATCGCCACCGACATGGGGACGTACGAGACCGCCGTCCATGTCATGAACACCCGTGGGCGGCTGGCGGCCGATTCGCAGCGGCGGTACGACTCGGCACTGGCCATGTTCGAGCGGTACGTCGACACCGAGGAGCTGCGCCGGCTGCTGGGCCTGGCCCGCTCCACCGTGGTCACCCCGTTGATGTTCGAGTACGGACTCATCGAGCGCTCGCGGTCGGACCGACGCCGCATCGTCCTTCCTGAGGGCGACGATGACCGGGTGCTGCGCGCAGCGGCCACCGTCCTGTCCCGCGGCATCGCCGATCTGACGATCCTCGGCGAGGAGATCGAGGTGCGCAGCCGCGCCATCGAGCTGGGCATCGACATCCGCTCCGCGCAGATCCTCTCCCCGTTCGACGCGGTGCACGTGCACCGTTTCGCCGAGGAATACGAGCGGCTGCGCGCGCACAAGGGCGTCACCTACGCGCAGGCGGCCGACACCGTGACGGACGTGTCGTACTTCGGAACCCTGATGGTGCATCTGGGCCTTGCGGACGGCATGGTCAGCGGCGCGGCGCACACGACCGCCCACACGATCCGCCCGGCGTTCGAGATCATCAAGACGAAGCCGGGAGTCTCGGTCGTCTCGTCGGTGTTCCTGATGGCGCTCGCCGACCGGGTGCTGGTCTACGGCGACTGCGCCGTGATCCCGGATCCGACCTCCGAGCAGCTCGCCGACATCGCTATCTCCTCCGCTGCCACGGCGAGCCAGTTCGGCATCGACCCTCGGATCGCCATGCTCTCGTACTCGACTGGCGAGTCCGGATCGGGCGCCGAAGTGGAGAAGGTGCGCACCGCCACGGCGCTGGTGCGCGAACGCGCACCGCAGCTGCTGGTGGAAGGGCCGATCCAATACGACGCGGCCGCCGACGTCGCCGTCGCCGCCGCCAAGATGCCAGGTTCGGAAGTGGCCGGGCGCGCGACGGTGTTCATCTTCCCCGACCTCAACACCGGCAACAACACGTACAAGGCGGTGCAGCGATCCGCCGGGGCGGTGGCGATCGGACCTGTGCTGCAGGGGCTGAACAAGCCGATCAACGACCTGTCGCGCGGTGCGCTGGTGGAAGACATCGTCAACACGATCGCCATCACCGCGATCCAGGCACAGGGGGAGAGCTCGTGAGCATCGTCCTGGTCGTCAACAGCGGATCCTCCTCGTTCAAGTACCAGCTGCTGGACATGGAGGCCGAGACCGTGCTGGCTTCTGGTCTGGTCGAGCGCATCGGCGAGCTGTCGACGGGCTCGGGGACCGGCGGCCACTCGTCGCACACCGTGACGGCCGCCGGCATGCGCGAATCCGTCGCTGAGCCTGTCGACGCGGCGCACCCGGCACCCACGGTCCTGGACGCCACCTACACCCGCGATCTGCCGATCCCCGATCACACCGCGGGGTTCGCGGTGATGCTCGAGGCGTTCGCCCAGAACGGCCCATCGCTGACCGAGCGTGCGCCGGTGGCCGTCGGCCATCGCGTCGTGCACGGTGGAGCGAGGTTCTTCGAACCGACCGTCATCACACCGCTCGTCGAGATCAACATCGACGAACTGTCCGTCCTCGCACCGCTGCACAATCCCGCGAACCTCGCCGGGATCGTCGCGGCGAAGAAGGCGTTCCCCGACGTCCCGCATGTCGCCGTCTTCGACACCGCGTTCCACCAGACGCTCCCGCCGGCGGCCTACACCTACGCGATCGACGCCGACCTCGCGGCATCCCACCGCATCCGCCGCTACGGGTTCCACGGCACCAGCCACAAGTTCGTCAGCGAAGCTGCAGCGGCGTTCCTCGGCCGCCCGCTGACCGAGCTGAAGCAGATCGTCTTCCACCTCGGCAACGGCGCATCTGTCGCTGCGATCGACGGCGGCCGGTCGGTCGAGACGTCAATGGGCCTGACGCCGCTGGAGGGCCTGGTCATGGGCACCCGCTCGGGAGACGTCGACCCGGCGGTGCTGTTCCAGCTCGCGAGGCGAGGCGGTATGTCGATCGATGACCTCGACACCCTCCTGAACAAGCGCAGCGGACTGCTCGGGCTCGCCGGGGTCTCGGACATGCGCGACGTCCTGGAGGGGATGCAGCGCGGGGATGCTGCAGCCACGCTCGCCTTCGATGTGTATGTGCACCGGCTCCGCGCGTATGCGGGTGCCTACCTGGCGCAGCTGGACGGTGTCGATGTCATCTCCTTCACCGCCGGTGTGGGGGAGAACGCCGCCGCCGTCCGTGCCGGGGCGCTGGCCACCCTGGGCTTCGCCGGCGTGCACCTGGACGCCGAACGCAACGAGACGCGAGGGCGCGGCATCCGCATCATCTCCACCGACGACTCACCGGTCACGGTCCTCGTCGTGCCGACGAACGAAGAGCTCGAGATCGCCCGCCAGAGCCTCGCCGCGGCGGCCTCGGCGGTCTGAGTCCGAGGCGGGTCACAGGCATTCACCGTCGCCGACTACGCTTGCTGCACGGCACGAAGCTGAGCCGCATGCCGACATTTCCGCTCTCGCCTGGAGGCTTCGTGACCACCGATGCCCTGCCCGATCTGACCTCGTTCGACGCCGTGCTCTTCGACCTCGACGGTGTGCTGACGCCGACGGCCGAGGTGCACATGCACGCCTGGCAGACGATGTTCCAGGAGCTCTTCGCCTCCTGGGGCATCGAGCCCGCGTACACCGAGCGCGATTACTTCGAGTACCTCGACGGCAAGAAGCGCTACGACGGGGTGGCGAGCCTCCTGCGCAGCCGCGACGTCGAGGTGCCCTGGGGCGACCCGTCCGATGACCCCACCGCCGACACGGTGTGCGGGATCGGCAACCGCAAGAACGCGTTCTTCGAGCGCGTGCTGCGCGACGAGGGCATCGCCCCCTATCCGGGCTCCCTCGCGCTCGTCGAGCAGCTGCAGGCAGCCGGCATCCCGATCGCGGTCGTGTCCAGCTCGAAGAACGCCGAAGAGGTGCTGAAGGTCGCCGGCATCCGCGACCGGTTCCCCGTGGTCATGGACGGAGTCATCGCCGAACGGGATCACCTCGCCTCCAAGCCCGCTCCCGACGTGTTCGTCGAAGGAGCTCGGATGCTGGGGGTCGACCCGGCTCGCAGTGTCGCCGTCGAGGATGCGATCAGCGGCGTGCAGTCCGCGGCCGCCGGCGGTTTCGCGCTGGTCATCGGCGTGGACCGCGGCGTCGGGGCCGACGATCTGCGTGCAGCGGGCGCCCACCTCGTCGTGACGGACCTGGCCGAACTGCTCGGTTCGTCCGCCTCGACCCCGACCTCGTCCGAGGGGGACGCAGAATGATGGACCGCGACCGTTTCCCCGTCGACCCCTGGAACCTCTGCGAGACGAAGTTCGGCCTCGACGACGTGGGTGTCACCGAGACCCTCTTCTCGGTGGGCAACGGCTACCTCGGCCTGCGCGGAAACCACATCGAGGGCCGCTTCGCGCACGAGCACGGCACGTTCATCAACGGCTTCCACGAGACCTTCCCGATCAGGCACGCCGAGCAGGCGTACGGATTCGCGGAGGTCGGCCAGACGATCATCAATGCGCCCGATGCAAAGGTCATGCGCGTCTACGTCGACGATGAGCCGCTCTCGCTCGATGTCGCAGACGTCCGCGAATACACCCGGACCCTCGACATGCGCGCGGGCGTGCTGCATCGCCGCATCCGCTGGATGACCCCCTCCGGCAAGGAGGTCCTCGTCGAGGACGACCGCCTCGTGTCGTTCGAGGAGAAGCACCTCGCGATCCTGCGGCTGGAGGTCACGGTGCTCAACGCCGATGCCCCGGTGACGATCAACTGCCAGCTCATCAACCGGCAGGACGGTGAGGACGTGTACGGCGGGCGTCCCACGCAGTCCAAGAAGAGCGGCTTCGACCCGCGGAAGGCCGAGCGCATCCACCAGCGCGTGCTGGAGCCGGAGGACTACTGGCAGGACGGCGTCCGGTCGGCGCTGTCATACCACGTCACCGAATCGGGGATGACCGGCGCGGTCGTCGCCGATCACCTGATCGAGACCGACAACGACTACACGCACCGCACGCTCATCGAGCCAGACATCGCCAAGAACGTCTTCCGGGTGCAGGCGAAGGCCGGCGTGCCCATCCGCGTGACGAAGCTGGTGAGCTATCACACCTCGCGCGGCGTGCCGGCTCGCGAGCTCGTCGACCGCTGTCGCCGCTCCCTCGATCGTGCGGAGGTCGAAGGCGTGGAGCGACAGTTCGAACGCCAGCGCGTATGGCTCGACGCCTTCTGGGAGCGCTCGGACGTGCGGATCGCCGGCCACGACGACCTGCAGCAGGCCACCCGCTGGTGCCTGTTCCAGCTCGCGCAGGCAGCAGCGCGCGCAGACGGCCAGGGGGTGCCCGCGAAGGGTGTCTCCGGGTCGGGCTACAGCGGTCACTACTTCTGGGACACCGAGATCTACGTCCTGCCGTTCCTCGCCTATACGACACCGCTGTGGGCGCGCAACGCCCTGCGGATGCGCTACCTCATGCTGCCGGCGGCACGCCGCCGCGCCCACCAGCTGAACGAGCACGGCGTGCTCTTCCCGTGGCGCACCATCAACGGCGAGGAGGCGTCGGCATACTATGCGGCCGGCACCGCCCAGTACCACATCAACGCCGATGTCAGCTTCGCGCTGGCCAAGTACGTGCGTGCCACCGGCGATATCGAATTCCTGCACCGGGAGGGCGTGGACATCGCGGTGGAAACAGCGCGACTGTGGGCGACCCTCGGCTTCTGGCGCACCAGCGACGGGTCGATCGACGGGGAGGGGGAGGAGTTCCACATCCACGGCGTCACCGGCCCCGACGAGTACACGACGGTCGTCAACGACAACCTCTTCACCAACGTCATGGCGCGCTTCAACCTGCGCTTCGCGGCGCGCACCGTGCGTGAGATGGCGATCGATGACCCGGAGGCATACCGGCTCATGGTCGACCGCCTCGATCTGGACCCGGCCGAGGCCGAGGGGTGGGAGCGCGCCGCCGAGGCGCTGCACATCCCGTTCAGCCCGGCGCTGGGCATCCACCCGCAGGATGCGATCTTCCTCGAACGCGAGGTCTGGGATCTCGAGCACACGCCGGCCGATCAGCGGCCACTGCTGCTGCACTTCCACCCGCTGGTGATCTACCGCTACCAGGTGCTCAAACAGGCCGACGTCGTGCTGGCGCTGTACCTGCAGGGCAACCATTTCTCCGACGAGGACAAACTCGCCGACTTCGAGTACTACGACCCGCTGACCACCGGCGACTCGACGCTGTCGGCCGTCGTGCAGGCGATCCTGGCGGCCGAGGTCGGATACCAGGACCTCGCGCTGGAGTACTTCCGCGAGTCGATCTTCGTGGACCTCGCCGACCTGCACCACAACGCGTCCGACGGCGTGCACGTCGCGTCGGCGGGCGGCGTGTGGACCGCGCTGATCGCCGGGTTCGGCGGCATGCGCGATCACTTCGGCGAGCTCACGTTCGACCCGCGCCTGCCGGCGGACTGGCCGGAGCTGTCCTTCCCGCTGCACTGGCACGGGACGCGGCTGCAGGTCACCATCACGCGGGAGGAGCTGCGGGTGCGCGCCGGCGACGGCGAGCCGCTCGTGTTCAGCGTACGCGGCGACGCGTACGCGATCGGGGCGAACGAAGAGGTCGTGGTGCCGCTGGCCGACCAGGGTCCGGTGATCCCCGGGAAGCCCTCGCTCAAGCAGTTCGCGGACGTGCGCCGAGAGGACGGCACACTGCTGTCGGCGTCCGTGCCGACGGTGACCACGACGATCCCCATCATCGCGCCGGAGGCTGACGTCGAGCACGGCGCGGACGTCTGAGGCACGCCGTAGGCTAAGCGGGTGACCACCGCCCTCTACCGCCGCTACCGCCCCGAAGCGTTCGGCGAGATGATCGGCCAGTCGCAGGTCACCGAGCCGCTGATGACCGCTCTGCGCAGCGACCGCGTCGGTCACGCCTACCTCTTCTCGGGTCCCCGAGGCTGCGGCAAGACGACCTCGGCGCGCATCCTCGCGCGCTGCCTCAACTGCGCGGCCGGCCCCACCGACACCCCGTGCGGAACCTGCGACAGCTGCGTCGAACTCGGTCGCGGCGGCGGTGGCTCGCTCGATGTCGTCGAGATCGACGCGGCGAGCCACAACGGCGTCGACGATGCCCGTGACCTCCGCGAGCGTGCGGTGTTCGCGCCGGCTCGCGACCGGTTCAAGATCTTCATCCTCGACGAGGCCCACATGGTCACCCCGCAGGGCTTCAACGCCCTGCTGAAGCTCGTGGAAGAGCCGCCCGACCACGTCAAGTTCATCTTCGCGACGACCGAGCCCGAGAAGGTCATCGGCACTATCCGCTCGCGCACGCATCACTATCCGTTCCGCCTCGTTCCGCCGGCGGCGATGCTGGAGTACGTCCAGCAGCTGAGCGAGACCGAGGGCGTCGTCGTCGAACCCGGCGTGCTGCCGCTCGTGGTCCGCGCCGGAGGCGGGTCGCCGCGTGACACGCTGTCGCTGCTGGACCAGCTGATCGCCGGTTCCGAGCTGTCCGCCGAGACCGGCGGCGTCGTCGTGCGATACGAGCGCGCCGTCGCACTGCTCGGCTACACGCACGCCGAGCTGCTGGACGAAGTGGTCGACGCGTTCGGCGCAGGCGACGCCGCAGCCGCGTTCTCCGCCGTGGACCGCGTCGTGCAGACCGGGCAGGATCCGCGGCGGTTCGTCGACGACCTGCTCGAGCGACTGCGCGACCTCATCGTCATCGCCGCGACCGGCCAGGGCGCCGCGAACGTGCTGCGCGGTGTGTCGACGGAAGACCTCGATCGGATGACGCGGCAGGCCGAGGTGTTCGGCGCCGCGCGGCTCTCACGCACTGCAGACCTGGTCATCGCGACGCTCGACGAGATGACCGGTGCCACCTCGCCCCGCCTCCAGCTCGAGCTCATGGTGGCGCGGGTCCTCGCGCACACGGGCGGCGTGGCTCCGGCCGCGGTCGCCGCACCGGTCCCGGTCGCCGCACCGGTCCCGCTCGCCGCTCCCGTTCCGGTCACCGCTCCGGCGCCGGTCGCTGAGCCGATTCCCCCGGTCGCGGAGCCGACCCATCCGGTCGCTGCGACTGTCGAAGCGTCGCGCTCCGCACCGGTCGCCGACACGTCGAAGCGCTCGGGCATCGTTCCTCCGGCGCCTGCCACGACCGGCCCGATCGATCTTCACCGCATGCGCGACGCGTGGCCTGAGGTGCTCGCCGGGCTGGAATCGGTGAGCCGCACCTCGTGGCTGGTCGCCTCGGGCGCCCGGGTCGCCGATCTCGACGGCGACGTGCTGACGCTCAGCTTCCGCAGTCAGTCCGACGTGGCGAAGTTCAAGAAGCTCAACGCCGGCGCCGGGCCCAGTGAAGACCTCCGGCAGGCGATCCTCGGTGTCCTCGGCATCCGCGTGAAGTACCTTGCCAAGCACGACAGTGAGACGGGCCCGTCCCCGCAGGCGGCGTCACCGACTCCGCCGCCGCCTCGTCAGGCACCCGATCCGCGCTCGGCCGGCGCCGGTCCCGCGTCGCCGGCGCGCGCCGCCGCCGCGGCGCCGGTCACCGAATGGGCCGTCGCCCCCATCCCGACCGATGCCGACGCCCCGCCCATCGACGAGCCGGAGCCGCCGGCACCGGTGGCGCAGTTCGCCGTCGACGACGAGCCGGAGGACGCGACCGAACCGGCGCGCGTTCAGGTGGCCACGCTCGCCCCGCCGCGCGAAGGCGATGTGCTGCCCGATCGTGAGGTGGAGCAGTCGGTGGAGGCCGACGAACAGGACGAGGACGACCTCGACATCGTGCCCGACGCCGGCGTGCCCCCGGTGGTCGCGCCGCGCCTTCCCGCGACCGCTGCGCCGAGGGCTCCCGCGGGCATCCAGCGATACGGCGAATCCGTGATCCGGCAGGTGCTGGGCGCGACCTTCGTCCGCGAGGAGCCGTACGAGCCGCCCACCAGATTCAGCTCGTGAGGGTGCACTGACTCATGTACGACGGCATCGTCCAAGACCTCATCGACGAATTCGGTCGCCTTCCCGGCATCGGACCCAAGTCCGCCCAGCGGATCACCTTCCATATCCTGCAGTCGCCGTCCTTCGACGTGTCCCGCCTGTCGATCCTGCTCGGCGAGGTGCGCGACAAGGTCCGGTTCTGCGAGATCTGCGGCAACGTGTCAGAACAGGACCGCTGCAGCATCTGCCGTGATCCGCGCCGCAACCCGAGCGTGATCTGCGTCGTCGAAGACGCGAAGGACGTCGCGGCGATCGAGCGCACCCGGGAGTTCCGCGGTCTGTACCACGTCCTCGGCGGCGCGATCAGCCCGATCGCCGGCGTCGGGCCGGAAGACCTCCGGATCACCCAGCTCATGCAGCGCCTCGCCGACGGCACGGTGCAGGAAGTGATCCTCGCCACCAATCCGAACCTCGAGGGCGAGGCCACGGCGACGTATCTCAGCCGGCTGCTGCACACCCTGGAGATCGCGGTCACCCGTCTCGCCTCCGGGCTCCCGGTCGGCGGCGACCTGGAATACGCGGACGAGGTCACCCTCGGGCGCGCCTTCGAAGGCCGCCGAGCGGTGTGATGACCGCGACGCTGCGCCGCTTCGGCACCCGCGGCTGGCTGCTCTTCGCCGCGATGGCGCTGATCTGGGGCATGCCGTACCTGTTCATCAAGCAGGCCGTCGACTCGTACTCACCGGCATCCGTCGTCGCCGGCCGCACCCTGCTCGGTGCGCTCCTGCTCCTGCCCTTCGCCCTCCGGCAGAAGGCCCTGCGCCCGGCGTGGCGCAAGATCGGGTGGGTCCTGGCGTTCGGCGCCATCGAGATGGCCGGCCCGTTCCTGCTGCTCGGCCACGCCGAACAGACGCTCCCCTCTGGGTTGACCGGGCTCCTGGTGGCGACCGTGCCCCTTTTCGCCGCGATCATCGCCTTCGCCGGCGGTGACCGCGCGATCCTGAAGCCCCTTCGCACGACCGGGCTGATCGTCGGGTTCGTCGGCGTCGGCATCATTGTCGCAGGACCCGGCCTGGCCGCCGGAGGCACTTTGGGTCTGGTCGCGATCGGCGAAGTGCTGCTGGTGGCGGTCCTCTACGCGATCGCCCCCTTCATCGTGGCCCGCAAGCTGCAGGACGTGCCGTCCCTCGGCACCATCACGCTCTCGCTCGGCGCCGTGGGCCTGTTCTACCTGCCGATCGCCCTGCTCACCCAGCACGAGGTGCCTACCGTCCAGAGCACGGTGTCGCTGGTCGCGCTCGCGGTGATCTGCACGGCAGTCGCGTTCATCGTCTTCTTCGCGCTGATCGATCACGTCGGACCCGCTCGCGCACCACTGTTCACCTACGTCAATCCCGTGGTGGCGATCCTCCTTGGTGCGCTGATCCTCGGCGAGCAGATCACGATCGGCCTGCTGATCGGCTTCCCGTTGGTGATCTTCGGATGCTGGCTGGCAGCCACCGGCGGAGTGATCCGCGAGCGTCCGCCGACCGAGGAACTTCCGCCCGTCGCCCCTGGCTGACGACGTCAGCGCAGCACTTCGACCAGCGCGACCCACGACACGATGAGCGCGGCGACGATCGCGAGGATGGCGCCCGCCGCCGCGAAGTACAGCCCGGCCGGCTGCGAGGCCACCGCGAGTCCGCCCGCGACGAGGTAGGCGGCGACAGGGAGGAATCCCAGGGCGACCTTGGCCCAGTTCGCCTTGTGTCGCGGATCGTGGTCCTCGAGCACGGCTCGGGTGATCATGATCTGGAACAGCAGCGCGCCGAGCGCGATGACGAGCACCACGATCCCGTACACGGTCTCGTTGATGGCGGGCATGAGCGCGGATGCCGAGACCACCAGCGCCGCGACGAGCATGACGATGCCCGATCCCAGGCGGGCGGTGAGTGAGCGCGACTTCACGATGTCGCCGATGTTGACACTCGCGGCGACGATGACCAACCCGCCCAGCGCTGCAGTGGCACCCGCGATCGCGACGTTGAAGTCCTTCCACTCCAGGAGCAGCTCGTTCATGCGATCACGATAGCGAACCGAGGCGCCGCGAACCCGTCACATGGCCGGTCCGGCATGGGGTGCTCCGTAAGATGGACCGTTGGACGCGGCATCCGTTCCGGCGTCCTCCAGCATCCGTGCCCCGCTCGGGGTGACGCGCATCCGGGAGTCTGATCGTGGCGTTGTTCGTGCAGAAGTACGGCGGGTCCTCCGTCGCCGACGCCGCGAGCATCAAGCGCGTCGCGAAGCGGATCGTCGACACGCGTCGGGCCGGACACGACGTCGTCGTGGCCGTCAGTGCGATGGGCGACACCACCGACGAGCTGCTGGAACTTGCCAACGAGGTCGCCCCGATCCCCGCGCCGCGTGAGCTGGACATGCTGCTCTCCAGCGGAGAGCGCATCTCCATGGCGCTGCTGGCCATGGCCATCCATTCGATGGGCTTCGAGGCGCGCTCGTTCACCGGCAGCCAGGCGGGAATGATCACGGATGCCACGCACGGCGCGGCCCGCATCGTCGACGTGACCCCGATCCGCCTGCGAGAGGCGCTGGACGAGGGCGCGATCGTGATCGTGGCCGGGTTCCAGGGCTTCAACCGCGACACCCGCGACATCACCACGCTCGGCCGCGGCGGATCCGACACCACGGCCGTCGCTCTGGCCGCCGCGCTCGATGCCGACGTGTGCGAGATCTACAGCGACGTGGACGGCATCTTCACCGCCGACCCGCGCGTCGTGCCGAAGGCGCAGAAGCTCACGCACGTCTCCAGCGAGGAGATGCTCGAGCTCGCGGCCAACGGGGCGAAGGTGCTCTACATCCGCGCCGTGGAGTACGCGCGGCGCCACGGCGTTCTGATTCACGCGCGGTCGACGTTCAGTTCCGCCGAGGGCACCTGGGTGCTCGCGCCGGGGATGGCGCTGCCGGCGGGACGAGAAGGGGAGAACATGGAAGAGCCGATCGTCGCGGGAGTCGCGACCGACCTCAGCCAGGCCAAGATCACGGTGCTCGGCGTTCCCGACGTTCCAGGCAAGGCCGCCGAGATCTTCAAGATCGTCGCGAAGTCCGGGGCAAACGTCGACATGATCGTTCAGAACGTCTCCGCGGCCACGACGGGTCGCACCGACATCTCCTTCACGCTCCCGAAGGAGGACGCGGCGACCGCGCTGCGCGCCCTCTCGGCTGAGCAGCCAGACGTCGGTTTCGAGTCGCTCGTGCACGACGACCAGATCGGGAAGCTCTCGGTCGTGGGCGCCGGCATGCGCACACATTCGGGCGTCTCGGCCACGCTCTTCGAGGCGCTCAGCGTCTCGGGCATCAACATCGAGATGATCTCGACCAGTGAGATCCGCATCTCGGTCGTGTTGCGAGGCGACGAGCTCGCTGAGGCGGCGCGCATGGTGCACACCGCCTACGGGCTCGACGGCGACACCGACGCCGTCATCCACGCTGGCACCGGCCGCTGAGCCGCGCGGTTCAACAGCCGCGCGACGTAATCAGGCATTTCCGTCATGGGAGAAGCGATCTGGACGCATCCTGACCGAATCTCCTGAATTGTCGACGCGTTCGTAGTTCGGGGCATCCGTTCCTCTTCCTGGCGCAGTCGCCCGCGCCGCAGCAGGAGATCCGGCCAGGACAGGTTCCTCCGTGCCGAATCGGCCTGCCCTGGCCGGATCACCTGTCCTCGATCAGCCACCTGCCCGCATTCGGCAGTTTTCCGTCGGCGCCCGACCGTCCAGCGAGCCGTGCGCGCCGGAGCGCCGCGGGCGCAGCCGGTAGAATCGGGCGACCCCCGCACTACGAGGAGCACTCCCATGACCCGCATCTCCGATTCAGGACTCTCCGTCGCCGTCGTCGGCGCCACCGGCCAGGTCGGCACGGTCATGCGCGAAATCCTCGCCGAGCGGTCCTTCGCGATCCGCGAGCTGCGCCTGTTCGCGACCGCGCGCTCTGCGGGCACGGCGGTCGAGTTCGGCGGCGAGACGATCCTCGTCGAAGACATCGAGACCGCGGATCCGGCAGGCATCGACATCGCCCTCTTCTCGGCAGGCGCCACCGGCAGCCGCGCACACGCGCCGCGCTTCGCCGAGGCGGGCGCACTCGTCATCGACAACT
Source organism: Microbacterium pygmaeum (assembly GCF_900100885.1). Lineage (NCBI taxonomy): Bacteria > Bacillati > Actinomycetota > Actinomycetes > Micrococcales > Microbacteriaceae > Microbacterium > Microbacterium pygmaeum. Next base: position 1,686,539 of record NZ_LT629692.1, read on the forward strand.
CCAGCGCCTGGCGTATGGACCCCGACGTCCCGCTCATCGTCAGCGAGGTCAACCCGCACGCGATCCGCGAGGCGCGCAAGGGCATCATCGCCAACCCCAACTGCACGACGATGGCCGCCATGCCGGTGCTGAAGGTCCTCGACGCCGAAGCGGGCCTCGAGCGCCTCATCGTCAGCACCTACCAGGCCGTCAGCGGTTCCGGGATCGCCGGTGCCGAAGAGCTGCTCGGCCAGGTCGAGGGCGTACTCGCGCAGGGCGACACGCTGCGCCTCGTGCACGACGGCTCGTCGATCGAGTTCCCTCAGCCGGAGAAGTACATCGCACCGATCGCCTTCGACGTGATCCCGTTCGCCGGAAACCTCGTCGAGGACGGCGACAACGAGACCGACGAGGAGAAGAAGCTGCGCAACGAGAGCCGCAAGATCCTCGAGCTTCCTGGTCTTCGTGTGGCCGGCACCTGCGTGCGCGTGCCGGTGTTCACCGGGCACTCGCTGAGCATCAACGCCGAGTTCGCCCGCGACATCACCCCCGAGCGCGCCCGCGAGGTGCTGGCGTCCGCTCCCGGCGTGGTCCTCGAAGAGGTGCCGACGCCCCTCCAGGCCGCCGGCAAGGACCCGAGCTTCGTAGGCCGCATCCGCGCCGATCAGTCCGCGCCCGAGGGCAGGGGTCTGGTCCTCTTCATCAGCAACGACAATCTCCGCAAGGGCGCCGCGCTGAACGCGGTCCAGATCGCCGAGGTCGTCGCGGCGGGTCTGGACGCACGCGTCTGAGGTTGTCGCGGGGTTAAGAACCCCGGAGTTTGACGTCGCGTGGCGCCGCGAACACGCGAGGGCCCGTGTTCGGCGAACTAGACTTGTGCGGTGACAGAAACCGTCGATGCCGTCCTCATCGGTGGTGGCATCATGAGCGCCACCCTCGGGACTTTCCTCTCCGAACTCCAGCCCGACTGGAAGATCGCCGTCTACGAGCGTCTCCACGACGTCGGGATGGAGAGCTCGAACGCGTGGAACAACGCCGGTACCGGACACGCGGCGCTGTGCGAGTTGAACTACACCCCCGAGGCGGCCGACGGTTCGGTCGACACGGCCAAGGCGATCACGATCAACGAGCAGTTCCAGCAGAGCCGTCAGTTCTGGTCGTCCCTGGTCGACGAGGGTGTGCTGGATGCTCCGTCGACGTTCATCAACTCCGCGCCGCACATGACCTTCGTGCGGGGCGAGAAGGACGTCGCTTTCCTGAAGAAGCGCTACGAGGCGCTGCGGACGCAGCCCCTGTTCGAGGGCATCCAGTACAGCGAGGATTCACGCGTCATCAACAGCTGGGCGCCACTGCTCATGCAGAAGCGCCGCGCCGGTGAGCCGTTCGCTGCCACGCGGGTGACATCCGGCACCGACGTGGACTTCGGCGCGCTCACACATCAGCTCTTCGACAATCTCCGTGAGCGGGGCGCCGAGGTGGTCACCAACCGTGAGGTGAAGTCGATCAAGCGCCAGAAGGACGACACCTGGCTCATCAAGTGGCGCAACTCCATCGGGCGTACGCCGGGCGCCACCCGTGCGCGGTTCGTGTTCGTCGGCGCCGGTGGATGGGCGATCAAGCTGCTGCAGAGCTCCGGCATCCCCGAGATCTCCGGGTACGGGGTGTTCCCGATCGGCGGCCAGTGGCTGAAGACCAGCAATCCGGCGCTCGTCGCGCAGCACAAAGCGAAGGTCTACTCCCAGGCCTCGGTCGGGGCGCCGCCGATGTCGGTGCCGCACCTGGACACCCGTGTCGTGAACGGCGAGGCCTCGCTGCTCTTCGGCCCGTTCGCCACCTTCAGCCCGAAGTTCCTCAAGAACGGCTCCATGTTCGATCTCGTCGCCCAGGTTCGCCCCGGCAACCTCTGGCCGATGATGAAGGTCGCCATCGACAACCCGTCCCTGATCACCTACCTCGTGGGCGAGCTGCTGAAGAACCACAAGAAGAAGGTCGACAGCCTCCGCACGTTCATGCCGACGGCCAAGGACGAGGACTGGGAGCTGCTGGATGCCGGGCAGCGCGCCCAGGTCATGAAGAAGGATCCGAAGAAGGGCGGCGTGCTGCAGTTCGGCACCGAGGTCGTCACTTCGAAGGACGGCACCATCGCGGGCCTTCTCGGCGCGTCGCCCGGAGCCTCGACCGCCGTGTCGATCATGCTCGGCCTGCTCCAGACCTGTTTCCCCGATCGGATCGCCGAATGGGAGCCCCGGCTGCGCGAGCTGATCCCGAGCTACGGCGAGAAGCTGAACCCGCGCCCTGAGATCGCGGCCGAGGTGCTCAGCGAGACCGCCGAGACGCTCGCGCTCACCGCCTGACGGTGACTGCGCACCCGCACCCCTAGGGTGGGGGCATGCGACGCGGCTGGGGAAGACGTGCGCGACGGGCGATCGCCGTCGTCGTGGCCGGTGTGCTGCTTGTCGTGTCCACGGCGGCGCCGGCTGCGGCATCCGTCGAGGATTTCTCCTACGACGCCCTCGACGCCGACTTCTTCCTCGTCCGCGGTGCCGGTGGGATCAGCGACCTGTACGTGATCGAGACGCGAGTCGTCCGCTTCCCCGAGTTCGATCAGAACAAGGGCATCGTCCGGTGGATCCCGAAAGCCGACTCCGGCATCGCGCACGACACCGACGTGGTGAACGTGACGGGCGTCGACGGCGAGGCGATCCCGTGGTGGACCGAGGAGGACGAGGACCACCTCACGGTGCTCACCGGCGATGACTCCTACGTGCGCGGCGTGCAGACCTACGTCATCTCGTACACGATGCGCGATGTGGTGCTGCGCTACGACGACACCGATGCCGATGAGTTCTTCTGGGATGTCGTGGAGTCCGATCACGCCCAGTCTTTCGACCGAATCACCGCGAACGTCCGGATCGCGGGCGTTCCCGCAGAGGGGCTCCTGCCGGCGCGGTCGTTCTGCTACTCCGGACCCGACGGCTCCACCGACCCGTGCGAGATGTCCGGACCCGTCGCGGATGCGCAGTGGCCCGCGGAGGTCCAGGCTTGGGCGGCGGGGGTCGGGGCGCCGGATGCCGCGGCATCCGCCGTCTCGTTCACCGCGACCGACAGCGGGCTGGGCGCCGACGAGGGCGTCACGGTCGCGATCGGCTTCGCACAAGGCACGTTCGCTGCCCCCACCCCGCCGCCCCCGCCGCCGTACCCGTGGTGGGACTGGATCCTGCCGCTGGCGGCCCTGTTCTCCGGCTTCGGCGGACTGGTCGTCCTGCTCGTGCTGCGCGTCACGCTGCGGCGAAACCCTGACCGTTCGCCGGTGATCGTCCAGTACTCGCCGCCGCCGGACGAGTCGCTGACCCTGTCCGCCGGCGTGCTGGATGTCCCCGAGCGTGCCATGGCCGCGCATCTCGTCGATCTCGCCGTCCGCGACGCCGTGGAACTGCGCGCGTCCGGGGATCGGAAGGACCCCGACGACTTCGAGGTCGTGCTGCGCAGCACGGACGGCCTCGAGCACGACGACCTCCGCGTGCTGGACACACTGTTCGCCAAGAACGCGAAGCCCGGCGCAGAGGTGGACCTCGGCACGTTCGCCACACGCCCGCCGCCGAGGTCGGTGACCTATGTCCGCCGTATCGACGAGTTCACGGTGCAGCGCGGCTACCGCAGCAAGCTCCCCGCATGGATCGGCGCGCTGCGAGCGGCGTTCACCCTGGGCGGGTTCTTCCTGGCGATGGGGCTCATCTTCTTCGCCGACACCGCCTTCGATGCCCTGAACGACCTCGTCCCCGGGGGCGGCTGGGTGTACATCGCGGGGATCGCGAGCGGGTTCTTCGCCTTCCTCGTGCTGCCGTTCGTGCGACTGCCGAAATCGGTGCTCACCCTCGCCGGCGGCATGCACAAGACGTACCTCGAGGGAATCCGGGAGTACCTGCGCCTGGCCGAGGAGGACCGCCTCCGGGCGGCGCAGTCGCCGCGCACGGCCGACCTCGTGTCCTCCGGAACGCGCGCATACGCCGACAGTCCGAATCGCCCGGGGGACAGCGTCGTGAACCTCTACGAGCGTCTCCTCCCGTATGCCGTCCTCTTCGGCATGGAGCGGCAATGGGCCGACGTCATCCGCGCCGCCGCGCCCGCGGTGGCGGGATCGAGCTCGCTCCTGGATGCCGTCAGCTCGCGCTCGCTGTCGGATGCCTCGTCTTCGATCGGCCGGATGGCCTCGACCCCCGTCTCGTCCGGGAGATCCAGCAGCTCTTCGAGCAGCTCGGGCTGGTCCTCGTCCGGCGGCTCGTCCGGCGGCGGGTCCTCCGGCGGGGGTGGCGGAGGCGGCGGCTCCGGCGGACGCTGAACCTGGACCGACGGCGGGCGGCTACGCTCGCTTCGTGGCCAAACTGTACTTCCGCTACGGGGCGATGAACTCGGGCAAGTCCTCGTCGTTGCTGCAGGCCGCGTACAACTACGAGGAGCGCGGCCAGCATGTCCTGCTGGCCAAACCCGCCATCGACACCAAGGAGTCCGATCGCATCTCGAGTCGGCTGGGCATGTCGCGCGAGGTGGATTTCCTGATCCCGCCGGACGCGGACCTGCGCGCGCTGTTCGCCGAGCACCGCGCGCGCGTCCAGCACTCCGCGTCGGACGCGCTGATCCCCGAGCAGACCGCCGGCGACCGACCCGTCGACGTCGCCTGCCTTCTGGTCGACGAGGCCCAGTTCCTCACGCCGGGACAGGTCGACGATCTCCTGCGGATCGTGGTGCTCGACGGCGTCCCGGTGCTGGCGTACGGCATCCGCACCGACTTCCGCACCGAGGCCTTCCCGGGCTCGCGCCGCCTCCTGGAACTTGCCCACAGCCTGGAGGAGCTCAAGACGATCTGCCGCTGCGGTCGCAAGGCGATCTTCAACGCCCGGCTGGTCGGAGGACGGTTCGTCTTCGACGGCGACCAGGTCGCGATCGACGAGTTGAACCCCGACCGCGTGACCTACGAGTCGATGTGCGCGGAGTGCTATCTGCGGGAATCCGGCGGGCGTCTCGACGGCCGCTGAGCGCGGCGGGCAGGCGAGCGGGAATCGCTACGCTGGGAGCATGCGAGTACTCCTTGCCGGCGGCGCCGGCTACATCGGCGCGCACACCGCGGTCGCCCTGCTGGATGCCGGACACGACGTCGTCCTGCTCGACGACCTCTCCGGCACGAGCGCGGTCGCTGCGGATCGGGTCGAGACCATCACAGGCAGGGCCGCGCCGCTCGTGATCGGCGACGCGGCCGATGACGACGTCGTCGAACGCGTCTTCGCGGAGCACGGACCGATCGACGCGATCATCCACCTGGCAGCGTTCAAGGCCGTGGGGGAGTCGACCCAGAAGCCGTTGGAGTACTACTCCAACAACCTCGACACGACGTTCGCCCTGCTGCGGGCGGGGGTGGCCCACGGCATCCGCTCGTTCGTCTTCTCGAGCACCGGCACGGTCTACTCCGACCCGGCCGACCTGCCGTTCACCGAGGAGTCGACGACCAGCATCGACCTGTCCAACGCCTACAGCAAATCGAAGCGGATGAACGAGGTCGTCCTTGCCGACGTCGCCCGCGTGAACCCCGACCTCAACATCACGGTGCTGAGGTACTTCAATCCGGTCGGCGCGCACCCGAGCGGCCTCATCGGCGAAGACCCGGCCGGCATCCCGAACAACCTGATGCCCTACGTCTCACGCGTGGCCATCGGCACGCTCGACCGGGTCGGCGTGTTCGGCGACGACTACGACACTCCGGACGGCACCGGGCTGCGCGACTACATCCACGTCGTCGACCTGGCCGAGGGTCATGTCGCGGCGTTGGAGAAGGCGCAGCCCGGGTTCGCGGTCTTCAATCTCGGCACCGGCGTCCCGGTCAGCGTGCTCGAGCTGATCGCCTCGTTCGAGAAGGCGGTCGGCCATGACCTGCCGAAGGAGATCCTCGGCCGGCGGCCGGGAGACGTCGCAGCGACGTACTGCGATCCCGGCAGGGCTCGACGCGATCTGGACTGGTCGACCAGGCTCACGATCGACGATGCGTGCGCGGACTACTGGAACTGGCAGACGAAGAACCCGCAGGGCTACGCGACCGCCTGAGCCCGGCGCTAGGCAGGCTTCGGGGTAGGAGCGGGCTTGCCCGCCTTGGCGTCCTTGCCCGCCTTCGCCTTCTTGGGCGCCGTCTTGCGCGGGGGTAGCGGCACGAGCATCGACGTCCTGCGCTTGTAGTCGGCGTAGGCCGGGTACTTCGAGCCGGTGATCGACTCGGTGAAGATCGTCGAGCCGATGAAGAGGATCGTCAGCAGCACGGCGCCGATGATGGTCCAGTTGATCGCTCCTCCCCAGAAGCCCAGACCGGATGCCACCGCGGCAGCGGCCCCGAGCGCGTAGAACGCCCACCACTGCGCCTGCTCGAAGAAGAAGTTCGGATGCCGGCTGAGCCGGAAGAGGCCGGCCGTCGCGAAGCCGGGCTCGAGATGGCCTCCGGCCGCCCTCTTGGCCTCGTGGTAACTCCACTGCTCCTGATCGGCGGTGAACTCGCCGATCAGGAACGCGGCGAACAGCACCGCGAACGCGAGGTCCCACCCGCCGAACGGCGCGGGGTTCTGCCAGGCGATGAACGCGGGGAGGGTGATCAGCACGAGCAGCGCGTTCTGATAGAGCACGATGAAGAACAGGTTGAACAGCTGGAACTGCCACGGCTTCATCCGTCCGCGCAGCACCGCCCACCGGTAGTCCTCCATGCCGGTGTAGCCGCCCTTGCGGGCGAAGTTGAACGTCAGCCGGGCGGCCCACGCCGTCACGAGCAGCGCCATCACGACGAGCCGCGTTGCGTCCTTGCCGTCGCCCATTCCGGCCACCGCGAAGATCCACACGTAGACCGCGGGGACGATCGACCAGATGCGGTCGACCCACGACGTGTCCTTCGTGATCAGCGAGGCGATCCAGCAGAAGGCGCAGGTCGCGGCGGCGACGAGAAGGACGAGGGCCAGAGGATCCATTCGCCCAGCGTACGACCTTGCGTGGTCTGACCACAGGGGATACTGTGGTCAGACCAGTATCCGAGGAGTCCCGTGCCCGAAGCTGCGCGCGCCTGGCAGGTCGTGCTCGAGAAGATCGAGACCGATCTTCTCGAGGGTGCCCTCTCGCCGGGTGACCGGCTCCCGCCGGAGCGGGAGCTGGCATCGACCCTCGGAGTGGGCCGCTCCAGCGTCCGCGAAGCCCTTCGCGTGCTCGAGGTGCTCGGCCTCATCCGCACCGCCACCGGGTCCGGGCCGACTTCGGGCGCCATCATCATCGCCACCCCGCAGGGCGGCATGTCCGCGCTGTTGCGGCTGCAGGTCGCCGCTCGCGGCTTCCCCTTGGACGACGTGGTCCGCACCCGCCTGGTGCTCGAGTCGGCGGTCGTCGAGGCGCTCGCCGCCGATCCGGAGCGCACCACGGAGCCTGCGCGGGAAATCATCGAGGCGATGGATGCCGCGGACCTCACGCCAGGGGAGTTCCTCGCCCTGGACGCACAACTGCATCTCGCACTCGCCGAGGCCTCCGGCAACGTCGTCATCGCCGCCATGATGGGCGGCCTTCGTACGGCGATCGAGTCCTACGTCCTGGCGGGTGCCGAGCGGATCCCCGACTGGGACGCCGCCTCGACGCGCCTTCGTGCGGAGCACTCCGCCATCCTCGACGCCGTCGAGGCCGGCGATGCGCCTACCGCCCGAACCCTGATCCACGACCACATCACCGGCTACTACGCCGACGCGGGCCTGGCCCGCACCTGACGAAAGGACCGACGATGGTGCAGCGCCAGCTCCCCAACCCGGCAGAGCTCCTCGAGCTCATGAGCTTCAAGAAGCCCGAACTGAACGGCCGCAAGCGTCGGCTCGACGCAGCGCTCACGATCGCCGATCTGCGCACGATCGCAAAGCGTCGCACGCCGAAGGCGGCCTTCGACTACACCGATGGTGCCGCCGAGGGGGAGCTGTCGCTGACCCGCGCACGGCAGGCGTTCGAGGACATCGAATTCCACCCCGACATCCTGCGACCGGCGGCGAACGTGGACACCTCCACGACGATCCTGGGCGGCCCGAGCGCGCTGCCGTTCGGTATCGCCCCGACGGGATTCACCCGGCTGATGCAGACAGAGGGTGAGAGCGCGGGCGCATCGGCGGCCGGTGCCGCCGGCATCCCGTTCACGCTGTCCACGCTCGGCACGACCTCGATCGAGAACGTGAAGAAGGCCAATCCGCACGGGCGCAACTGGTTCCAGCTCTACGTGATGCGCGAGCGCGAGATCTCCTACGGGCTGGTCCGCCGCGCTGCGGAGGCCGGTTTCGACACGCTGCAGTTCACCGTCGACACCCCGATCGCCGGCGCACGTCTGCGAGACAAGCGCAACGGCTTCTCGATCCCGCCGCAGCTGACGCTCGGCACGATCGTCAACGCGATTCCGCGCCCCTGGTGGTGGATCGACTTCCTGACGACGCCGAAGCTGGAGTTCGCGTCACTCTCCACGACGGGGGGCACGGTGGGCGAGCTGCTGAACGCAGCGATGGATCCGACGATCAGCTTCGACGACCTCGCGATCATCCGCGATCTGTTCCCCGGCAACATCGTCGTGAAGGGCGTGCAGAATGTCGAGGACTCGAAGCGCCTGATCGACGCGGGCGTGGACGGGATCATCCTTTCCAACCACGGCGGTCGGCAGCTGGACCGCGCACCGATCCCGTTCCACCTACTGCCGCAGGTCGTGCGCGAGGTCGGCAAGGACGCGACCGTCATGATCGACACCGGCATCATGAACGGCGCGGACATCGTGGCATCGGTCGCGCTGGGCGCGAAGTTCACGCTCATCGGACGCGCCTATCTCTACGGTCTGATGGCCGGCGGCCGCGAGGGCGTCGATCGCACGATCGCGATCCTGCGCAGCGAGATCGAGCGGACGATGGCCCTGCTCGGAGTCTCGACGCTGGCCGAGCTCGAACCGCGCCACGTCACCCAGCTCACCCGGCTGGTGCCGGTCAGCGCAAGCGTGCAGGCCGCTGCGGCAACCGTACGGGCGCCGCGCGCCCGCGCCGCCGCGAAGGTCTGATCAGCGCAGGCTCAGCGTGGGCAGGAGATCGTCGAGGTACTCGGCGGTCTCCTCCCACCCTTCGACTGCCTTGCACTCCACGCCGAGGGCGAGCACCGGATAATCGTTGCCGTCCGGATCGAGTCGGTCGCCGACGAAGAGCATGTCATCGAGGGGGATGCCGGTCTGTTCGGCGAGCTGGCGCATGCCGTACGCCTTGTCGATCCCGCGGTGCGTGATGTCGACGGAGGTGGATCCGCCCGAGCGGACCTCGAGGTCGGGCAGGCGCGCGGCGACCGCCTCACGGAGCGTGTTCTTCTTCGCGCCGGTCGGATCCCACGCCACTTTGGCTTCGAGGGGAGCGTGCTGACCCAGGGCGGAGAAGGTGATCTGGGAACCGCGGTCCTCGAGGATGTCGCCCCACGGCTCCGATTCCCACAGGCCAAGACGCTTGGCCTCTTCCTCGACGGCCGTCGTCGCCTCGATCTTCTCGTCCTCGGTGAGCGAGCGCGCGTAGATGGTGACGATCTCGCCGTCTTCGATGCGGTAGTACTGGGTGCCGCAGGTGGGTAGCAGGTGCACGTGGGAGAGAGTGTCGGCCGAGGCATCCGGAAGCCGGTCCACGACCTGCGCGCGGAACTGGCCAAGCTGGCCGCCGGAGATGATCGCGAGCTCGACCCGCTCGGCGAGGGCGATCAGCAGATCGCCGATCCGCGGGTCGATCGCAGACTTCGAGGGGGCCAGGGTGTCGTCCAGATCGAAGGCGACGAGTCGGGGAGGGATGCCGGGGGACGAGGTGTCGGTCACGTTTCTCCAGGTGCTCGGGCGGTGAGACGCGAAAGGCTCCGTCTCTGACGGAGCCTCTCTGCGGTCGGGGTGACAGGATTTGAACCTGCGGCCTCGTCGTCCCGAACGACGCGCGCTACCAAGCTGCGCCACACCCCGTGGCAACCCTCCGAGTCTACCCGATCGGCGACCGTGCGACGAACCGGCGGCGACGTGCAAGCAGGATCAGCGTCGCTCCAGCGGTGAGCGCGGCGATGCCGACGCCGGCGCCGGTGCGCGCGGCTGTCTCCGGCTGCCCGGTCGCGGCGAGCGTGCGCGGTGGGCTCGTCCCGGGTGGCAGTGCGGTGACCGTAGTGGTCTCGCTGGCGGCTCCGCACACCCCGAGGTGCACGAGTTCGCCGTCTGCGTCGACCGCACGCTCCTGCCAGAAGTAGGTGCCCGGCTCGGTGATCGGGAGCGAGGTCACGCTGTACTCACCCGGAGACGTGACGGCAATGGGGTCGCTGGACCAGACCAGCGCGCCGTCGGTGCAGGTGTCGACGGGAGGTGTGCCTTCCGCGGCGCGATACACCGCCGACGAGATGATCAGGCCGGTGCTCGGGAGAGGTGCGCCCACGATGATCGTGTCGCTCATCGGTCGTCCCGCCGTGATCTCGGGCTCGGCGGCGGAGGAGACGGCCGGAATCATGCTGACCTGCGTGCGTTCCGCGAAGGGCTCCACCCAGCGGTATCCGGGCGCAAGATGTGCGGCGACCTCGGCGCTCTGCGACTCCCTTTCGATCGTCCAGACGGCCGTGTAGAAACCGGGGGCGGGCAGGTCCCACAGCGAGGAGACTCGGTAGGGGCCGGCTGTTCCGCGCTGCGAGTCGGTCTGCACGGCCAATGACCCCACCGGCTCAGCGTCGGCCGGAATGCTGCCGTCCGCGGACGCCGGTTCGTCCTCGGTGCGGTAGACGACCGCGGTCGCCGCGACCTGGAGCAGGCTTGCGTCCTCGCCGCGGGGCCAGTCCTCGAGCGTTCCACCGAACACGACGTCGTCGACGAACGGGCCGGGAGATGCGTATCGGGTGGCCACTTGCGTGGAGATGGTCGGTGCGAACAGCGGATGCCGCGGCGCTGTGTCCGCGCCGGCGACATCGAACTCGCTGTTGCCGGCCGGCCCCGCGGTGTCCTGCCCGCCTGCCGTCGTGAAGTGCCGCACGGCGGCTGCGGGACCGGCGGAGAAGTGACCGCTCACGCTGACGGAGTAGGGACGCCCCGGCGTCGGAGGCATGGCCGTGATGGCGTAGTCGACGCCGGTGGCGGCATCCGTTCTCGTGTCCGCGCCGGTGTCGTCGAAGACCGCCCCATCCACGCTCAGCGTTCCGGTCGCGCTCGCCGGCGCGTCCACACGCACGGTTCCGCGTGTCGGGTCCGTCGCGTCCGCGGTGACGGTGACCGAGCCGGATACGGGTCCCGAGCCCGTCGGTAGCGCACGTGCCTCCTCGTAGAAGGCGACGGCCCGTCGCTGGATCTCCTCGTCGTGCTCCGGCGCGAGCGCCGAGAACGTCCAGTGGATGGCACCCGCCAACGAATCGCCGGGGTAACCGAAATGGTGCAGTGATCCCGACCAGTCGGCGATCGCCTTGACCGCCCAGCCGACCGCCGCCGCCTGCACCGGATCGGAGGTCTGGCCGTACTTGGTGACGAGAAGATTGATGCCGGTGAGCTGCTGCGGCGACAGCCCCGCTGCGGTCGCGCTGATCCCGTTGTCGACGCTGGGGCCGGTGGGCGCGGGTGCTCCCGGGAGGATGCAGTACGTGTGCACGCCGTCGACGAGCATCGAGCCGTGCCAGCCGTACTCGGAAATCGGCGCCCATGTGCCGAACCCCGCGCCCTGTTCAGCCGCGTGCGCGGGTGCGGGCAGGAGGACGAGGGCGACGGAACTCAGAAGAGCAGCGACGGTGATGGCCGCAACGGCTCGGATGGCGTTGCGCATCGTGTGCAGTGCATGGGGGACTCTCGGCATGGCGGGCCTCCTCGGATCGGATGCTCCGATCGTGGCGGCAGCCGAGACCGCGGGCATTCGCTCTCGGCGCCGCTGTGGACAGCCCGCGGCCGGGCTGACCTGGGGAGGAGCCGGTTGCCTGAGCGAGCAGCGGACCTGCGGGTCAGTCGCGGGCGCGCAGTGTGATGAGTGAGACCTCGGGCCGGCACGCGAAGCGCACCGGCGCGTAGATCGAGTGGCCGAGGCCTGCGCTGACGTTCAGGGGCACGGTTCGCGAGTCGTGCGACCACGTGCTCAGGCCGCGTGCCTGGTCGAGCGGGATGTCGCAGTTGGCGACGAGCGCGCCGAATCCCGGGAGCCGGACCTGACCGCCGTGCGTGTGCCCGGCGAAGATCGCATCCGCTCCGAGGTCGACGAAATCATCCAGAACGCGGCGATACGGGGCATGCGTGACGCCGAGGGTCAGCGCTGCAGCGCCGGTGCTGCGGACGGCCTCCAGCGCCCCCGGGAGCTCGGACAGCTCGTCCCAACCGCGGTGGGCGTCGCTGACGCCGAAGGCGTCGATCCGGGCTCCGCCGACCACGATCGACCCTGCGCTGTTGTTGAGGTCGAGCCAGCCGAGCTCCTCACCCAGGTAGGCGTCCAGCGAGTCGGTGTCGAGCAGCTCCGCAGTGTGCTTGACGTCGGAAGGACCCGTGAAGTACTTCATCGGGTTGCGCGGCGACGGCGCGGAATGATCATTCGAGCCGTGAACGAAGACGCCCGGGATGCTGCGGAGTGGATCCAGCGCGACGCGCAGTCCCTTCAGCCCCTCCGCGTGCCCCATGTTGTCGCCGGTGTTCACGACGAGGTCCGGGTTCCATTGATCGGCCAGCCCGGCGATCCAGTGCTGCTTGCGGCGCTGCCAGGGGGCCATGTGGATGTCGGACACGTGCAGCACCCGGATCGAAGCGCTGCCCGCCGGAAGGATTTGCAGCTCGTGCTCGCGCACGGTGAACAGGTAGCGCTCGATGCCGATTCCCCACACGGCGGCGGCCGAAGCCGCCCCCACGACCGCACCGGCGGTGAGGACGACTTTGGACGAGGACGGCACTACGGGCACTTGTCGCGCGAGTAGTTCACCGTGATGGCCGCATTGCGGTTCACGGCGGACCCTGCACCGGGGCTCGTGCTGGTGGCCACACCCTGCGCCGTGGCGGCGGGATCGACGGTGCAGGTGCCCTGCTGGACGTTCCCGAAACCGGCGCCGCGCAGATCGTTCAACGCCTGAGCGAGCGGTTTGGTCGAGATGTCGGGGACGGTCGTCCCCTGGCCGTTGCTGGGACGGATCGTGACGGTGGTGCCACCTGCGACCTGACCGGCGCCCGGGTCCTGCGCGGCGATGAGGCCCTCCGCCTCCGGGGAGTCGATCGCCTCGCCGACGGCGACGTCGAAGCCGGCGTTCTCCAGCGTGCTGGTCGCCTGATCGATACCCATGCCGAGTACGTTCGGCAGGTTCGTGAGCCTGCGGGTCAGCAGGCTGGAATCGGGCTGCGCGAAGTCGTCACCACCGTAGGCGGCATCCGCCGCGGCCTGGATGCGTGAGGCGATCTCGTAGCGCAGCTGGGACATCTGCGTGCCGTCGTAGTAGCGGTTGAAGATATCGCCTTCGCCGATCGAGTTGCCGACCCAGGCAGCGGTCGCGACCTTCGTGCTCGACTCGATCAGCCAGGTCTGCTTGGCTTCGTGGGTGCCGGTCTTGCCGAGCAGCGGAGTGCCGTCATAGGGGTTGCCCGCGGATCCGGTGCCGCCGCTGTTCATGACGCCCTGCAGCGCATAGGCCGCCGTCGCCGCGATGTTGGGCTCGATCACCTGGTTGCATGTGGTGACCGGGATGTATTCGGGCCGGTCGACGCCGTCCGAGTCGGTGACGCGGTCGATCGACTTGGGTGTGCAGTAGATGCCGTTGTTGGCGACCGTCGCGTAGGCGCCAGCCATCGCCATCGGTGACACGTTGTTCGAGCCGATGACCGAGAACTGGTTGTCCATCGATACCGGTGACCCGTCGCCTCGCGTCACCCCCATCTTCGTCGCGACTTTCTGGATGTCGCACAGGTCGAGCTTCTCTGCCATCGCGAAGAAGCCGGAGTTGAGCGAGTCACGGGTAAACTGCATCGGCGTGCCGACGTACCCGTTGCCGGAGAAGTTCCCGACCTTGGTGTTCTCCACGTTGACCCAGTCGCCGGTGCACGAGTTCGTCATGCGCTTGAAGACGCGGTTGACACCGTTGATCGTCTCGTTCACGGAGTGGCCCTTCTCGAGCCAGTCGACGAGGGTGAACAGCTTGAACGTCGATCCGGCCTCGAAGCCCCCGGAGTTGCCGAACTTCTGGTCGGCGGCGTAGACGAGCGACGAGTAGTTCGGATCCCCCGATAGGGCGGCATCCTCGCTGAATTTCGTGTTCTGGGCGATCGACAAGACCCGACCGGTCGCTGCCTCGATGCTCACGGACGCCGCTCCGAACTTGCCGGTGTTGCCGTCGACCATGCCCTCCACAGATGTGGGGGCCCATTCGGCCATCGCGGCGTCGGCCTGCCACTGGATCCGGTAGTCGAGGGTGGTGTAGATGTTCAAGCCACCGCGCTGCAGTGTCCGGTAACGGTCGTCCGACGTTTCTCCGAAGGCGGGATCGCTGAGGATGGTGTTCTTCACGTACTGGCAGAAGTACGCCACGCCACCGGCTGCCGCACACCCCGTCGTGGGCGCAGTGATCACGGGCGAGATCGGCTCGATGACCGCGGCGGTGTACTGCTCCTCGGTGATCTTCCCGTCGTCGAGGAGACGGCTCAGCACGTAGAGCTGTCGACCCTTCGTAGAGGTGTAGCCGTCCGCAGCCGCCACGTACTGCTCCTGCGTGATCGTGCCGGCATTCAGCAGTGTGTCCAGAGCGGCGAGCTGGCCCGGTCGCACATCGTCGATCAGGCCGTCGGGAGCTTTGTTGTAGCCGATGCCGTCTTCGTCATAGATCGAACCCTCCGGCTGATCGATGCGGTAGGTGTTCGGGTTCTGTACGATGCCGGCCAGTGTCGCCGCCTGTCCCAGCGTCAGCGATGCAGCGGAGGTGTTGAAGTAGTAGTGAGCTGCGGCGTCGATGCCGTACGTCCGTCCGCCGAAGTTGGCGATGTTGAGGTACCCCAGGAGGATGTCGTTCTTGGAGTACTTCTGCTCGAGCGCGATCGCGTACCGCATCTCCTGCAGCTTGCGTTCGATGCCGTCGTTGCCGGAGGCCGTGGTCGCCTCCGACCAGCAGCTGGCCAGCACCTCGTCGGTCTTGGCGATGACCTCGTCCGCGGTCGGGGCGACCACGGGCTGACCCGAATCCGCCGCGACCTTCTCCGCCGCGTCGTTCAGCTCCTTCTGCGCGTCGGTGTTGGCGTTCGCCTCGCACCGCTGGATCAGGATGTTCTTCACGTACTGCTGGCTGATCGAGGAACCGCCCTGGGTCTCGCCGCCGCCGCGCAGGTTCTGCAGCAGGGCGCGCGAGGTGCCGATCAGGTCGACGCCGCCGTGCTGGTAGAACCGGGGGTCCTCACTGGAGAGGATCGAGTCGTACATGACCGGTGCCACCTGATCGAAGACGACCGGCGAACGGTTCTGGTCGTAGAACGACGTGATCTCGATGTCGGTGCCGTCGTTCGGATTCTTCGCGTACAGCGTCGTCGGGAGCATCAGTTTGTCGATGTCCAGCACGCTCGGAAGGTTGTCGAACATCGTGATGGCGCTGGAGGCCGCCGCGCCGGAAAGGGCAATCGCGGGCGTGACGGTGGCGGTGATGAGAAGACCGGCGACCGCGCTCAGACCGACCAGGCCGAGCAGACCACCGGCCACACCGGTAGCCGTCCGTTTCGTATCAGGCATAGGCTTGATCGTAAGCCAGCTACCTGGGGGAACCCTTGACGGACCCACCCCTTCGGCGTGCTCGCTCCGCCACCGCCCGCGACTTTCCGGAGACCCGATGACGACGTGGGAGTACCTCACCACCCCGCTGCTGATCCACAACACCGCTGCGATCCTGAACAACTGGGGCAAGCAGGGTTGGGAGCTCGTCCAGATCGTTCCCGGACCGGAGGGTGGGCTGGTGGCCTATCTGAAGCGTCCGACGGGTGGCGGCGATGCCAACACCGGGCTGGATGCTGCGGCCCAAGCCGCCGCCCAGTTCGAGGGGAACTGAGATGACCGTTTCACAGCAGCTGGCCGCACTCGGCATCGACCTGCCGTCGGTGGTGCCACCGGTCGCCGCGTACATCCCGGCGAAGACGCAGGGTGATGTCGTCTACACCTCAGGCCAGCTGCCGATGGTCGCAGGCTCCATGCCGGCGACCGGCAAGGTCGGCGACGGGCCTGCGCTGGTGCCGGCAGCCGACGCCAAGGGGTACGCACGGCAGTGCGCGCTGAATGCCATCGCTGCGGCTGCAGCCGCCGTCGGAGGCGTGGACCGCTTGACCGGTGTCGTCAAGGTCGTCGGCTTCGTGGCATCCGATCCCGCCTTCACCGGCCAGCCGGGCGTCATCAACGGCGCGAGCGAGGTGCTGGGCGAGATCTTCGGCGACGAAGGGCGCCATGCGCGCTCCGCGGTGGGCGTGACCGCGCTGCCGCTGGACAGCCCCGTCGAGGTCGAAGTCGTCTTCAGCTTCGCCTAGCGCACCTGCGCGCTGATCACCGACATCACGGCGGTGTCGGCCAGCGTCGTCGTATCGCCGACCTCACGCCCTTCGGCCACATCGCGCAGCAGTCGCCGCATGATCTTGCCGGAGCGCGTCTTGGGCAGCTCCTCGACGATGTACACGTCACGCGGTCGGGCGATGGGTCCGATCTGCTCGCCGACCCAGGCGCGCAGCGACTGCGCCAGGCCGTCGGGGGAGTGCGCGGCAAGATAGCTCTGCTTGATGATGACGAACGCGGCGACTGCCTGTCCGGTCGTCTCATCCGACGCCCCGACCACGGCCGCCTCGGCGACCGCCTCGTTTCCCACCAGGGCCGATTCGATCTCGGTGGTCGACAGGCGGTGGCCGGAGACGTTCATCACGTCGTCGACGCGGCCGAGGAGCCAGACGTCGCCGTCCTCGTCGAGCCTCGCCCCGTCGCCGGCGAAGTAGTACCCCTGTTCGGCGAACTTGTCCCAGTACGTCTCCTTGTACCGCTCCGGGTCGCCCCAGATACCGCGCAGCATGCTCGGCCATGGTTCGGTGATGACCAGCAGGCCGCCGTTGCCGTCTCCGACCGGCGCGCCGTTCTCATCGACCACGTCGACCGAGATCCCGGGCAGCGGCACCTGGGCGCTGCCGGGCTTGGTCTCGGTGACGCCGGGGAGTGCGGAGATCATGATCGCGCCGGTCTCGGTCTGCCACCAGGTGTCAACGATGGGTGTCGTGGTGGCGCCGATGATCTCGCGGTACCACATCCACGCCTCGGGGTTGATGGGCTCACCGACCGAACCGAGGAGGCGCAGCGATGAGAGATCGAACTTCGCGGGGATGGCGCGACCGATCTTCATGAACGAGCGGATCGCCGTCGGCGCGGTGTAGAGGATGGTCACGCCGTACTTCTCCACGATCTCCCACCACCGTCCTGGGTGCGGCGTATCGGGCGTGCCCTCGTAGAGCACCTGTGTGGCGCCGTTGGCGAGCGGACCGTACGTGACGTAGGTGTGGCCGGTGATCCAACCGATGTCCGCGGTGCACCAGAAGATGTCCGTCTCCGGGTGTATGTCGTGGACGTTGCGGTTGGTGAAGGTCGCCTGCGTCAGGTATCCGCCCGAGGTGTGCAGGATGCCTTTCGGCTTGCCGGTGGTGCCCGACGTGTAGAGGATGAACAGCGGGTTCTCGGACGGGAACGGCTGCGCGGTGTGGTTTGCGGATGCTGCCGGGACGACATCGTGCCACCACACGTCCCGCTCGTCGTTCCACTCCACCTCGTTGCCGCCGCGCCGGACGACCAGGACGTGTTCGACGCTCTCCTGCACGCCGGATCCGTTCCGGTCGGCCAAGGCCATGTCCACGGCCGGCTTCAATGGCGAGACCTTTCCCTTCCGATAGCCGCCGTCCGCGGTGATGACGAGCTTCGCGCCCGCGTCGTCGATGCGCGAGCGAAGACCGTCGGCCGAGAAGCCGCCGAACACGACGGAGTGGATGGCGCCGATCCGGGCGACGGCAAGCATCGCGGCGATCGCCTCGGGGATCATCGGGAGATAGATCGCCACGCGGTCGCCTTGACCGATGCCGAGGCCTTCGAGCACGTTCGCGAGGCGCTTGACCTCGTCGGTCAGCTCCGCGTAGGTGACGCGGCGCTCGTCGCCCTGCTCGCCCTCCCAGAGCAGTGCGACCCGGTCGCCGTTCCCGGCCTCGACGTGACGGTCCAGGCAGTTGTAGGCGACGTTCAGCTCACCGTCGCCGAACCAGGTGGCGAACGGGGGGTTGGTCCAATCCAGCACCTCGGTGAAGGGCGTGTGCCAGTGCAGCAGCTCGCGGGCCTGCTCGCCCCAGAATGCGACACGGTCCTGCGAAGCCTTCTCGTACAGCTCCGCGGTGCCGACCGCATCCGCGGCGAACGCCCCGTCAGGAGCGAAGCGACGGTCTTCGTTGAGGAGGTGATCGATCTGGCTGCTCATGTGCTCGCTCCTTCGCGGGCCGATCTCTGCGCGGCGCGTCGGATGACGGCTGCAACGGCGGGGTCAATCTATCTCCCGTGACGAGCGCGACACTACCGCCGGAAGTGGGTGACCGACTGTTCCGGACAGGTTCGTCCGGACCGTGAGCGATATATCGGTTGGGAGGGTCCGATTTGTTTGGACGCCTGCCCGAAGTTGCGTATGCTCATCTCCGGCCGAACATTCGATTCTGGCATTGCGGCACCCGATCACCCCCCGAGTGTGGTGCCGCGCGTGGCGGCATCCCATTCCCCCCATGGGATGCCGCCCCTTTTCCTTTCGGGCGGCCTCTTCCTCCCCAGGATCGCTCGCTGCGCCCGTCTGCACCGGTGGGCTCGCGCGGCAGTCGCGGGCGGATGCCGGGGCCTAGCGTCGTCCGCATGCCAGAGCCGTTCGTCGTCCAGCGTTCCGAGACGCCTCGGACGAACGAGCCCGGGGTCGTGATCGCTCCGGTGCCGCGTGCGACGGGGGAGACGCCGTTCATCGTGACCTGCCGGCTGCCGCCCGGCGAAGCGGCTCAGCCGATGCCGCCGCACCAGGATCGATCTGCCATGCAGCGGCATCCGGTTCTCGAACCGCTCCTTCCTTATCTGGATGACCCTGAGGTCACAGATCTCTTCGTCAACGGGGCGAGCGGGCTCTACGTCGACCGCGGAAGGGGCGCCGTCCCGGTGTCCGGCTGGCTCGCGCAGGAGTCGGACGTGCGCGAGCTGGCGGTGGCACTGATCGGGCTCGGCGGGCGGCACATCGACGACGCGAACCCGTGCGTGGATGTCCGATTGGATGACGGGACCCGTGTCCACGCGGTGCTGCCGCCGGTCTCCGCCGAAGGCACCGTGATCTCCGTGCGGGTCCCGCGGATGGATTTCCCGGATCTGTCCGAGCTGGAGCGACGCGGCATGTTCGACGCCACGCTTCGCGCGCGGCTGGAGGATGCCGTCGCCGGTCGGACGAACCTGTTGATCAGCGGCGCGGCCGGTGCAGGCAAGACGACGCTGCTGGCGGGCCTGCTGGCCTGCGCGCCGCACACCGAGCGGATCGTGACGATCGAGGACGTCGCCGAGCTCCGGATCCGCCATCCCCACCATGTGCGTCTGGAGGCGCGGCAGGCCAACCTCGAGGGCGCCGGCGCCATAGGCCTCCCGCGACTCGTTCGCGAAGCGCTGCGGATGCGGCCCGACCGTCTCGTGGTCGGGGAGTGCCGAGGCGAGGAGGTGCGCGAACTGCTCGGCGCCCTCAACACCGGCCACGACGGTGGAGCCGGCACGCTGCATGCAAACGGACTGCACGATGTCCCCGCGCGGCTCGAGGCGCTCGGGTCGCTGGCGGGACTGGACGACCATGCCCTCGCCCGTCAGACCTCGAGCGCGATCGGGCTCGTTCTGCACGTCGGTCGCGGCCCGGACGGCGTTCGGCGCATCACCGGCGCAGGGCGTCCCGTCGTCGCGCCGACCGG
Organism: Microbacterium pygmaeum; assembly: GCF_900100885.1. Taxonomy (NCBI): domain Bacteria; kingdom Bacillati; phylum Actinomycetota; class Actinomycetes; order Micrococcales; family Microbacteriaceae; genus Microbacterium; species Microbacterium pygmaeum. Next base: position 1,706,493 of record NZ_LT629692.1, read on the forward strand.
GCGCCTGGGAATCGAGGAGCTGCCGTGGGCCGCGGCGTGACGGCGGAGCCGGCCGCGGCCGCGGAGTGCGTTCTGCGGCTGGCGGTGCTGCTGCAGGCGGGCGTTGCTCCGGCGCGGGCGTGGTCGCATCTGGCTGCGGCGGGGGATATCGCGGCGGGCCGCGTGGTCGAGTCGATAGAGGCGGGGACGCCGCTCTCCGCAGCCATCGCGGACGCCGCCGGGTCGCCGCAGACCGATCGCCGAGCGCGGGGTGCCCCGAGGACGCGCGACGCACATCGCGCCTGGCGCGAGATCGCCGCGGCATGGGAGGTCGCGACCCACGTGGGCGCGCCGCTGGCCGAGAGCCTGCGCGGGCTCGCCGCGACGCTGCGCGATGTGCAGGAGGCCGCCGACGACGTCCGGGTCGCCCTCGCCGAACCGGCAGCCACCGCCCGGCTCATGGGCTGGCTCCCGCTCGTCGCGGTCGTCCTCGGCATCGCGCTCGGGTTCGACACCATCGGCACACTCGTCGCGAACCCGATCGGCTGGGTGTGCTCGGCCGCGGGCGCGGTTCTCATCGTGGCAGGGCAGCGGTGGAACGCCGCGCTGGTGCGTCGAGCGCGCGCTGAGGCCGGCATGCCGGGCCTGGACACCGAACTGCTTGCGATCGCGCTGAGTGGCGGGGTCTCGATCGAGCGGGCGCAGGCCATCGTCCGCGCCGCGCTCGAGGCGACCAGGGCGTCCGACGCCGACCTGCCGCAGGACGATGCCACTGCTCGGCGCGAAGACGGCGCCGAGGACATCCTGACGCTGTCGCGCACCGCAGGGGTGCCCGCCGTCGAGCTGCTCCGCGCGGCCGCCGCCCTCGCTCGCCACCGTGCCCGGGTGGATGGCCGCCTGCGCGCCGCCAAGCTGTCTTCGCGCCTGCTCCTGCCGCTGGGTGTCTGCACGCTGCCGGCGTTCCTGCTGCTCGGCGTCGCCCCCATGCTGCTGAGCGTCATGACGGCGGTCCCGATCCAGCTCTGACCCGCCGCACCCGGCTGCGCCCCCACACCTGTGCCCACACACCCGTGCCCTCTATGAAAGGAACACCGATGTCACTCCCTCCCCTCACCGCGCGGCGAGCCGCGAACCTGTTCTCCGATGAGAGCGGTGCGGCCACCGCCGAATACGCGATCGCGACGATGGCTGCGGTCGCGTTCGCCGGCCTCCTGGTCGTCATCATGCGCAGCGACGAGGTGCGCGGCATCCTCACGGATCTGGTCCGCCGCGCCCTCACGGTCGCATGATCCGTCGCGGACTCGGCGACGATCGCGGTTCGGTGGTCGCCGAGTTCGCGATCGCGCTGCCGGCAGTGGCGCTGGTCCTGCTGCTGAGCGCCGGCGCACTCGGCGCATGCGCGCGACAGGTTCGGCTGCAGGATGGCGCGGCCGACGCCGCACGCCTCGCCGCGCGCGGCGAGGCGGATGCGCGCGTGCAGGGCGCCGTCACCGCGGCGGCCGCCGGGGCGGATGCGGTGATCTCGCACCGAGGTGATCTCGTGTGCGTCACGGCATCGACGGTCTCGGCCGGGATCGTGCCCATCGCGCTGAGCGCCACCAGCTGCGCGCTGGCAGGCGGGCTCTGATGCCGGGGACGCTCCTGTCGGTCGGCGTCGTGTTCTGCGCCGCGACCCTCGCCGTCGGGTTCACCGCGGCCGGCGCGGCGGCGGTGGTCTCGCAGCGTCTCGCCGGCGCCGCCGACGCGGCAGCGCTGGCGGCGGCGGACGCGGCCTCCGGCGCGGTCGACGGCGTCCCGTGCGAGCGGGCGGCCGAGGTCGCCGCCGCCGGTGGCGCCGGCGTCTCGGCCTGTCAGATCGACGACCTGGTGGCCACCGTCACCGTGACCCTGCGGTTCGGCCCGATCACCGGCACCGCGTCGGCGCGAGCCGGCCCGCCGCCGTGAATACCGCGCCCCGATGACTGCGATGCGAGTGGTCGCCGCGCTTGCTCACAGCGCTCGCATGCCGAGCGGTGTGTATGGTGTGCTTCGAAGAAAGGACGCCCCCGTTGGCAACAGGCAAGAAGCTCGTCATCGTCGAGTCACCGACGAAGATGAAGTCGATCCAGGGCTACCTCGGCGATGACTACGAGGTGCTCAGTTCGGTCGGTCACATCCGCGACCTCGCGAGCAAGAAGGACATCCCGGCTGACAAGAAGTCGGCGTACGGCAAGTACTCGATCGACATCGACAACGACTTCGACCCCTACTACGTCGTCAACGATCGCAAGACCAAGACGGTCGCCGAGCTGAAGCGCGCGCTCAAGGGCGCCGACGAAGTCCTGCTCGCCACTGATGAGGACCGCGAGGGCGAAGCCATCGCCTGGCACCTCCTCGAGGTGCTCAAGCCGAAGGTGCCCGTGCGCCGGATGGTCTTCCACGAGATCACCAAGGACGCCATCCGCGCGGCCGTGGACAACACCCGCGAACTTGATCTCGCGCTGGTCGACGCCCAGGAGACCCGCCGGGTCCTGGACCGCCTCTACGGCTGGGACGTCTCCCCGGTCCTGTGGCGAAAGGTCGGCAGCGGACGTGAGGGAGCCGCGCTCAGCGCCGGCCGCGTGCAGTCCGCCGCGACGCGAATGGTCGTCGATCGCGAGCGCGAGCGCATGGCGTTCGTGTCGGCCGGCTACTGGGACGTCGAGGCCCTCGCCGTCAAGCAGGAGAAGGCGGGCGAAGCCGAGAGCTTCACGACGCGCCTGGCCCGCGTCGGCGGCTCGCCGCTGGCCCGAGGCACCGACTTCGACGATCGCGGTCAGCTGAAGAAGGCCGTCGTCGTCCTCGACGAGCAGAAGGCCCGAGCACTGGCCGCCGCCGTCGAAGGCGTGGGACAGGCATCCGTCACCGCCCTCGAGGCGAAGCCCGGAACGCGCAGCCCCAAGCCGCCGTTCACCACCTCGACGCTGCAGCAGGAATCCGGTCGCAAGCTCTCGATGAGCGCCAAGCACGCCATGAGCGTCGCGCAGCGCCTGTACGAGAAGGGGTTCATCACCTATATGCGCACCGACTCGACGGCGCTCAGCACGCAGGCGATCCGCGCCGCACGCGAGCAGGCCGTTGAGCTGTACGGGGCCAAGGCCGTGCCGCTGAACCCCCGTGTCTACAAGAGCAACAGCAAGAACGCCCAGGAGGCGCACGAGGCGATCCGTCCCTCGGGCGAGCAGTTCCGGCGGCCGACCGAGGTGTCGGGGGAGCTGGATCGCGACGAGCAGCGCATGTACGACCTCATCTGGAAGCGGACGATCGCCAGCCAGATGTCGGATGCGAAGTACGAGACCACGACCGTCACGCTGGCCGTGGACGCCACAATCGAAGGCGTCACCCAGAAGGCCGAGTTCACTGCGTCGGGCACCGTCTACACGTTCAAGGGATTCCTCGAGGCGTACGAGGAAGGGCGAGACGAGAAGCGCAACGAAGCAGACAAGGCCGACGACCAGTCGCTTCCCGTCCTCGCAGTCGGCGACACGCTGCGTCTGAAGGACGTCGAGCCCAAGGGCCACGCCACCACGCCCAAGCCCCGCTACACCGAGGCGAGCCTGGTCAAGGCGCTCGAGGAGAAGGGGATCGGCCGACCGTCGACGTTCGCGAGCATCATCGACGTGATCCTGGATCGCGGCTACGTGACCAAGCGCGGCCAGGCGCTCGTGCCGAGCTGGCTGGCCTTCAGCGTGGTCCGGCTGCTCGAGGAGCATTTCGCGGACCTCGTCGACTACGACTTCACCGCCGCCCTGGAAGACGACCTCGATGCGATCGCCCGCGGCGAACAGCAGCGCACCGCGTGGCTGCGGGAGTTCTACTTCGGCTCGGATGCGCACGTCGGGCTTCGCAACATCGTCGACAACCTCGGCGAGATCGACGCCCGCGAACTGAACGCGACGCGGATCAGCGACACCACGACGCTGCGCTTCGGCAAGTACGGACCGTATCTCGATGTCATCGACCCGGCCGACGCGGACGCACCGCCGCGGCGTGTGAACATCCCCGAAGAGCTGGCGCCGGACGAGCTCACCGTGGAGAAGGCGCAGGAGCTCATCGACGCCCCGGTCGCGGGCAATCGCGTCCTCGGCGAGAATCCCGACAACGGCAAGCTCGTCATCGTCAAGGACGGCCGGTTCGGCCCGTACATCGAGGAGAACGACCCGGAAGACCCGACCGCGGTCGACGAGAGCACGGGCGAAGTCATCGAGGAAGCACCCAAGAAGGCGCCCGCCAAGCGCGGAGCCGCCAAGAAGGATGCTGCGCCCAAGCCGCGCACCGCGTCGCTGTTCAAGAGCATGTCGGTGGACACGATCGATCTCGAGACGGCACTGCGCCTTCTGGATCTGCCGCGCACCGTCGGCACCGACCCTGAGTCCGGCGAACCGATCACGGCCCAGAACGGCCGCTACGGCCCCTACCTGAAGAAGGGGACCGACTCGCGCACCCTGGATTCCGAGCAGCTCATCTTCGACATCGATCTCGAGCAGGCGCTCGCCGTGTACGCGCTTCCGAAGTACGGCGCCCGCCGTGCCTCCAGCGCGCTGAAGGAGTTCGAGAACGACCCGGTCAGCGGCAAGCAGATCAAGCTGAAGGACGGACGGTTCGGGCCGTACGTCACGGACGGCGAGACCAACGCCACGATCCCGCGCGGCGAGACCGCGATGGACGTGACCTTCGAACGTGCGGTCCAGCTCATCGCGGACAAGCGGGCCAAGGGTCCGGCGCCCAAGCGCGCTCCGGCGCGCAAGGCGTCGACGACCCGCAAGACGCCCGCCGCCAAGAAATGACGGCGGGCCTCTTCCTCACCTTCGAGGGCGGTGACGGGGTCGGCAAGACGACCCAGGCGGCGATCCTGGAGGAGTGGCTCACCGCTCGCGGGAGGAGCGTCGTGCGCACCCGCGAACCGGGCGGAACCGAGGTGGGCGTGCTGGTGCGCGACATCGTGCTGCACCATCGCGGCGAGGTCGCGGCGCGCGCGGAGGCGCTGCTCTACGCCGCCGATCGCGCGCAGCACATCGAGACGGTGGTGCGCCCTGCACTGGAGCGCGGGGATGTCGTGATCCAGGATCGCTACATCGACTCGTCGGTCGCCTATCAGGGCGCCGGTCGCATCCTCGGCCGCGACGAGGTCCGCGATCTCTCGCTGTGGGCGACCGGTGGGCTGCTGCCGGATCTGACCGTCCTGCTGGACCTCGATCCCGCCCGAGCGCGCGAGCGCCTCGAAGCCGACGACAAGCCTTTCGACCGGCTCGAGGCCGAGAAGAGCGTCTTCCACGACCGGGTGCGCGAGGAGTTCCTCGCGCTCGCCGCTTCCGAGCCGGAGCGCTTCCTCGTGCTGGATGCCGCTCGCGCGGCATCCGACCTCGCCACCGACATCCAGGGACGGGTGCAGGCCCTGCAGGGCGGAACCGTCGGAACCGCCGATTAGGCTGAGTCGATGGCCAGCACCGCGGTGGAGCCCGCGCCCGAGACAGGTGCGGACGCGGTCCCATGGGGCGCGGTGTGGGGGCAGGACGACGCTGTCGCGGCGCTGCAGGCCGCGGCATCCGATCCCTCCGCGCTGACGCACGCGTGGCTGATCACCGGGCCTCCGGGGTCGGGCCGCTCCACGCTCGCAGCCGCGTTCGCCGCCGCCCTGATCTGCGAACCCGGCGACGAGCGGGCGATGCGCCAGGTGCTCAGCGGCACCCACCCGGACCTGGCCGCGCTGCGTACCGAGGGCGTCATCATCTCGATCAAGGACGCCCGAGCGCTCGTCGAGCGGTCCTACTTCTCGCCGTCGCTCGGCCGGTACCGGGTGATCATCATGGAAGACGCCGACCGCATGACCGAGCGCACGTCCAACGTGCTGCTCAAGGCGCTCGAAGAGCCGCCCGAGCGCACCGTGTGGGTGCTCTGCGCGCCGAGCGACGCCGACCTCCTGCCGACCATCCGTTCCCGGGTGCGGACGCTGCGCCTCCGCGAACCCGATGTCGAGGACGTCGCCCGACTCATCTCGCAGCGCACCGGGATCGACGTCTCGGTCGCGGAGCAGTCCGCCCGGCATGCACAACGGCACATCGGGATGGCGCAGCGGCTGGCCACGGACGCAGCCGCACGCGCCCGTCGTGATGCGACACTGCGCGGCGTCCTTGCGGTGCGCGGCGTGGGAGATGCCGTGGAGGTGGCGGGGCGCGTCGTCCAGGCGGCCACCGAAGACGCCAAGGCGCTCACCGCTGAGCGCGATGAGGCCGAGCGATCCTCGCTGCTGCGCACGCTCGGCATCGCCGAGGGCGCCGCCGTACCGCCGGCGGTGCGCTCGCAGCTCAGCGCCCTCGAGGACGATCAGAAACGTCGCGCGACCAGGAGCCTGCGCGACGGCATCGATCGGGTGCTCACCGATCTGCAGTCGCTGTTCCGCGACGTGGTGATGCTCCAGTACGGCCGCGGCGGCCCGGGCGACGCCGATCTTATCAACCGCGAACTGGCGGAGGACCTCCGCGCCCTCGCCGCGGCCTGGCCCGTCGCCCGCGCCCTCGTCGTCCTGGACCAGATCGCCGAGACTCGGCGCAACCTCGAACAGAACGTCGCCCCGACCCTCGCCCTCGAAAGCATGCTCGTGACCGTTGCGAGCGGGAGGACCCTGTGACCACCATGCCCGCGAAGCGACCCTCCGGGCGTCGCGTTCCCCGACTCGTCGCGATCATCTCCGGACTGGCCGCGGCCGCAGTGGCGCTGTCCGGATGCCTGTACTCGATGATCCCGGAAGCCCGGCCGTCGGCCACCAGCAGCAAGAGCCCGGACACGGGGGGCGTCTCGGCAGACCTGCTGCCCTTCTACGAGCAGCAGCTGACCTGGTCGGACTGTGCGACGGGCATGGACTGCACCACGGTGCGAGCACCGCTGGACTGGTCGGATCCGTCGGCCGGCGAGATCGAGCTGTCCGTCATCCGCCAGCGCGCGGCGTCCGGGGAGGCGCTCGGTTCGCTGCTGACCAACCCCGGTGGTCCGGGCGCGAGCGGTGTGGAGCTCATCCGCGACAGCGTCGACTTCGCCGTCGGGGACGCGCTGCAGCAGAGCTACGACGTCATCGGCTTCGACCCGCGCGGCGTCGGCGAGTCCTCGTCGGTGCACTGCTACGACGCGCCCGAGATGGACGCCTACCTGTTCGACATCCCGGCCGATCCGCGCGGGAGTGATGCGTGGACGGCTGAGCGGATCGAGTGGAACGCGCGGTTCGCCGACGCGTGCGAGGCCGGAAGCTCCGGCATCCTGCCCTACATCACGACGGAGAACTCGGCCCGCGACATGGACCTGCTGCGTGCGGTGCTGGGCGACACCGAACTGAATTACCTCGGGTATTCGTACGGCACGTTCCTCGGCGCAACGTACGCGAAGCTGTACCCCGATCGCGTCGGGCGCATGGTGCTGGACGGTGCGCTTGATCCGACCGCGTCGGGCACCGACGTGAGCACGATCCAGGCCGTCGGGTTCGAGTCGGCGCTGCGCGCCTACATGGCCGACTGTCTTGCAGGCTCGGAGTGTCCCTTCCGCGGCGCCGTGGATGAGGCCATGGCCGACCTCGGCACGTTGCTGGGGAGCGTGGACGCGTCGCCGATCCCTGCCTCGGACGGCCGGCTCCTCGGTGCCGATTCGCTGCTGACCGGTATCATCGCCGCGCTGTACTCGCAGGACAGCTGGCCGTACCTGAGCGCTGCCCTGGAGGACACCCTGCAAGGGGGTGCCGACGTCGCCTTCCAGCTGGCGGACTTCTACTACAACCGTCAGGGCGGGGTCTACCTCGACAATTCGACCGAGGCCTTCCGGGCGTACAACTGCATGGACTATCCGCTCGATTCGACCCCGGAGCAGCTGGCTGCCGCCGACACCCTGATCGCCGCGCAGGCGCCGACGATCGCGCCCTACTGGTCAGGGCCGGACACCTGCCAGGACTGGCCCTATCCGCCGACCGGAACCAGGGACCCGATCACCGCGGAGAGCGCCGCGCCGATCCTCGTGATCGGCACCACGAACGATCCTGCGACGCCCTACCAGTGGTCGGTCGCCCTGGCCGATCAGCTCTCGTCGGGTGTGCTGATCACGCGCGTGGGCGAGGGTCACACCGGCTACAACAAGGGCAACGCGTGCGTGGACGGCGCGGTCGAGGCGTACTTCCTCGAGGGGAGCGTCCCGCAGGACGGACTGCGGTGCGAGTAGCGCTCGTCCGGTTCGCGGCACCTTCGGTGACACTGTAAGATCGATGATCGTGCGACGCGCAAGCGAAGCGCGCCACCTTAGCTCAGTCGGCAGAGCATCTCACTCGTAATGAGAAGGTCGAGAGTTCGATTCTCTCAGGTGGCTCCACATTCACCTGGTCAAATGGGCTTTGTCTGATTCCGGAAGGGATCACACAGTGGCCGATTCGACACTTATTGGACACATTTCGCCACCTGACCGGGATTTCCGTTCCGGCCGGGCCGCATTCATCGCGTCGTCTCGACATGTCTTGCGACGTCTGGCGCACCTCTTGGGTATGACCGATTACATTCCCAACGTTCTCGACGGTGTGATGACGACGAGCGAGCTCGCGGCGCATCTGAAGGTCAGTCGGCAGGTGATCTACGACCTCCGGCACGAAGGTCCTCGTGGATTCCACGTGGGCAAGGAGCTGCGGTACACCGTCTCCGAGATCAACGCCTGGCTCGCGCTCGCCGCGGCGAAACCGAATGCCGCACGGCGAAACTTCTCGTCGCCGCTGACCCGGGCTCCATGTCAGGAAAGGCCAAGCTCGCGCGCGACCAGGGCATCCCCATCGTCAACGAAGACGGCCTTGAGCGCCTCGTCGACCTCGCGAACTGACCGCGAATGCAATCGCGACGGAGCAATCGAGTCCAGTTCGCTGATCGAGGATCCTCGATCGGGACTGTGGGCGTCGCGATCACCGACGCGTACGGATAAGTGCACACTTGGTGCGCGTGCCCGGTCGCCAGTACGTTTCCCGTATGACTGTGACGGGCATCGGCGGGCTGTTTTTCCGGAGTCGCGACCCGGAGGTTCGATCAGCCTGGTACCGGGAGCACCTCGGAATCGGCGCTGGCGCTGAGGGGGTCTGGCAGCAAGACGCGGGCATGACCGTCTTCGCACCGTTTGCGGCTGACAGCGACTACTTCGGCTCCGACCAGCCGTTCATGATCAATCTCAGGGTTACAGGGCTCGATGCTCTCGTCACGAGGTTGGAAGCGGCTGGAATCGCAGTGGAGCGTCGCTCCGAGTGGGAGACGGAGCACGGCCGCTTCGCACGCATCCACGATCCGGAGGGTTTACCGCTGGAGCTCTGGGAGCTGCCAGACTGACGCCACTCTGACCGCTCAACCGTGCTTGACCGGACAGTTGCGCAGAAATCAGTGACCATCGTTTCGCTGAGCGGAACTCCAGTGAGCACTGGGGGAGCGGCGCTTCGATTTCGTGCATGGTGCTGCAGCGGGCCTGTTGGGAGTATGGGGGTATGACCTACGACGAATCTGATGTCCTGGCTCGCGGCCGTTACCGCCATGCGGTCGAGGCCGCGATCTGGGGTATGCCGGCCGTCAATTACCAGCTCATGCGGGAGACGATGACGGAGGGTGCGACGAACGAGTTCGTGTACTGGTCGAAGTTGCTGGACTGGCGCAATCAGACGCTCACTCCGAACCCCGACCTCATCTACTACATGGCGTTCTTCGACACGCACGACGGGCCGGTCGTGGTCGAGATCCCGGGCGAGAGCGACGGGCAGGCCCTGAACGGGTCGATCTGCAGTCTTTGGCAGGTTCCTCTTGAGGATGTCGGGCATTTCGGCGTCGACGCGGGCCGCGGCGGAAAGTATCTCATCTTGCCCCCTGACTTCGATGAGCCGGTGCCTGAGGGGTACATCGTGTTGCCGTGCGAGACGTATGGCAGCTACGCGCTTTTGCGCTCGGTGCTGGCAGAAGGCACGCAGGAGGCGCTCGACAGAGGGCTCGAGCTGTGTCGTCGGATTCGTGTCTACCCCTTGGCCGAAGCCAGCGACCCGCCGGAGACAAAGGCGCGTGATCTGCACGGTGACATCGTCGACACGACGATCCCCTACGATCTTCGCTTCTATGAGCTCCTGCACCGCGTGATCCAGAACGAGCCGCTGCTTGCCCGCGATCGAGCGTTCGAGCAGATGCTCGCCTCGATCGGCATCCGCAAAGACGAACCGTTCGACCCTTCGCCTGCCGACGTCGCGTTGCTTGAAGACGCGATCAGCGAGGCGCACGCGTGGCTCAAAGCCGAATACGAGCAGAGCTTCGATGCGTTCTTCGACGGCGCCAAATGGTTCTTCCCCGGCCGAGCGGACTTCACGGAAAGTCAACGCGACGGCTTCGATGCTCACCCTGAGGGCTACCCATACCCCAACCGCGGTGTCATCTACCACATGGCCTTCATCGGCATCCGCCGGCTCGGCATCGGCCAGTTCTACCTGGTGAACCTTCGCGACAGCGATGGCGACATCTTCTCCTCCTCGGCGAGCTACCGAATGCGCGTGCCCGCCGGCGTGCCCGTGTCACAGTTCTGGTCGGTGACCATGTACGACGCCGCAACCCACGCCTTCATCCGCGGCAACACGAAGTACTCGGTCTCGTCGCAGACTCCGGGACTCGCCACCAACGACGACGGCACCGTCGACATCTTCTTCGCACCCCACACGAGACCGGACCAGCACGCCAACACCATCGAGACCGGATCATCGACCAGCTTCGAGCTCATGTTCCGGTTCTACGGAGTCGGGCCCGAGGTCATGACGAAACAATGGGCCCTGAGCGACGTCGTCCGTACGTCCCACTAACCCGGCCACGATCAACCGGACGCCCCGAAGCCGGTCCCCTTCCGGTTCCGCAGCCTTGCTGGCGTCGCACCCCGAACGGTCAGCTTGATGCAGTCGAGATCCTCCTCGAGGCACGCGTGGGCCTGCAAAAGATGGAAGCACGCCAGCCCGATCTGCCGGTATGGTCAGCCCATGGTTGACGCTGTCGTGATGACCGACGTGGTGGGTCGCATCGTCTATTTCGATGCCGGAGCCGAGGCGCTGTTCGGGTACCAAGGTCAAGACGTGACGGGTGGCCCGGTCGACATCCTCGTCCCCACCCGTCTCCGTGACGCGCACTGGTCGGGCTTTCATCGGGCGATGGAAGATCCGACGGTCAAAGACATGGCGGCCGACATGCCTGTTCTGTGCGCTGACGGTGAGATTCGCGAGTACGCCGGGCGACTGCTTGCACTCAGCAACGGGCTGGGGACTGCCGTGGGCGCGATCGCCATCTACTCCGACGAACGATCAACCGGCATCCGGCCGTTCCGCGAACCCGAAGACCACTAGTCGAAGGTCGATGCGAGTATGATCCCACCGCCGCCCGTATTGCGTCCGGACTGGGCCGCGGCGTCAACCTCAGCGGCGTCTTGGATCGTCGCGACTCCGACCCGGGCGCCGGGCCCAAACGGGAGTATGAGCTCGCGGCCATCGCCGTGACCGGGTTCACGCATGTCCGCGTGCCGGTGCGGTGGTGGGGGCGCGCCGGCGAGATGCCACCGTATCGACGCGATCCGAACGTCGCAGGCGAATTGGACCTTGCGATCGATCAGGCCCTGCGCCGGGGATCAGGTGTCGTGCTGTCGATGCACCACGCCGACGGGGTCATGTCGGCCGCGCCCGAGCAGGTGGGGCGAGTCTGCGCCATCTGGCGGCCGGTCGCTGCAAGCTACGCCCCCGCGGACCCGAGCTCGCCTTGGATCTGCTCAACGAACCTCGCGACGCATCGACACCCGACCGGTGGAATCACATCCTGCCGAGAGTTCTGAGTGTTGTGCGGGAGACCGATCGCCGGCGACTGATCACCGTCGGCGGCGCGCAGATGGGGACGCTTGCGGCACTGGTTGCCCTCGAGCCGCCGGCTGACGAGGCGCCGGCCGTCAGCCTGCACTACTACGAGCCGTTGGCGTTCAACCACCAGACAGCACCGTGGGCGCCAGGCTCGAGGGCGTGGGTCTGACGGTGGGGTACACCGGAGACCGGCGGGCGGTCACCGCCGACCTTGAAGCTGCGGTTCAGCAGGCCTGGCCGCGGGCTGCCCCGCTCTATGTCGGAAAGTTCGGTGCCCTTCATGCGGCCGATGAAGACGACCGCGCGGAATGGACGACCTGGGTGCGACGGGAACTGGAGCGGCTCGACCTGCCGTGGGCGTAATGGGACTTCACCACGGACTTCCGCGTGCACGACCGCGAACACGGCCGGTGGCGTCCGCAGGTGCTCGATCACTGATCGACCCGTAGCGTCGGGTCGGGATTCTTCACTGATTGGACTCACGTTGCTTGCCGGGAAGCAGCACGAGGCCCCAGGCACGCGCGCGCCCGGGACCTCGTTGCATGAATCGGTGCTCAGTCGTTGTTGTCGGTCTCGGAGTTCGTGACTGCGAACGAGCCGTCGAGAGACAGTTCTGTGAGCGTGCCGTTGCTCCCGAGAATGGTCGCTTCGTAGCTGTCGGCGGGGTTGTCATCGACATCCAGAGAGACGATGGCGCCGTCGGCCGCGGCAAGCGCGGCGTCGACGAGTGCCCGGACCGTGGTGTCGTCGAGCTGTGTTGTGGGCGCAACATCATCGGCGCCGGCGGGGTCTGTCTCGCCGACCGTCGCCGTTCCGTCTGCGCTGACGCGCACGTCGGACTCGTCGCCGGCATCGGTGGTGAACTGCACCAGCCAGGATCCGTCGCGGGACGCCTCGAGCGCGGTGGGCACGCCGTCGGTCGACGCGGAAGCGCTCTGGACGATGTCGATCAGCTCGTCGGCCGACGAGCTGCCGCGAACGGTCTCATCGGAAGTCTGCTGAGTGCTTTCCGCGACGTCGTCGCGGTCGTCGCCATCATCGTCGGCGATCGCCGCGCCCACCGCGACACCGCCGCCGACCAAGGCTAGAGCGGCGACGACACCCGCGACGCTGAGAAGGACGACGTGCTTGCGGGGCCGCTTCGGCGAGTTCTGCGGGTGGGAGACTGCGGGCTGGGTGGGTTCGGGGGTGGAGGTGTTGTCGGTCATAATTCGATCGTGGCTGCCGGGTGCTGAACCAGGCCTGAAGCCTGCTGAAGGAAGCTTCAGGAAGACGCGGGGAATGTCACTGTGAACCGTGCCCCACCCCATCGTCCGTCGTCGACCGCGACGCTTCCGCCGGCGGAACGGGCGATGCCGTGCACGATGGCAAGCCCGAGACCGCTTCCGCCAGCATCTCGCGATCGAGCCTCATCGAGACGGACGAACCGCTCGAAGATACGCGTGCGCTCGTCGACGGGAACGCCATCACCGTCTTCTTCGATCGTCAACACCGCCGCTCCGTTGCGTTCCAACACGGCGATCGCGATCCGGCCGCGAGCGTGGCGAGCCGCATTGTCAGCGAGGTTGCGAACGAGTTGGCCCACCAAGCGAGCGTCACCTTGCATGCGCGCGGGGCCCACGCCCGACGCGTCGACCGTGAACCCGAGCGTTCGCAACCGTGCGGCCTCGGCGAGCGCGCAGTCGTCGAGGTCGACCGTCACCTGGGCACCGCCGGCACCTTCGTCGAGCTTTGCGAGCACGAGCAGCGCATCGACAAGTCCCTGCAGTCGCAGACCCTCCTCGTGAACGACGCTTGAAAGCTCCTCGACGGAGGTCAGATCGGGGTGCGCCTGCGACAGCTCGACGTGCTGCCTGATCGTCGCCAGCGGCGACCGCAGTTCATGCGACGCGTCGGAGATGAAGCGCCGTTGCGCTTGCGCTGCCACGTCGAGGCGCCCCAGCATCCCGTTCATGGTCGTCGCCAACGCGGCGATCTCGTCCCGCGACTCGGGCACCGGGATCCTCCGGTCGAGCCGATCAGCGGTGATGTCATCGACTTCGGAGCGGATCCGTGCCACGGGAGCGAGGGCCCTGCCGATCATAAGCCAGGTGGTCACGCCGACAAGGAGAACCAGGACCGGCACCGCCACCACGAGCAGGGTGATGACCGTACCGACCGTCTCCTGATCATCATCGGTGGGCACCCCGACCATCAGGATGCGATCGTCGTCGAGATCTTCAGGCACGAGAAGCATCGGATCGCCGTCGACCACGACGGTCAGCGGTTCGGTTGAGGAAGGGATGCTGAGGCCCTCGGCGTCCGATGAAGCGGCGACCACTTCGCCGTCGGCGTCGAGCAGCAGGACGACCTCGTCGTCGTCCAGATTCCGGATCGCCTCGAGGCCCTGCGCGTCGATGCGCGCGGCGAGCTCCTCGGCACGTGTTTCGCCGGCGCGAGCGGATGCGTCACGCAACGTCGAGCTCAGTACGCCGACGAAGATGATCGCGCCGATCACCAGCGCCACGGAGACCACCGTCGTCGCGCCCAGCGTTGCCCGTGCCCGCACGGAACGCCACACCCGCTTACCCACCGTCGACCGCCAGACGGTAGCCCGCACCCCGCACCGTTTCGATGGAGCGTCGCTCGAAGGGGCGATCGACCTTCTGCCGGAGGTGGCCGATGTAGACCTCGACGATGTTCGGGTCGCCCTCGAAGTCGTCATCCCACACGCCGTCGATGACGTCACGCTTGGTCAGCACCTGGCCGCGGTGGCGCATCAGATGGTGCAGCACGGCGAACTCGCGAGAGGTCAAAGCCACTTCCACATCACCGCGCCAGACCTTCCGCGCCCCCGGATCGAGCCAAAGATCACCCGCCTCGAGGACCGCGGGACGTTCCACCGCGCCACGGCGGATCAGGGCGCGCAACCGCGCCACCAGAATGGCGAACGAGAACGGTTTGGTGACGTAGTCGTCGGCGCCGGTCTCAAGCGCCTCGACCTGGTCCCACTCGCCGTCCTTCGCGGTCAGCATGAGCACCGGGGTCCAGTTCTCCTCAGCGCGGAGGGCCTCGCAGACCTTCCATCCGCTCATCCCGGGCATCATCAGATCGAGGATGATGACGTCATAGCGAGTCTCGCGGGCACGCCACAACCCATCCACGCCGTTATGAGCGACATCGACGGCGAAGCCCTCAGCCTCCAGCCCTCGACGCACGCCATCTGCCAGGCGAACCTCATCGTCCACCACCAGAACACGCATAACCCCATCATCGCCGCCGCAGCCTGAAGCCACCCTGAATCACACCGAAGCCTCGCCGGAATGGGGGTGCTCTGCTCGTCCGCAGATCGGTCGGTCACCGGGACAGCCGTGTCATGGCGAGTGACGCTGCCGCGCGTGCCTCGCAGCAGGTCGGCGCTGAGGCCGCGCGGAGCAGGCATGGATCGGTTCAGGCGGCGTCCCGTACTAGGGCGGGTGCTCGACACGGCGACGCGACGCAGATGACTCCCGCTATCAGTGCTCCGGTTGCGAATGGGGCGTAGATGTAGTCCGGGGAGATGATCTCGACAGATAGGAACGTCAGCCAGACGGAGGCGATTGACCCCAACGCGAGGATGCCCGAAATGACTGCTGACGTCACTTTCCTATAGGCGACTGAGACGACAACGCTCACCAGACACGCGGCCGTCCCTGCGACCGCCCACCAGACGGGCAACACTGGGACGAAGTAGTAGAACAGGGGGCCTGACCAGCTCAGGAACCAGAGGAAAGCGCCGAACGTGAACGTGGCCCAGGCCCATACGGGCGTGAAGACGAAGGCGGCGATGACCGAACCAGCGAGCACAAGCATGAATCCCACGCCGGGAAGCAGAAAGACCGCCGCATACGCCCGCAGGGCGACGTAGTCGATCGTGAGGGGGACGAGCTGCACGGCACCGCCAGCGATCAGGAGCGATCCCACGAGCACAGGGAGTAAGCGCCGTGTGGAGGTATCTCCGGGTCCCATAACGCTTCACCATGCCACAACGGCGGTGTCGGCTCATGCCGAATCCTTTGTTGCCGTCGATCCCGGTCTTGATCACGATCTTCGTCGTGGTCGCTGTGGTCGTCGTGTTCGTGACTGTAGGTGTAATCATGTGGAATGCTCGTCGTTCCTCACGAGCACGGAAGGGCGATCAGCAAAATGCTCCCGGTCCTTCGCATTAGGCAGGTTGGCGTCACAGACGGTCGCCGAGCGCGCGCCGTCGCGGGTCCTTC
Organism: Microbacterium pygmaeum; assembly: GCF_900100885.1. Taxonomy (NCBI): domain Bacteria; kingdom Bacillati; phylum Actinomycetota; class Actinomycetes; order Micrococcales; family Microbacteriaceae; genus Microbacterium; species Microbacterium pygmaeum. The sequence goes on from NZ_LT629692.1 coordinate 1,722,588, forward strand.
GGGTTTGAGCGTTCGCCTTCTCAGCGGATTCTGCTCATCCCGGGCCGGCGGCGGCGGATCAGTATGAGTGCGGCTCCACCGGCGATCAGCGCCGCGCCGCCGAAGGCGGGCACGAGCAACTCTGCCGCGTCTGCGCCGGTGGCTGGCAGGATGTGCTTCTCGGGCTTGAAGTGCACGATCTGCGAGAGGATTGCCGGCGCGAGCTCGATGTTCTGCCCTTCGGGCCGCCCTTGGTTCCACAGTGCGGTGACGGCGAGGCCCTGATCCGGGGCGAGCACGGTGTCTGAGCTGAATCCGGTGGTGCCGCCGTTCTTGAAGGCCCAGTTCACGCCCATGCCGGTGGTGGCGGGGTAGAGCTGCCAACCGAGGCCCATCTGGAAGTTGGTGGCCGGCGCGCATGTCGTGGGGTCCGGTTCCTGGCAGATCGTGGTGATGGTGCTCTGCGGCGCGAGCGTGTCTGCCATTGCTCGCACGCCCAGCGGTGCGTCGGCGGGGATGTCGCCGAGGTGCGCCTTGTCCCAGGTGACCATGTCGTTTGCGTCGGATACCAACCCGCCCATGCCTGCCAGGGCGTTGGTGTCGAACCAGTAGAACGTCTCGGTGTTGACCGTGTGATCCGTGTCGGTCAGGTAGGGGGTCGCCATGCGGGGCCCGGTGCCGAGCGTGGTCGAGGACATGCCGAGGTTTTCGAGGAAGGCGCCTCGCAGTGCCTGTTCGTACTTCGGCGGGTCGGTGAGCGTCGCGGTCGGGTCGATCACGTTGGCGAGGATGGTGCCGAGCAGACCGAACCCGAAGTTGGAGTACAACCAGTTCGTGCCCGGCTCCCACAGCAGAGGCTGGGTGGACACGGCGCTCCAGAGCATCTCCTGCGTGTAGAGCGGTAGCGGGTTTGTGCAGTTCTCGACGCCGTCACAGGGCTCCCAGTAGTTCTCGGGTGAGTCGGGCAGCGCGGCTTGGTGCGTGGCGAGATCGCGCAGAGTGATCTCTGTGTGCGTGCCGTCGGGCTGGGGCCACGTGGGCACGATGACGCCCTCCGGTGCGTACTTCTGCACCGTGTCATCCAGCGAGACCCGACCCTCAGCCACCAGGTAGGCGAGCAGATCGGACGTGTACACCTTCGTCTGCGACGCGATCTCGAACTGCGTCGACGCGCCGACCCGCTCGGACGATCCCTCTGTGGGGCTACCGGCAGCGAAATGTGTCGTGACGGGCGCACCGCTGACGGGATCTCGAGTGACCACCACGGCGGACAGCCCAACGACGTTGTACTGCTTCTGGAATGCGTCGATGCGCTCCTGGATCTTGATCTGCAGCTCCGGCGACATCGCGGTGTTGACCCCGGCCGCGCCGTCCGCTGCGTAACCGCCGGCGGGAGTTACTGCGTGAGTGAACAGGGCGCCAGGCGGGGACGTGTTCTCATTTGCGACGGTGATCTCGACTGTGGCGATCGTGTTCTCCCCGTCGCCGAGGTTGACTGCGTAGGTGCCGGCCGCGGATGCGGTGAAGATCGTCTGGGCCGTGCCATCGGGTGCGGCGGCCTGCTGCGCGGATAACGATCCACCGGGACTCGTGCTGAAGTACGCCGTCGCACCGTCTTCCAGGTTGGTGGCCGTGACCGTCGAGGATCCGCCGACCATGATCGTGGTGGGGTCAGCGGACAATTCGGCCGGGCCGGGATCTGACTCGTCTGCGACGGTGATCTCGACTGTGGCGATCGTGTTCTCCCCGTCGCCGAGGTTGACTGCGTAGGTGCCGGCCGCGGACGCGGTGAAGATCGTCTGGGCCGTGCCATCGGGTGCGGCGACCTGCTGCGCGGATAACGATCCACCGGGACTCGTGCTGAAGTATGCCGTCGCACCGCTTTCCAGATTGCTGGCCGTCACTGTCGAGGATCCGCCGACCGTGATCGTCGTCGGGTCAGCGGACAATTGCGCCGGGCCGGGATCTCCAACAGCCGTCGCGGGTCCGGCGCTGGAAAGCGCCAACACCCCAGCCACCAGGAGTGCGGTCAGGGACTTCTTCAGCATGAGCGATTCCTTCATAGCGTGACGTTGGCGGCCGGAGGCAAGAGGCGTCTCGTGATGTGCGAAGGTCTCCGACACTGTGCGCGTGTGGGGACCGTCTTGATTGGAGCCGACCGACACGGACGTGCCGGCGGATGCAGCCGATCTTCACAGTCGGGCTGAGATGACCGTCGTGCGCCGACCACCTGAACGACGAGAAAGCCGACGCGATCAAGAGAATATGAGTCAGGTACACGCGTGTAAAGTGCCAATTCGATCCGATGGCGTTCGGCGCGAGCTGCTGGAATCGGCGCGAGGACGCGGCGGTCACCGCCGGCCGCTGTCGCGGAGCTCGTCGCCTCGATCTACCGACCCGGTCGCCGATGCAATTGCATATGAGGGCACCGTTAAGCGGTGACAGGCGCGTCCAAGCACTTACCGCTCTCTAGGCTATTTGGGCCATCCGACGAGCGAGTTCCGTCAGATACGAGGTCGCGTCAGAGCTCGGCAGCCCGAGATACTCCAGTCGCGTGGGCTTTTCGAGAGTTGCGACGCCGTGCAGGCCCAACCACAGCAGGTACGTGTCCGATCTCGTATCGGTACTTGCGGACCTCCCCGCATCGACGCATCGCTCGATCGCCCGCTCCGCGGCGAGGAAAGTGTCCATCGCGTTGAGCGCGAAACTGCCCGCTGAGAACATGAGCCGATACCTGTTCCGATGCTCCCAGCCGTAGTTCACGTACGCGCGGCAACCAGCCAATAGCGCGTCGACCGGATCCTTCTCGGACAAGATGCCGGTCTGCACGTCGCGGGCGAGTTCTGCGAAGCCGGCGTGCATCACCTCCTGCTCGATAACGCTCAGGTTCTCGAAATGGGTATAGATCGCCGGGGCGGTCACCCCGCACTCCTTGGCGATCGCGCGCAACGATAGTTGTTCGTTGCGGTCGACGATGCGGGTTGCCGCGACGACCAGCCTTTCCTTCAGAAGCATCTTTTCCTCAGCCGCGTGTGTACCGGGGGTCGGCGTGATCGATGCCCGCATCCTGAAGCTGCATCGACACGAACATTGTCCGCCCCTCCGCTGAGGCGAGACTGCGTTTCACTCCACGAGCCGGCGCGCCCCGGAGCCGCACCTTTCGAAGGCCCGAGTTTCGCTCTGCCCGCATGCCGGTCCGTTTTGGTGCGTCGCGTGCAGGAGGGAGCTTCTCGGGCATCTTGCTCGATGGAAGTGACATGCGTTTGGGGTCGATGCGGCGTCGGGCGAAAGGTCTATATACTGCTCTATACAAGACCGGAGGAGGAGTTATGACCGTCACGTCAATCGATATCGATCCGAACGAGCTGCGCCAAGCGAAGGAGCTCGCCGGCACGACCTCCAATCGCGAAACGGTGGATCTCGCCCTGCGCACGCTCATCGCCGTCCGTCGCCAGCCGGCGGCCGTCGAGCGGATCATCGCCCGTACGTTCGAGCCTGACCAGATCGACGCGCCGACGATCCCGCCGGCGACGGTGATTGCCGGCCAGTGACGACCTACCTGGTCGACAACAGCATCTGGCAGAAGGCCTCGACGAGCAAAGCGATTGCGACAAGGCTTCGCGAGCTGTCACCCACTCACCTGATCATCACCTGCCCGCCGCAAGTCCTCGAGTACTGCCATTCGGCCCGGAGCCCGCAAGAGTACGAAGAACTCCGCGCGGACATGGAGTTGCTGCTGCCCGCATGGGAACACCCCGACGAGCAGCAAGCCCTGGACGTCCAGCAGGCGCTATGGGACACGGGGCTCATGCGCGCGGCAGCGGCGTTCGATTGCCTCATTGCGGCATACGGGGTCGTCAACGACGCTGTCATCCTGAACTCCGACCACGACTTCGGGTTCATCGAGATCGCCACGCGGGGCGCGGTCCGGCAGGAGTACGTGGCGGCCTAGGAACCTTCCCCCGCATCCGCAGCCCCGTTGCGGATGGGACCGGCCGCGGCCGCGGGCCGTGGTCAGCGGCGGCGGGTGGCCGCAACGACGCGGGTTCAGTCCCCCCAAGCGCCCGATCGCACGCGCCGCTAAATGCATGTATATACTCGCAATATGGAGACCGCCTGTTACTGCACGAGTTTGCGCGTCGCCATGCGGCGGATGACCGCGATCTATGACCGTGCGCTCGAGCCAGCTGGCATCACTGTTGCGCAGTGGGCGTTGCTTCGCCGCATCCCCTCTTCGGGTGACGAGCCGATCACGATCCAGGACCTGGCTGAGCGCGCGGAACTCGAGCGGTCCACGGTTGCGCGGAACCTGCGCGTTCTGGAGAAATCGGGGCTTGTGAAGATGGGCACGTCGTCCGCAGATCGGCGTGCGACCGACATCGTTCTCACCGAGAAGGCTGAGAGGGTGGCTGCCCACGCCATGCCTCTCTGGCACAACGCCCAGGCAGAGGTCGAGCGCATGCTCACGGTCGAAGGCGCCGGTGAGCTACGCTCGCTGGCCTTATCGGTGAGTACGGCGGAGTCGTCGTCGTCATGACCATCACCCGTCACCCCAGCGCCGCGGGCTTGCCTGCCGATCTCCCGTTCAGCCTCGCCGTCAACGCGAACGGCACCCGCTTCATCAGTGGGATGCCGGCGCTCGGGGAAGACGGAAGGTACCGGCCCGCTCCATTCGAAGACGAATTGATGCTCGCTTGGCACAACGTCATCCAGATTGCATCCGCCGCGGGCTTCGTGCAGGACGAGGTCGTCTACGTTCAGTGCGTCGTCGCCGACATCGAGGATTACGCGACGCTGAATGACTGGTGGCGCCGGCAGTTCCCGAATATCGCGACCGCGCCGGCGCGGTTCACTTTTCAGGCGGCCGCGCTTCCATTCGGCTGCAAGATCGAGATCCAGGCCGTCGCGGCTCACCCGCGCTCCGCCGTTTCGGCGCTCGCATGACACGCGTCACCTCCGCGACCAGCGACGGCGTTCGTCCGCGGCGCCCGCGACGTATCCACCCCGCCTGGTGGGTGGCCGCAGTCGCGTTCATCGCGCTTCTGGCCGCGGCCGGGTTTCGCGCCGCTCCGGGTGCGTTGATGGTGCCGCTGAACGAGGAGTTCGGCTGGTCCACGAGCGTCATGTCGCTCGCGGTCAGCGTGAACCTCCTCCTTTACGGACTGACCGCACCGTTCGCCGCGGCCCTCATGGACCGGTTCGGGGTGCGACAGGTCGTCGCGACCGCCCTCTCCCTCGTCGCGCTCGGCGCTGGCGGCAGCGTGCTGATGACGGCATCCTGGCAGCTGCTCATCTTCTGGGGACTGCTCATCGGCCTCGGCACCGGGTCGATGGCGCTGGTATTCGCCGCCACCATCTCCAACCGCTGGTTCGTGCACCGCCGCGGACTGGTCATGGGCATCCTGACCGCAGGCTCCGCTACCGGCCAGCTCATCTTCCTGCCCCCGGTCGCGGTCCTGGCTGAAACCACGGGTTGGCGTTCAGCGTCGCTCGTCGTCGCAGCCGCCGCGCTCCTCGCTGTTCCGCTGGTCTGGTTCGTGATGCGCGACTATCCCGCCGACCGCGGCGTCCTGCCGTACGGCGCCGATCCCGACACATATATGCCACCCGTGGCGGCAACCGGCGGCGCTGCCCGGCGCGCGTTCGAAGGGCTGGCGTTCGCCGCGAGAACCCGAGCGTTCTGGGCGCTCGCGATCGCCTTCGCCATCTGCGGAGCAACCACGAACGGCCTGATCGGCATCCATTTCATCCCCTCCGCCCACGACCACGGCATGGCGACCACGACCGCCGCCGGTCTGCTGGCCGTCGTCGGCGTCTTCGACATCGTCGGAACCATCGCATCCGGCTGGCTCACCGACAAATTCGACCCCCGCAAGCTCCTGATCATCTATTACCTCTTCCGCGGAGTAGGGCTGCTGCTGCTGCCGTGGCTGCTCGCTGAGACCATCCACCCGAGCATGGTGCTGTTCATCGTCATCTACGGTCTCGACTGGGTCGCGACCGTTCCGCCGACCGCAGCGCTCTGTCGTGAGATCTTCGGCGACCGCGGCACCATCGTGTTCGGGTGGGTCTTCGCCGCCCACCAGATCGGCGCCGCCGCCGCCGCGCTCGGGGCCGGAATTATCCGAGACACCTTCGGTGAATACACCTACGCATGGTGGGGAGGCGCCGCACTCTGCGCGATCGCCGCGCTCCTCTCCATCACAGTCAAACGCGCACGGGTCGACGCCAGGACCTGACAGCTATCTCCACGCGATCCGAGCGTCCCATCCGCTGCGGGACACGGCGAAGCCGCTCACTCGAGCCGCTCATCGCCCCTTCAACGATATGAGCACGGTCTCTGCCTCGCTCCGTGCCCGCTGGGATCCCTAACACGGGAGTAGAACGCGACGTTCAGGCGGCGGTTGGGGTGATGGTCACGTCGTAGCCGAGGTTGCGGAGTTGTCGGATGGCTTTGTTCTTGGTGCGGTCGGGGTCCGTTTGGTTGTAGAACGCAGCGCCGGGGTCGGTGTAGGCCTCGCCGTTTCGGAGCATGTGCCAGACGGCGACGAGGGTGGTGTGCTCGATCGCGACGACGGCTTTTAGCGGCCCACGGCGGGCGGCGATGCGCCGATATCTGGCAGCGAGGTAGGTGCCCTTGGTGCGGGACACGGACAGCGCTGCCGTGCCGAGCGCGGCTTTCAGATATTTGTTTCCGGGGCGTGTGGTGGTGGACTTGACGCGTCCGGCGGACTCGTTTTGGCCGGGGCAGACACCCGCCCAGGACGCCAGTCGGCCTGGCGTATCGAATACTGTCATGTCGGCACCGGTCTCGGCGATGATGACATCGGCGACCGCGACGGACACGCCCGGGATCGTGATCAGCACGTCCCGGGCGGCACGAAAGGGCACCATCGCGTCTTCGACCCGGGCGGTGAGCCGATCAATCATCCCGGTCTGCGTGTCGATCTGGATCAGGTACTCACCGACCAGGAACGCGTGATGCTCGGTGAACCGGCCCTGCAACGCGTCGACCAGTTGCGGGATCTTGTTCCGCAGCACGCCCTTGGACAGCTGGGCAAGCGTCTGGGGGTCGCGTTCCCCGGCGACCAACGCGTCCAGCATCGCCCGCGCCGACGCGCCGGTCAGCGCCGACGCGACCGAGGAGAGTTTGATCCCGGTGGATTCGAGGAACTTCTCCAGACGCTGCACCTGCCGAGTCCGGTCCCTGGTCGCGACCGCGCGAGCACGGGTGAGGTCCCGCAGCTGTCGGACAGGTTCCGGCGGCACGAACGAGGCCCGCAGCAGTCCGTGAGCGGCTAACTGCGCCAGCCAGGCCGCATCCGACACATCGGTCTTGCGTCCCGGGATATTCCGCGCTTGCCGGGCGTTGACCAGCATCACCGGCAGGGTGTCTTCCATCAGGAAGTAGAACGGCTTCCAATAGTCGCCGGTCGCTTCCATCACCACCGTGGTGACCTGCTGGGCATGCAGGAACTCGACCAGATCGAGAATCTGCGGCACCGTCGCACCCCATGTCGTCACGCTCGTCGTGAACGTCCCGGGGCGCTTGCCCGGCACCCGGACTGCGAGCTTCGCGTCACGTTTGGAGATATCCATCCCCGCCGCCCGCTCGTGCACCACATCCATCAGCAGCCTCCTTTCAGACGAGGCCGGCCACGGGGAAGGGCGGGGAAGAATTCAGGAATCTAACACTCGTGCTCGAAGGCAACAATCCACGGTTCCCGTGGGTGCCCTTCCGCGTCACGCTCAGCGTCGGGCTCGAAGCACCAAGGGATTGTCGACGACGTTTGAAAACTGGTCAGTTTCGGCGGTGAAAAGTGAACACTCGACGATTGGAGAGTGATCACTTTGGAGGACTGGGCGTTGATCCGGCGGTTGGCTGCGGAGGGCGTGCCGAAGGCGCGTATCGCGGAGCGGTTGGGGATCTCTAGGACGACGGTGTTGAAGGCGGTCCGGTCGGATTCGCCGCCGCAGTATGAGCGGACGCCGACGGAGTCCTCGTTCGTCGCGTTCGAGCCGCGGGTGCGGGCGTTGCTCGCGGAGACGCCGGATATGCCGGCGACGGTGCTCGCGGAGCGGGTCGGCTGGACGGGGTCGATCACCTGGTTCCGGGCGGGGGTGAAGCAGTTGCGGCCGGAGTTCCGGCCGATCGATCCGGCGGACCGGTTGAGCTGGGAGCCGGGTGACGCGGCGCAGTGTGATCTCTGGTTCCCGCCGAAGAAGATCTCGCTCGAGGATGGCACGGCCAAGCTGTTGCCGGTGCTGGTGATCACGGCGGCGCATTCGAGGTTTGTGGTCGGTCGGATGATCCCGACCCGGACGACCGAGGATCTGCTGCTGGGATCGTGGGAGTTGATCCAGCAGCTCGGGCGGGTCCCGCGCAGGTTGATCTGGGACAACGAGGGCGGTATCGGGAGAGCGCATCGCCCTGCCGCCGGTGTTGCCGCGTTCATGGGGACTCTCGCGACGAAGCTGGTGTTGCTGCCGCCGCGGGACCCGGAATCGAAAGGTGTCGTCGAGCGGCGCAACGGGTGGTTTGAGACCTCGTTCATGCCCGGCCGGTCCTTCACGTCCCCGGCGGACTTCAACACGCAGTTCACCGACTGGCTGGCCAAAGCGAATACTCGGGTGGTGCGTACGATCCGGGCTGCGCCGACGTCTCGGTTGGACGCGGACCGGGCCGCGATGCTGCCGTTGCCGCCGATCCCGATCCATCTGGGCTGGCGCAATAGCATCCGGTTGGGCCGGGACTACTACGTCCGCCTCGACACCAACGACTACTCCGTGGACCCGACAGTGATCGGCCGGATGGTCGATGTCACGGCCGACCTGGAGCGGGTGAAGGTCCGCGCGGACGGCCGAGTCGTCGCCGACCATGCCCGGGTTTGGGCGCGTGGGACCACGGTCACCGACCCGGCCCACGTGGAGATCGCCGCGCGGCTCCGTAAACAGTTCCAGCAACCCCGCGCGGTCGCGGTCGGCGACGATCTGATCCGGGATCTGGCCGACTACGACCGGGCGTTCGGGCTGGTCACCGGCGACGGGAACAGCTGATGGCGTCGGGCAAGACCACGGACGCGGTCAAGCAGATCACGTATCTCGCCGGCGCGCTGAAAGCACCTCGGATCACTGAAGCCGCCGGCCGGATGGCCGACCAGGCCCGGGATGCCGGCTGGTCGTTCGAGGACTATCTCGCCGCGGTCCTGGAGCGTGAGGTTTCAGCACGGAACGCGTCCGGCGCGGAGCTGCGGATCAAAGCAGGAGGGTTCCCCGCGAGGAAGACCCTCGACGACTTCGATTGGGATGCCCAGCCGACCGCACGGCAGCAGATCGCCGCCCTGGCATCCGGAGGGTTCCTGCTCGAAGCGCAGAACGTCGTGCTGCTCGGACCGCCCGGAACCGGGAAGACCCACCTCGCCACCGCGCTGGGGATTGTCGCCGCCAAGCACGGGCACCGGGTGTTGTTCGCGACCGCGACGGACTGGGTCACCCGCCTCACCGACGCCCACCGGCAAGGCCGGCTCCCGCAAGAGCTCGCCCGGCTCCGACGTTACGGGCTGATCATCGTCGATGAAGTCGGTTACCTGCCGTTCGAGCAAGACGCCGCGAACCTGTTCTTCCAACTCGTCTCGTCCCGCTACGAACACGCCTCGCTGATCCTCACCAGCAACCTGCCGTTCTCCGGCTGGGGCGGCGTGTTCGGGGACCAAGCCGTCGCCGCCGCGATGATCGACCGCATCGTCCACCACGCAGACGTCCTCACCCTGAAGGGCGCCAGCTACCGACTCCGCGGACGAGGCATCGACAGCCTCCCAAGCATCCGCACCACCACCGACGAAACCCCTGGCTAGACTGCCCGCAACTGTTCACTTTTCAAACGTCGAAACTGACCAGTTCTCCAGCGCCGCCGACAGGGATCTCGACGTCACCGCGACCGGCACCGCCAGCATCCACCTCAACAGTCCGAGCCGGCAAGAGCCAGCCACGCACGAAACTCCCGACCACCCACGGCGCAGCAGCGCCCCTGGAACGCTCAGCGGGCATCCTCGGCGCGACCGATCGCACTCGTCGCGTATAGGGGGCGTGAAGGGGCTCCCGACCGATGAATTGGCTTTTCATCGATATGCGCGTGCGGCAGCTCAGCCGATGTGCTGAGAAGCTGAGCGCGTGGACGCTCTCAAGGCGGTTGTCGCTACAGCGAACCACCGATTATTTCTGTGAATCGCGACGCCCACGTCGAGGGGTGGCGTCGCCAGGTGATCGCATGAGCCTCTCGCAGGCACGCGTCCGAACGCTACTGAACGAAGGCCTTGAGGGCCACAAAAGCGAGACCGAAAGACGCGGTCGCCAATGCCCCAACGATTCGGATGATCTGGGAGCTGCCGCGGAGCAGAAACGCGACATACCCGAGGAACAGGAGAATGATGACGCTCGACCAGAGTGCGAGGTCGTTGGCGAGTTCGTCGGGAATGAGGCGAGTCGTCCCTGCGAGCAGGATCAGCGCGGGGATCGCTGCCGAGGACAACATGCCGAGAGAGTACGTGAGGGACCCGCGCAGAGCAGTTCGAAACCCGACGTGCGAGTCTGCACCGTCCTTCTCACCCATTCGCGCCACCGTGCCCGCAAACACGTGTGCCGCCCAGAAGATGATTACCGTCGCGGCGACCTTGACGAGGACGATCGCTGACGTCTCGGTCTTGGTCGATGTGACGGCGATCAGTCCGCTGACCGCGATGGTCCCGTACACAGCAACCTCTGTGCCAAACCCTGGCCTCAGTGCACGGTGTACCCGCAGGACGTGCTGGTCGATAAGCGATTCCGAAGGCATAGTGCCTACAGCTTAGAAGCCAATCAATCGAAACAATCAGTACCGCCCGCGGGTGAATCGCTACCGATCTTCACCCGTATTGGGTCCTCATGCGGCATCGGTGGGACGAGATCGCCAACGGTCGTTCTCTCTGAGGGCACAAGCAATCGTGGCGCCACGAAGCACGCTAGCGAACTGCAGCCTAGAGAGTGCTTTTGCGCGTGCCCACAAGTGCGGGTAACTGAAGTTCCTGACGCACCTGATTGACGAAGTTGTCGAGCTTGGCCCACGCCTCGCTCATCTCTTCCGTGACGAAGACTCCGTCAGCCGATCGATAGCTTGGATGAGATCCAGTGCGCGATCGTTGACCTCCCTAGATGCCACGAATTTGAGGCTGTCCTGGCTTCCTCGGGCGGCTCGAACGAGTTCAGTTTTTCTGCTGAAGGCCAATTGTCGATCTGGCGAACTTTCAGGGAGGCGCTGCGCGATCCTAAGTTGCTGCCGAGCCTCGAGAAGTTGGGTGATCAGGAGGGCTCCGGTCTGACGGACGACGTCGTGGAATCGTCGCTCGTCCTCCCGTCGGAACTTCCGTCTATCGGACAGCCACGTTGCCGTGAGTCCGATCAGGGCGCCGAGTATGGCGAAAGCCCCGGCCAGCACTGCGGGTCCGAACCATGGCGCAGAATCCATAATCGTGAAGATACAGATCTGGCCGCGCGGCGTCGACGTGCCGTTCACCGGAGGCGCGAATAGGCAGTCGATATGCCCGCAAACCGGTCCCTGAAGGAATTTGGCGATGCGATCGTTGACGATCGTCTCGTAAGTCGTGCGCTCATTGCAACGAATTTGCATGCCAGCGACGTCGCCCGCTTGCGAACGCGGGTGGCGCAGACGAGATTGCGGGCATGAGTGAACTACTGATCGGATACGCGCGAGTTTCCACTTACGAACAAGACCTGACCGCGCAACGAAAAGCCCTGGAAGAGTTGGGCGTACAACATTGGCGGCTCGGTCCACGATCCGCTGGACCCCGTCGGGCGACTGCTGTTCAACGTCCTCGCAATGGTGGCGGAGTTTGAATCCGATCTGATCAGGTCGAGGACTCGCGAAGGGATGCAAGTCGCCAAAGCCAAAGGGAGGCTTCGCGGCAAGCCACCCAAGTTGTCCGTCCCGCAGCAAAAGCACCTGATGGAGCTGCACCTCGCCGGTCGACACACCACCGCGGAGTTGGCTGAGCTGTTCAATGTTGCCCGGGCCGCGGTGTATCGGACGGTGCGACGACAAAAAGGGGTGGTGATCCCGCACCGTGATCACTGATGCCGCCTCGATGAGCCATTGGTTGAACCCACGGCCGATCGTAGGCAGGGTGAGCGCCCGAACTCCGGTCACTCGCCGGCGCGGTGTTGGCGTGGGGTTGGCGGGTTTGAGGACGCTGTTTGCGTCAGGTGATGGTGATGTCTGAGAGTTGCCAGGTGTGGTCGAAGGCTGCGGCGGTGGGGCCGTAGATGCGGAAGTAGGCGAACCATCCTCTTCCGGGGAGCGTTTGCACCCAGGCGTCTTGATGTCCGGCGGGTTCCTCGTGACCAAACGCGAGTATCGCGGAGTGTCCGTCGAGGCGGCCATTGAGTTCGAAGAGGGAGCGGACGGCGGCGTTGCCTTGCGGGGCATCGATCTGCGAGCGGGTCTCTGCGTCGTAGACCGTCAGTGACCAGAACAGTCCGGCGGGTACCGGCAACGGGACTGTCAGCATGTACGAGCGGCCGCCGTCGAGATACGCACCAGAGGAGTCTCTCGCGGCGAACCAGTACAACGACCCGGTACCGGCCTGCCGGCGGAACATGACGGGAGAGGTGGCGATGGCTTGGTAGAACCATGTCTCCCGCGCGTCCACGTCGGTGATCGCGCCGATCCCGAAGTTCGCGTTCTCCGGGCGGAGCGTGACCCATTCCCAGTGCCGGTCTGGCCAGACGACTCGATCGGGGCGGCGATCAGCGAGCGACTGGACACGCAGTTGCGCGTCGGCGTCGATAGCCGCTGCCCGCAGAATTCGCGACATCCGCTCGTCTGGCTGGAAGGGAGCGTTCGCGCGGATGCCGAGCACGGCAAGCTCGCCGAGGTGCGCGCGATCGTCGGGGTGCGCCGGTTCTGAGGCGACGTACTCGTGCAGCAGTCTCCAGTACTCCAGCGTGCCCTGCACGGCGAGGGGCGTCGTGTCCTGCGGGCGTCCGGTCAGGTCGATCCACGTCGGTGGTGACCAGCCGGTGGCGTCGGAGAGAGGCTCGACCCGCACAGAACGCAATAGCTCCACCGCCGCGTCGACGTCCCCGTGTTGCGGGATTGCGCGGAGGCCAACCACAACGCGGTACCCCGCAGCGCGGTGCACGTAGCCGTCCGTCGGGAGCTCCCCGTCGTAGTCCAGCGCGACGAACGTGTGGCGGGCGCCGCGTCCTTCCTCGGGTCCCGGAATGCCCAGATCACTGATCCAGCTCTGATCCACGTTCAACGCGGCGCCCACGATCGGACCGGCAGGGATCGTGACGACAAGCGGCCCCGCAGTCACATCGAGGAGCACCGGCGCATACGGCGTATCCGAGTTGAGGGTGAACCCCACCTGCCCCGGCCGTGTGTCCATCGTCCCGAACACCCGGTTGGGCTCGATGCCCACCGCCTTCGTGCCAGCGAAGATCGCCATCCCCGACACGGCCGGAAAAAAGTGCTTGTAGCAGACGACTGCCCGGGCGTAGTCGGCATCGTCGTACGCCGCCGCGATCGTTTCCGCAGTCGGGAAGCCACCCGAGAACTCATATCCGTTGGTCAACATCAGTCCAATCTCCTCAGCGGCCGAAGCGACCTTCGGACGGAACTCACATTGCCATGAAAGGCGGCTGGCATGCCCAGCCCGCAGCCGCCAACAAGCGCACGCCCGCAAGCCGCTCGCCGACCGGGCGCCAGCGGATAGCGGAGGGTTACTGTTCCAGGTTCTTCCGCATCTCCTGGTACGTGCCTGTATTGAGCACCTCTCCAGTCGTGTCGTCGACAAACTCGACCGCTACGTCGACATCCTCCTGTGGGACCCCAGCGAACTGTTGGTAGAGCGCCCCTGGAACGTAGAAGGCAAGAACAAGAAGGCTCTCAAGCTGCGAGTATCGCGAGCCGTCGACGGACACGTGGAACGAAGTCATCGCATCGTCAAACTCGACGCCAATGATGGAGTTCGAATCGTCCGCAATCAGGTCGTCGATTGATGACTGGGTGGACGTGCGCATCCCCGTTAGCAACTCTTCGCGCTGCAGCTTGGTCATCGTGTAGATCACCGCGTCTCCGTCGACCGCGGCGGACATACCTTTTTCGCCGGCAGCGGCAACGATGTCCTCGTCCGTGAGCGTGTCGTTCGGATCGAGCAGGGACCGGGCAACCCTCACGTCGACGGTCAGTAGGTCTTCTTCCACCTCGATGGCGCCGGGGGTGGAGTCGTTTTCGCCTTCTGACCCGCCCGTCCCCCCCGAGCAACCGCCGAGGATAAAAGCTGCGCACAGGACCATCGACGCGACTGTGCTCCGGACAAGTTTCTGCATTCATTCCCCAAGACTGATTGGACAGCCCGAAGCTAGTGGTCATCGGTGGGCTGTTTGGAACACTACTGCCGCGCCCGGACATCCAAGCCAACCTCGCACGGCGCCCGCAAGCCGGTGGCGTTGCGGGCATGCACTTGATGCGGTGTTGGTTCGGCGTCAGGCTTGGGAGATGGCGACGCTCACGATCGACTACATCACTTCACTTGACGGATTTGGTGCAGCGACAAACTGGCCCGGGTTCTGGGGTCTTGCTGGCCGAGAGTACCTGGACTTCCTTGGTGCGGACGCGGACCCGACCGCCACGATGCTCATGGGATCGCACACGTACAACGAGTACGCCCGCATGATCGAGGCGGGCGAGCCGGGACTTGACTCGATGGCCTCACAGCCAATAGTCGTCTTCTCGAACTCGCTCCACGAACCACTGATCTGGGAGAATGCTCGACTGATCGCGGGGGATGCGGTGGAGGCCGTGCGCGAGTTGAAACGAGGCGACTCGCCGCTCGTGACGAACGGCAGCCCCACGCTATGCGCAGCGCTGCTGGCCGCCGGGCTCGTCGACCGCTACCGGGTGGTCATCTTCCCGGTCATAACGGGAAGAACCGGTTACGCGCGAATCTATGACGGTTGGCCGGATGTCGTCCTGGACGACGTCTCCACGCGCACGTTCGACGGCAGTTTGCAGCTTGTCGAGGGCCGGCCACGCATCCTCGACAAGCCGCTACCCGCTGGCGACGTCGAGTAGGAACCAGCAGACGCCCGAACGAAGGCGGGTCGTTCAGCGCGCTCGGCATCGATCGCGATCCGCAGACCGGGTATTCCCGCCTGAGGCGACTGGTCCCGGCATTCTGCGGTCTGTCAGATCGTTGCCGGGGTCGAGAGCGCTGGTGCGGGCTATGCGCCGTAGCGAGCGAGGAAGGTCTCGACGGCTTGGTGGATGACGGTGTCGATCTCGGCGGCTTCCATCGACCATCCGGGGTGCACGAGCGCTGGCCAGAAAACCGCGGAAGCGATCATTCCGAGAAGCTGCGCGGACGCGGTGGCGCGTGAGTCCATCCGCAGCGACCCGGCTTTCTCCTCAGAGCGGAGGTACCCCTCGAGCGCGGTGAGCGCTGGCAGGGTTCCGAAGTCGAAGGTGCGATCGCGCAGCTCGGGGAATCTCGGACCCTCGGCGATCACGAGGCGGATCATGTCGGCGGTGGGTGGGCGCAGAAGTAGCGAAGCGTAGGCACTTGCGAGGGCGAGTAGGCCGGCGCGCGGGTTGCCGGGGGCGGGCTCGGGGAGGTCTTGGGCGTCGGCGTCTCCGACGGCGAGTATGACCGCCTCGAACAGCACGGCCTTCGTCGCGAACTGCTTGAAGAGGGTCGCTTTCGAGACACCGGCGGTCTGGGCGACGCCTGCCAGTGAGGTGCGGTCGTATCCGAGCGCGAGGAAGAGCTGTGTAGCGGACGCGATGATCGCGGTGCGATTCCGATCGGCAACCGCCCGGTGGTACTCGGATAGCTCACGACCCATGCAGCTATTGTGCCAGAGGCGAGACGCTTGACTCACCTTCGACTGGACTCCTACGCTAAGAGGTGAGTCAAGCGTCTCACCTCGATTGAAGGAGTGCATCATGTACGACACGACACCGCAGACTGCAGCGGGTAAGATCCTGTGGCACTTCTCGATGTCGCTGGACGGCTTCGTCGCCGGTCCCGGACACAGCATGGACTGGATGCCCGACGCCACGAACCGCGACGGGCTGATCGCGGAGTATGTCGCAACGACCGGGGCGGTGCTAGGAGGGCGCGATGGTTGGGATGCCTTCCCCGACGCGGGGGGCGTCTACGGCGGCGACTGGACCGGACCCGTGTTCGTCCTCACCCACTATCCGGAGGACGTCGAGCCCGTCGAGGGAGTCACCTTTCTCAGCTGCGACATCGCCGAAGCCGTCGACATCGCCCGGCGCGCGGCCGGCGGCAAGAACGTGGAGATCCTCTCCGCCTCCCTCGGCCGGCAACTGCTCGAGCGCGGCCTCCTCGACGAGATGGACCTCCACATCCTCCCCGTGCTCCTCGGTGACGGTGTGCGCCTATACGACAACCCCGGGGGCTCGCCCGTGCAGCTCGAGCTGGACAACGGCGAGCCGCTCGAGGAGATCAACGTCAGGTACCGCCCTCGGGTTCGCTGAGGATCCGGGACGTCACTGAGCGCGCCTCCAAGCGACGCCTCAACCTCTCCCGCCACAGCCTCCTCGCCACCGGCGCGTCACCCGCGAAGCGCGCGGACCTCGTCGACGCCCCCCCGGCAGCACGCAGATCGGTCCTCGAACGTTCAGAAGCACCTGACGCACCCATCGGATCACGCCCCTAGCCTCTGGTCGACCGCCTAGCTTCAATAAACGAGGGAAAGTCGGAAGGGCCGATTCCTCCCACCCCGAAGAACGAAGTCACGAATCCACGAGCCTCCGCCTCGATCGCGTCGCGCGTCAGCACGCCACCACCTACCGCGAACCCGTAGGTGCCATCCGCGGGACCATTCAGCCAGTCGAATTGGTACTGCTGACGACCATTCGGCGCACGTGACTCATTTACCTCGAAACGCTCGCCGTCAACTTCAATGAGCACGTTCATTCGGTCGATGCTACGCACGACCTACGCCGCAATGTCTGCAATGCGGTCGGTCGGCGCAACAGAATTGGCCGGCCGTGAACGTAACGGGTGGACGTGGGCGTCGTCGCGGATGCCTTTCGGCCGGCTACGCGTCTCCGTTCAGCGACAGGAAGGTTGGCAGCAGTCGCACTTCCGTGTCCGCGAGCTTTTGTCGTACCTCCTCGGTGGGGTTGCCCAGGGTCCAGCCTTCGACGGTGGCGGTGGTCGCGATGACGGCGTTCAGTAAGTCGGGGCCGATGTGTTCCAGGTGTTCGGTATGCGCCTTCGAATCGCGGTAGCGCTCAATGACGACGGCTTCGGACTGGTCGTCGCTCACGAAGATGTCGTACTGCAATGTTCCCGTGTCCTGCTCCCGAACGATCTGCATGCAGCGTTCGGAAAGGCGCTTGAACTCTTCGACTTGACCGTCTTTGAAGGTGAACCTGCCCACTCCTGTTAGCTCGCTCATTCTCCGATTCTGCTTCGCAGGCGACCGAACGGGCCAGGACTTGACGGCGCCCAAGAGTGGGACACGAGCGCCGCCCTACAGCCGGTCGTTCACCGGACGCAAACCACCGGCAAGTCCATGACGCGTAGCAAACCTCGCGCCCGCGAGTTCGAGGTGACCGATTGACCGGCGCGCGAAGATGCCCGGTGAACGCGCCCTCCACGCCGCGACTACGGAGACGACTCGCACGTTGGACAGATGTTGAACACATTTGAGCCAATGTGAGTCAAGCTGACCCGAGACGTTCGGTATGATCGACAGCGCATCGAGTTCATCAGGAATCAGTAAACCCCAGATGAGACGAGTCGAATCGAGACAAACGTCTCGAAGTGGCCGCCGCGATCGACCTCACACAGGAACCTGCTCGCAATGAGAAGGTCGAGAGTTCGATTCTCTCAGGTGGCTCGGATGGGCTCCCGGCCCGACAGGGTGGATCAGCGACATGGACGCACTCGAGGCGGTCGCCGAGATCTTCACATGGATCGGCTTCGGCGCAGGCGCCCTGCTGGCCGGCATCGCCCTCATCGCCTACCTCGCCGACGGTACCTGGCTGCCGGTGCGAGCTGCAGTCGAGACGACGGAGAGCGGACGGGTCGTCCGCTGGTTCGACGAAGACGGCGGCGTGAACGAAGCCCCGCTGAACCATGAGCAGGATCACGCGGTCGGGAGTGCTGACTGGGCGGAGATCTTCGCGCGCCGAGGCTACCTGAACCGGATGCGGCTGAGTCGTCGTTCCCCGTTGGTCCGGGCGCTCGCGCTGCTGGCGGCCGGTCTCCTCGGGCTCGGTGTCGTGGCGCTCGTGGTTTCGTCGATCCTGTTGTTCACCGCAGGCTGAGTACGCGTTCTCGGTTCAGGCCAGCGCCAGCATTCCTCCGGCCGCAAGGGCGAGCGCGAGCCCCACCCACTGCACCGACGCCACGCGCTCCTTCAGGACGAGGGCGGCGAGCAGGATGGTCCCCGCAGGGTACAGCGCGGTCAGCGCCGACACGATCGTGAGCTCACCCAGTCTGAGGGCGAACAGCAGAATCGCGTTGGCTGACGCGTCCAGGACGCCGCAGATGACCGCCAGCCACCACGCGCGTGCCGATGGTGGGTCACTCGCATCCGGCGTTCGCAACTCGGATGCGGCGCCGCGCCCTCGCCGAGTCGCGCTCACTGCCAACGCGACGACGATGAGACCCGTCATCAGCAGATTCACGGTGCGATTGAGCACGAGCGGAACCAGTCCGCTCTCCGCACTCGTCTGATCGATGAGGATCAGGAAGACGCCGATGGCAACGCCTGCCCCGACCGCCATGACGAGTCCGCGGCTGGTCGGGCGCACCGCGCCCTCGCCTGGCACGAAGCCGACGAGGACGACCGCCACCAGCGCGACACCGAGGCCGACCCACCCGAAAACGGAGAGTCGGTCACCCTGGACAAGCAGCCCCCACAGCATGGGGGCGATCGCCGAGACGACGGCGGTCAGGGGAGACAGGATGCTCATCGGGCCGACAGCCAGGCACGCGTACAGCAGGACGATCGCCACGACGCCGGCGATTCCGGACAGCGCACCCCACGCGATGTCTGCCGGCAGCCACCGTCCGCCGAGAAGCGGCAGGGCGAGGATCAGGGCGAGAAGTCCGGATCCCGCGGAGACGGCGGCCACGACGATCGCCCGGAGGCGGTGCGCCGCAAGACCGCCGAAGAAGTCGGCTGACCCGTACACGATCGCTCCGAGAAGAGACAACGCCGCGGGGAACATCCGCCTCAGCTTAGGCACCTAGTCGTGCGGTCGTGATTGTGCGGCAACGTTCTTCGCTAGATAAGCTAGCGATATGTCCTCGACCCGAAGCCGCGATCGACAGCCTCCCCGGTGGCTCAGGATCGGCATCCCGATCGTGCTCGTCCTCATCTGGCTCGTGGGCGGGTCTATCGGCGGACCGTACTTCGGCAAGGTCGACGAAGTCGCCACCAACAACCAGTCCTCGTTCTTGCCGGAGAGCGCCGACGCGACGCAGGTCAGCGAACGACTGCCCGACTTCCTCGGCGGTGACAGCATCCCTGCGGTGGTCGTGGTGACCGGGGACAGGGCGCTGACCGATGACCAGCTCGCCGGCGTGCAGACCGTCGTCGACGACCTCTCCGGCATCGAAGGCGTGCAGGACGACGTCTCGCCGCCGATCGCCTCCGATGACGGCGAAGCGGTACAGATCTTCGTGCCGATCGACGCATCCGGCGAGGTGCGGGTCACCGTCGAAGAGATCCGCACGCTGCTGCAGGACGATCTGCCCGAGGGGCTGGATGCCTGGGTGACCGGCCCCGCGGGATTCACCGCCGACCTGGTCAAGGGCTTCCTCGGAATCGACGGGCTGCTGCTGCTGGTCGCCCTGATCGCCGTCTTCGTGATCCTCGTGATCGTCTACCGATCGCCGCTCCTGCCGATCCTCGTCCTCCTGACCTCGGTCTTCGCGCTCTGCGTCGCGCTGCTCACCGTCTGGTGGCTGGCCTATGCGGGCATCTTCGTGCTCAACGGCCAGGTGCAGGGGATCCTCTTCATTCTGGTGATCGGCGCCGCCACCGACTATGCACTGCTGTACGTCGCTCGTTTCCGCGAGGCCATCGGAACGGGCGCGAGACGCTGGCAGGCCACCACGACCGCGTGGCGCGGTGCGTTCGAGCCGATCCTCGCCTCCGGCGGCACCGTGATCGCGGGTCTCCTCTGCCTGCTGCTGTCGGATCTGGCGACCAACCGCGCGCTGGGGCCCATCGCCTCCATCGGCATCGCGTTCTCCGTCCTGTCCGCGCTCACCTTCCTCCCGGCGTTGCTGGCACTGGTCGGCAAGGCCGCCTTCTGGCCCTTCATCCCCACACACGGCTCCATCTCGATCCCCGACGACCTCACGCAGACGGTCCGGGGATTCTGGCCGCGGCAGGCGCGGTTCATCGCGCGCCATGCCCGCTCGATCTGGGTGATCAGCACGATCGTGCTTCTCGTCGCCGCCGCGGGCGTCACCCAGCTCAAGGCCGATGGCGTGCCATCGAGCGATCTCGTCCTCGGCGCATCCGAAGCGCGAGACGGCCAAGACGTGCTGGGTGAGCATTTCCCGGCCGGATCCGGCAGTCCGGTCTACGTCATCGTCCCCGAAGCCCAGGTGACCGATGCCGTCGGCGTGATGGCGGCCAGCGACGGCGTCGAGTCCGTGGCCGCGGCATCCGGCGACTCACCCACCGGGCAAGCGACGGTCACCGTCCAGGACGGCGCGCCCGTGTACGCGGCGGTCGGTCCGCCCGGTACCCCGGCGCCCGAACCGACGGTCTCGGACGGAGACGTGCTGCTGGTGGGGACGCTGACGGATGCCGCTGATTCAGTCGCCGCGGAGGACACCGTCCGCCAGCTGCGCGCCGACCTCGACGACGAGCTCGGCACCGGCACGGCGCTGGTCGGCGGAGTCACGGCGACCGACATCGACTCCAACGACACATCGATCCGCGATCGGACGATCATCATCCCCGTCGTCCTGGTGGTGATCCTGCTGATCCTCATGTTGCTGCTGCGTGCGGTCCTCGCGCCGGTGCTGCTGATCCTCAGCGTGATCCTGTCCTTCGGCGCAGCGCTGGGGGTGAGCGCACTGGTGTTCGACAACCTCTTCCGATTCCCCGGCGCCGATCCGTCTGTGCCGCTGTACGGGTTCGTGTTCCTGGTGGCCCTCGGGGTGGATTACAACATCTTCCTGATGTCGCGCGTGCGCGAGGAGTCGCTCGCGCACGGTACGCGACCCGGCATCCTGCGGGGCCTCGTGGCGACCGGCGGTGTCATCACGTCGGCCGGTCTGGTGCTCGCGGCGACCTTCGCGGCGCTCGGCGTGATCCCGATCCTCTTCCTCGCGCAGATCGCGTTCATCGTCGCCTTCGGCGTGCTGCTGGACACGTTCGTCGTGCGCTCCCTGCTCGTGCCGGCGCTGTCGTACGACATCGGACGCGCGATCTGGTGGCCCTCGAAGCTGTGGCGAGCTCAGGACGCGGTTCCCGAGCCGGCCGAACGGCTCACCGCCGCCGATGGCGCTCCGCTGACACGCGAGGAGTACCGTCGTACGCTCGAATCATGACGCGGGCCCTCTTCATCGTCGACGTGCAGAACGACTTCACCGAGCGCGGCGCGCTCGGTGTCGTAGGCGGGGATCAGGTCGCGGAGCGCATCTCACGATTCCTGCACGACCACGCCGGCGACTACGAACTGATCGTGGCATCGCGCGACTGGCACGATGCCGACAACGACAACGGTGGGCACTTCGCCGCCGGCGTGCCCGACTTCATCGACACCTGGCCGGTCCACTGCGTCGCCGGGTCCTTCGGAGCCGACTACGACGAGGGCTTCGACACGTCGCCCGTGACCCATCACCTGAAGAAGGGGCAGGGCAAGCCCGCTTACTCGCTCTTCGAGGGCGTCGCCGACGACGGCACGACGGCTGCCCAGCTGCTGGAGCGCCACGGGATCCTCGACATCGACGTCGTCGGGCTCGCGACCGACTACTGCGTCCGGGCGTCCGCGCTCGAAGCCATCGAGCACGGACGGCGCGTACGGGTCTTCACGGACCTCGTCGCCGGTGTCCACCCGGAATCGAGTGAGAGAGCCCTGGCCGAGATCGCGCACGCGGGCGCGGTGCTCGTGGACTCGGATGCCTGAGTCCGCCGACATCCGCCGGGTGCACGCCACTGATGCGCGGCGGGCCCGCAGCATCCGTCTGGAGGCGCTGGACGATCCGGCGGCCGACATCGCCTTCCTGGAGACGCGCGAACACGCCGAACTGCACCCCGACGACTTCTGGCAGGAGCGGACGGTCGGTGCAGCCCTCAGTGACGCGGCCGCCCAGTTCATCGCCGAGGAGGGCCGGGACTGGGTGGCGACCGTGACGGTCCTGCTCCCGGAGCCCGGTTCCGTCGACTATTTCGGCCGCGTCCACCTCGAGGGCCGTGCGCTGCTCGTCTCCGTGTACGTCCGGCCATCGCGACGCGGCCGTGGGATCCTCGAGGCGCTCATCGACGCCGGCGCGGACTGGGCGAGTGCACGGGGGGCGAGGGAATTGGCGCTGGATGTCCACCAGGACAACGCCCGCGCGCAGCGCGCCTACACACGGCTGGGCTTCCTCGCCACGGGGTCGACCTCGCTGGGGCCGAACGGCGTCGAGCTCGAGATGCTGCGGGCGTTGTGAGCACCGGGGCGGCCGCGGTGCGCGCGGCGCTTCTGGCCGAGGCATCCGAGGACCAGCGCGACAAGATCCGTCGGCGCATTCCCGACCCGGCGATGCGGGTGATCGGCGTGCGGATGGGAACGCTGTTCGACATCGCGAAAGCGAACACACGGATGCCGCTGGCCGACGTCGACGTCCTGCTGTCGTCCGACACCTACGAGGAGCGGATGGTCGCCGTCAGCGTCCTGGACTTCAAAACCAGGGTCCGTGGACTGACGGACGACGGCCGGCGCGAGCTGTACGACCTGTGGATGAGCCGGCTCGACCTGATCGACACATGGGACTACATCGACCGGTCGGCGCCGCGGGTGGTGGGCTGGTACCTGCTGGACAAGCCGCGGGACGTCCTGTTCACCCTCGCCCGGTCGGACGACTGGTGGCGGCGTCGCGCAGCGATCACCGCGGCGTTCTGGATCATCCGAGCCGGTGATCTGGATGACCCGATCGCGCTGTGCGAAATCCTCGCTGCGGATCCCGAGCACCTCGTGCAGACGAACGTCGGCGTCGCGCTGCGGGAGATCGGACGCGTGGATCGCGCCCGGCTCGAGGTGTTCCTGGATCGGCGCGGCGCCGACCTCTCCGCCGATGCCCGGCGCACCGCCCGGACCGCGTTCTGAGCCGAACGCACGAATGGACGCCGCTTGCGCGGCGTCCATTCATCCTCGTGGGCCCGGAGGGGCTCGAACCCTCGACCCGCGGATTAAAAGTCCGATGCTCTACCGACTGAGCTACAGGCCCGACCGGTCAAGCCTACTTCGCTCCGCCGGGTGGCCCGAAGCACTTCCGCCCGGACACGCAGCAAGGCCGCCGATGCCACCTCGCAGGCATCGGCGGCCTCACAGCCCCCCAGGGAACCCGGCCGAAGCCGGGAGTTTCGTTACATCGCCGGCGGCATCAGCACCGTGTCGATGAGGTAGACCGTCGCGTTGGCGGTCTGAACGCCACCACAGATCACTGCGGACTGGCCGTTGACCATGATCGAGTCGCCGCTTCCGGTGACCTCGAGGTCGGCGCCGTTGACCGTGGTGTGGGTTCCGTCGATGTCATCGGGCAGGATCTGGCCGGGGACGACGTGGTAGGTCAGGATCGAGGTCAGCAGGTCGCTGTCGGTCTTGAGCACCTCGATGGTGGCGGGGTCGATCTTGGCGAACGCGTCATCGACCGGCGCGAAGACGGTGAACTCGTCACCGTTGAGCGTGTCGACCAGGTTGACGTTCGGGTTCAGGCCACCCGAGACGGCTGCGGTGAGCGTCGTCAGGATCGGGTTGTTCGAGGCGGCGGTGGCCACCGGGTCCAGGGCCATTCCGGCAACCGAACCGGCGCCGTCCGGGACAGCCTCGGCGTATCCGGCGCAGCCGGAGCCGACCAGGTTGGCCGCGGGGTCCATCGTCTCGGCTTCGGGAGTCATGGACTCTTCAGCGGCCGGCGGGGCGGTGGTCTCTTCGGTGGTCGTGCTGCCCGTTCCGGACGAACAGGCGCTCAATGCGATCACGACGGCGAATGCCACCGGAAGGCCGAACAGGAGCTTCTTGCGGGACATCTGATCCTCCTTGGATTGCGACGCATGGTGCAGCGACGCGGTGTGGGACTTGCATCGACCGCTGTGGCGGCCTACACGATGTCTTCGCCACCCTCGCCGGATCGGATGGGGAATTGGTCGAAACAGTTTTTCCGGAGCCGTGTCAAGGCGCCGTGTGCAAAGAAGGGATCGCGCGCGCGTAAGGCATGCTGGAGGGGTGGTGATTGATGGCGTCGACGTACCCGAGGACGGCACGCCCTCCGTCGACCATGCCGGCGAGCTGCTGCAGCGCGTCGCGGACGGCGACCGGAATGCCTTCGCGCGCCTGTACGACATGCTCTCGCCTCGCGTCTTCGGACTGATCCTGCGGGTTCTGGTTGACCGATCGCAGAGCGAGGAAGTGCTCCAGGAGGTCTTCCTCGAGATCTGGCAATCCGCGGGACGCTTCGCTCCGAACAAAGGCCAGGGGAGATCGTGGGTGTTCACCATCGCGCATCGCCGGGCCGTGGATCGCGTGCGATCTTCGCAGGCGAGCACCGATCGTGATGTGCGTGCGGGCTTCCGGGATATGGGTGTCGCATATGACGGCGTCGCCGAGGAAGTGGAACTGCGGATCGAAGGCCGGAAGGTCTCCGAGGCGCTGGCAGGTCTGCCGGAACCGCAGCGTGAAGCGCTCACGCTCGCGTACTTCGGTGGCTACAGTCAGAGCGAAATCGCCGCCCTGGTGGGAGCACCGCTGGGAACGGTGAAGACGAGGATGCGGGACGGATTGT
Organism: Microbacterium pygmaeum; assembly: GCF_900100885.1. Taxonomy (NCBI): domain Bacteria; kingdom Bacillati; phylum Actinomycetota; class Actinomycetes; order Micrococcales; family Microbacteriaceae; genus Microbacterium; species Microbacterium pygmaeum. The sequence continues at coordinate 1,747,616 of NZ_LT629692.1, forward strand.
CCCGACTGAGAGTGGAGATGGGGGTGGCATCGTGAACGAGCAGGAGTTCGCCGAACTGGCGGCCGGGTACGTACTGAACGCGCTGTCGCCCGATGAGACGGCCGCGTTCGAGCGGGCGCGCTCGGCTCACCCCGAGTGGGAGGCAATCGTGGAATCGGATGCCGCGACCGCGACCCGCCTCGCAGAACTGACCGCGCCCGAGACGCCGTCCGCCGGTATTCGGGCCGCCCTCCTGGCCCAGATCGCTGTCACACCGCAGAACCAGCCGACTGACATCGTCCCGACTGCCGATGATGCACCCCCGGCCGCCCAGACCCGCGCTGAAGCACGCGCGCAGGCGGAGCTTCGTGCCGCGGCACAGTCCTCGAGCAGGTCGGAGCCGGTCGCGGCCTCAGCGCGCCGTCCCGGGGGAATGCGCACCTGGTTCGCGCTCGCCGCATCGCTGGTCCTTCTGGTCGGCGTCGGATGGGGGGCCGTGTTCGTCAGCGAGCAGCTGAGCACCCCGGCATCCGTCGTGGCACTCCAGGAGATCCAGGACGCTCCCGACGTGCAGTCCGCCACGGCCGAACTCGCCGATGGTGGAGAGGCGACCGCGTACTGGTCCGCCTCGCTCGGCAAGTCCGTCCTCGTCTCGGACGGGTTGCCGTCCCTCGCCGACGATCAGAGTTTTCAGGCGTGGTTCGTCCGCGACGGCGAGGCCATCTCGGCCGGAACCTTCGCCGCCGACGGCGGGACGGCAACCGCCCTGCTGTCCGGCGACGTGCAGCCCGGCGACGTCATCGCCGTGACGGTCGAAGCGGTCGGCGGGTCCGAGACCGGGCAGCCTACGACCGACCCGATCCTCGCGATCCCGACGGCATAGTCCGTTCGCCGGCGGCCGACCGGGTCGGGGCGCCGGGTAGCCTTGGGGGGTGAGCGACGAGTCCCGCGGTTTCCACAAACCGGTGCGCCGGCCCGCCGAAACGTTCGACAGGCGCTTCGCCGCGGAAGACCCGGCCGAGGTCTCGCGCGCCGCGCACTCGACCGCTCAGGCGCTCCTGGCGCGGGCTCGGGCCGATCCGGACGGGGCGATCGTCGAGCGGCTCGTCTCCTTCACGGATGAGCACGGCATCGACGACATCGCCGAGCTGTGGTCGCGCTCGCCGTCGACGTCGCTGCCCGGCGCCCTCTGGCGCCTGTACCTGGTGCAGCTGATGATCCATGACGACCCCCAGACCGCGGCACTGCTCTACGAGCGCGGACGGGTCGAGATCGACTCCGCCGATCCTGTGGTGGCTGGCGCGCCGACGCCGGCGAGTCCCGACGAACTCGTCGCGCTCATCGACACCATCCTGCGCGGCCTCTTCCGCGGCGACTTCGCGGTGGCCCTCGATCGCGCCGCAGCGTTCTGCCGGGTCGAGGCGTCCGGTGCGAGCCATCTGGCCGACGATTACGAAGGCACGGAGCCGGAGCGCGCTTCGGCGCTGACCACGCGCGCGCTTCGCCTGGCGGACTACGCGACCGATCTGGCCGCATGCGCGTCGCTCTGGCGCCGCGAATCGCTGACGTGACGTGAGAAGGCCGGGAACGATGGTGCCGGGCCGCAGAACGCCTCTCGGCGCGAGGCCGCTCATAGCGGCGAAAGATGGAGCCCGGGGTTACTGCGGCCCGGCTGTTCCAGTGTAACCGAGACGGACTGCAGGGCATTCCCGGCCGTAGGCTCAGAGGATGGCCTGGCACTACGCGCTGACGATTGATCCGGCGGCATCCGATGACGACCGCGACGATTTCGCCGACACCTTCACCGAGATCGATCCGGCCGCACCCGCGCTGAACGTGGGCGAGCTGAGCACTCAGCGCGGTGACGGCATCTTCGAGTCAATCGGAGTTATCGACTCCCACGCGCAGGAGGTCGTCCCGCACCTGGAACGGTTGGCGCACTCCGCCAGGCTGTGCGACCTGCCGGCCCCGCACCTGCCGCAGTGGCGCCAGGCGGTGGATCTCGTCGCCGCGCACGCCGGCCCAGGTGAGTCGGTCATCAAGCTCATCCTCAGTCGCGGCGTCGAACACGGCCCCGCCCCGACGGCGTGGGTGACCGCGGCGGCGGCCGCCGATTTCACCGTGCCGCGTACACGCGGCATCCGCGTCGTCACACTCGATCGCGGCTTCGACAGCGGCGCGGCCGCGCGTGCGCCGTGGCTGCTCCTGGGCGCGAAGACCCTGTCGTACGCGGTCAACATGGCGGCGATCCGCGAGGCGAAGCGGCGCGGCGCCGACGACGCGATCTTCGTCTCCACCGATGGCATCGTGCTCGAAGCGCCGACCGCATCGCTCATCCTGCGCCGCGGTGACGCGTTCCTCACGCCGGCGCCGACGGGCTCGATCCTGCACGGCACGACGCAGCTGAGCGCCTTCGAATGGTTGGCATCGCAGGGTCACCGGACCGAATACGCGTCGATCCCGGCATCCGATCTGGCAACGGCCGACGCGGCGTGGCTGGTCTCCAGCGTCCGTCTCGCGGCCCCGATCACCGCGATCGACGGCGTGCCGCTGGGCGGAGACGCGGAGTTCACCGCGGCGTTGAACGCGTACCTGCTCTCGCCCCGCGACTGATCGGGAGGCTCGCGCGAAGGCGCGAACTAGCGCCGGATCTCCTGCAGCGACCAGCCGTTGCCGTCGGGATCCTGGAAGAACGCGAACCGCGAACCCTCCCGATCGGCCGGTCCGAGCAGCATCACCTCGGAGATGGGGACGCCCCGCTCCGCGAGCTCGGCCCGTGCCGCGTCGATGTCCGACACGACGAGCTGCATGCCCTTGGTCGAACCCGGCTCGCCGAGCGGCAGGCCTTCTCCGAACACGACGGAACAGGGCGAGCCGACCGGAGTGAGCTGGACGACGCGCATGCCCGGGCTCGAGGAGACGTCGTGGTCGAGATGGAAGCCGACCTGGTCCACGTAGAAGCGGATGGCGGCGTCCACGTCCGATACCGGGATCCCGATCACTTCGAGCGAATAGTCCATGACGCAACAGTAGAGCGGATGCCTCGTTCGAGGCATCCGCTCCACTGAAACCATCCGTGCCTACCCGTGTCTCGGTACGCGCTGAAGCGCTACCCGAAGCGGCCGGAGACGTAGTCCTCGGTGGCCTGGACGGTCGGCGTCGTGAAGATCGACTTGGTGTCGTTGTACTCGATGAGCTTGCCGGGCTTGCCGGTGCCGGCGATGTTGAAGAACGCCGTCCGGTCGGACACGCGCGAGGCCTGCTGCATGTTGTGCGTCACGATCACGATCGTGTACTCGGACTTGAGTTCCTCGATCAGCTCCTCGATGGCGTACGTCGAGATCGGGTCCAGAGCCGAGCAGGGCTCGTCCATCAGCAGGACCTGGGGCGAGACTGCGATCGCACGGGCGATGCAGAGACGCTGCTGCTGTCCGCCGGAGAGGCCGGATCCGGGCTTGTCGAGGCGGTCCTTGACCTCGTTCCACAGGTTGGCACCCTGCAGCGAACGCTCGACCAGTGCGTCGGCGTCGCCCTTCGAGATGCGCTTGTTGTTCAGCTTCACGCCGGCCAGCACGTTCTCGCGGATCGACATCGTGGGGAACGGGTTGGGGCGCTGGAAGACCATGCCCACCTGGCGGCGAACGAGCACCGGGTCGACGGTGGAGCCGTAGAGGTTGTCGCCGTCGAGGAGGACTTCGCCCTCCACGCGTGCGCCGGGGATGACCTCGTGCATGCGGTTCAGGGTGCGCAGGAACGTGGACTTGCCGCATCCCGACGGGCCGATGAACGCGGTGACGCTTCGGGGTTCGATGCTGAGGGAGACGCCCTCCACGGCGAGGAAGTCGCCGTAGTAGACGTTGAGGTCGTTGACTTCGATGCTCTTGGACACGATTTTCCTTCTGCGGCTCAGCGGCCGGTCTTGGGGGCGAAGACCTTCGCGACGAGACGCGCGACGAGGTTCAGAACCATGACGATGATGATGAGGATGAATGCGGCCGCCCACGCGCGGTCGATGTAGGCCTGCGCGGGGATGCCCTGGTTCATGTACTGCGAGTAGGCGAACACCGGCAGGGTCATCATCCGGCCGGAGAACAGGTCGTAGTTCATGGATGCCGTCACACCGGCGGTGATCAGCAGCGGGGCGGTCTCGCCGATGACACGGGAGATCGAGAGCATGATGCCCGTGGTGATGCCGGCGATCGAGGTGGGCAGGACGACCTTGACGATCGTGAGCCACTTCGGGACGCCCAGCGCATAGGCCGCCTCGCGCAGTTCGTTCGGAACCAGGCGCAGCATCTCCTCGCTGGAGCGCACGACGACCGGGATCATCAGGACCGCCAGGGCCACCGAGCCCATGATTCCGAGGCGGATGCCCGGGCCGAAGAAGATCGCGAACACCGCGTAGGCGAACAGGCCCGCCACGATCGACGGGATGCCGGTCATGACGTCGACCAGGAACGTGATGCCCGTCGCGAGCCGGTTCCCCTTGCCGTACTCGACGAGGTAGATCGCGGTGAACAGCCCGATCGGGATCGAGATGATCGCGGCGGCGAGCGTGATCAGCAGCGTGCCGACGATCGCGTGCAGGGCGCCGCCGCCCTCGCCGACGACGTTGCGCATCGAGCTGCTGAGGAACTCGGCCGACAAGCCGGCGACGCCGTTGGCGACGACGGTCCAGGCGACGGAGACCAGCGGCACCATGGCAAGGACGAAGGCGGAGGAGACGACTCCGGTGACGAGCCGGTCGACGCCCTTGCGGCGACCTTCGACCACGGTCGAGATCACGAAGATCAGCACCAGGAAGATGAGCGCCGCGACCACGACGAGACCCGCGATGTTGATCGCATCGCCGGAGGCCATCGCGAGGATGCCGAAGATGATGAAGCTGATCGCGAAGCTGCCGACCAGCACGGCCCACGGAGCCCACTTGGGCAGGTGGCCGTTGGTCAGGCGCATCGGCTCGGATTCGGGCGCCGGCGGGCGCGTGGCGGGGGATGCGGTGATCACAGTCATGTCAGTTGGCTCCCGAGAATTCCTTGCGGCGGCTGACGATCCAGCGCGCGAGGGCGTTGACTGCGAAGGTGACCACGAACAGGATGAGACCCGTTGCGATCAGCACGTTGATGTTGGTGCCGTAGGCCTCGGGGAAGGTCAGCGCGATGTTGGCCGGGATCGTGCCCGGGTTGGTCGCGGTGAACAGCTCGAAGGTGACGACGTTGGCGACCGAGAGCACCATGGCCACGGCCATCGTCTCGCCCAGTGCGCGGCCGAGGCCGAGCATGGACGCCGAGACGATTCCGCTGCGGCCGAAGGGGAAGACGGCCATCTTGACCATCTCCCAGCGGGTCGCGCCGAGGGCGAGCGCGGCTTCCTCGTGCAGGACCGGAGTCTGGAGGAAGATCTCGCGGCAGATCGCGGTGATGATCGGGACGACCATCACCGCCAGGACGATGGATGCGGTGAAGATCGTGCGCCCGGTGCTGGAGACCGTTCCGCTGAAGAGGGGGAACCAGCCGGCGTTGGCGTTGAGCCACGCGTACACCGGCTGAACGGCGGGCGCGAGGACCATAATGCCCCACAGGCCGAAGACGACCGAGGGGACCGCAGCCAGCAGGTCGACGATGTAGCCGAGGGTCTGCGCCAGACGGCGCGGCGCGTAGTGCGAGATGAAGAGGGCGACCGCCACCGAGAGTGGGACCGCCATCAGCAGCGCGAGCAGAGATGCCCAGACGGTGCCGAACGCGAGCGGGCCGACATACTGCCAGAAGTTCCCGGTGAGCAGTGAGGCGGTCTCGCTCGTCGCGGTCATTCCGGGGATCGACTGGACGATGAGGAAGATCGCGACGGCGGCGAGGGTGACCAGGATCATCGATCCTGCGAACAGCGCCGTTCCCGAGAACCAGCGATCTCCGGGCCGCTGCTTGGCCTTGACCGCGGCCGGAGCGGTAGTGGTGGTCATGACATCCTGTCTCGAGTTCGGGCCGTTCAGGGTGATACCCGGTCCGGTGCCCGTGGGCACCGGACCGGGTATGCGGAACTACTGGGTGACGATCAGATCGATCGCCGCGTTGACCTGCTCGGTGAGGGACTCCGAGATGGGAGCGTTGCCGGCTGCATCGGCAGCGGCCTGCTGACCCTCGGGGCTGGCGATGTACGTGAGGAAGCCCTTCACCAGCGACGCAGTCGCGGGGTCGGTGTACTCCTCGCACGCGATCATGTAGCTGACCAGGACGATCGGGTAGACGCCGGCCACCTCGGTGGTGCGGTCCAGCGCGATGGCGAGGTCGCCCTCGCTCCGGCCGTCCTCGAACGGCGACTCGTCCACGACGGCGGCAGCGGCCTCGGGCGAGTAGGTGACGAACTCCTCGCCGACCTGGACGGCGGCGGTCGACAGACCCTCTTCGGCGGCGCGCGACGCGTCGGCGTAGCCGACCGTGCCGTTCCCACCGGAGACGGCGGAGACCACACCGGAGGTGCCCTGGGCGCCCTCACCGGTGCTCAGCGGCCAGACACCGTCCGGCTCGGAGGTCCACACGGTGGGTGCGGCCTGGAACAGGTAGTCGGTGAAGTTCTCGGTGGTGCCCGAGTCGTCGGTGCGGTGCACGGGCGTGACGGCGAGGGCCGGCAGCGTCGCGTCGGGGTTCAGCGCGGCGATAGCCGGGTCGTCCCAGCTGGTGATCGTGCCGGCGAAGAGCCCGGCGATCGTGGCGGCGTCGAGGTTGAGCTCGTCGACGCCGTCGATGTTGAAGATCACGGCGATGGGGGAGATGTAGGTCGGCAGCTCGATGATGCCGGAGCCGTCGGCGCACGCATCCCACGGGCCTGCCTCGATCTCGTCGAGCTTGAACGCGCGGTCGGAGCCCGCGAACTGCACGGCGCCGGCCTGGAAGGACTCGCGGCCCGCGCCGGAACCGGCGGGGTCGTAGTTGATGGTGACGTCCGGGTTCGCGCCCTGGAAGCCGGCGGTCCACGCCTGGACAGCGACCTCCTGCGACGAGGCGCCGGAGCCGGCGAGCTCGCCGGAGAGGCCGGCGGGAGCCGACGGGTCGGTCGTGGCGGTGCCACCGGACTCGTTGGACGCGCAAGCGGTGAGGGCGAGGGCCGCGACGGCGCCGATGGCGCCGATCTTGGCAATTCGGGAGAGCTTCACTGTGAATCCTTCACGGTTGTCAGGGTTGTGTGCCCGGTGCGGGGCACGCACTGACCGTAGACACCGACTCTTAAGAGACTGGGCGTCGGAAGGTGAACGGAAGGTGAACGGGATTCAGGTGAATGGATCGGGGGAAGATCCCCGATCGGGTCAGATTTTCGGCGCGTGCGTCTCGATCGCGACGATCCCGGAACCGGGATTGTCGACGGACAGGTGCACGACCGAGAAGGCCGCCGTCTCCAGGGCCGACGCGCTCCCGAGGTAGGACCCGCGGAGCGTGCCCGTCGCCAGGGCGATCTCGGTGAGGATCTCGGGAAGAACGGGTCCGTGGCTGCACAGGACCGTGGGCTTGCGACTGCGCACGCGCTGACCCACGACCGTGCGCGCATCGGAGGCGCCATCCTCCCAGGCGTCCTGACTGATCAGCGCGGTCGTGTCGATCCGACGACCGAGCGCGGCCGACAACGGCGTGACGGTCTTGACGCACCGCACCGCGGGGCTGGAGACGATTTTGCGTGCACCGAACGCCAAGAGCGGTCCGACGATGGAGTGCGCCTGTTTCTTGCCCTTCGATGAGAGCGGCCGTGCGGTGTCGGACTGGTCCCAGTTCTCGCGGGACACGGCCTTGGCGTGCCGGAGCACGATGAGCGGGAATGTGCGCAGCACGCGCTCATCGACGAGTCGCTCGAAGTACTCGAGGATCTCGACGTCAACCGGGTAGCTGAGCCTGCCGGCGGCCTTCTTCAGCGGAACCCACTCGAGTGCCGCGATCTCCTTGTTGGGCACGAACGCCGAGGAGCGGATCGCGGCGTCCGTCGCCTCCGCCGCCCAGTAGTGGACGATCTTCTGCCTCTTGTTCGGCATCAGGTATCGCGAGATGCCGACCGGAACGCCCAAGCTCACCCGGACGCCGGTCTCTTCGAAGATCTCCCTCATGGCGGTCTCGGCGAGCATCTCGCCGGGGTCGACCTTGCCCTTGGGCAGCGTGACGTCGCGGTACTTCGTGCGGTGGATGAGCAGTACCAGGAGCTTCTCGTCGACGATCCGCCAGAGAACGCCACCTGCGGCGTAGACAGCGGTGTCGGTCATCGCACCGCCCGTGCCCGCCGGCGGCGCTGGACGGCGTTGATCGTGCGCTCCTGGATGTCGATGAGCGGCTTGCCGTCCTCACCGATGCTGTGGCGGGTCCACTCGCCCTCGGGACCCAGCCACCAGGAGCTGGTTCCGTCACTCATCGCGACATCGAACAGATCGGTGATCTCCTTCAGGTGCGCGGGCGCGACGACGCGCACCAGCGCCTCGACGCGGCGGTCGAGGTTGCGGTGCATCATGTCGGCGCTGCCGATGTAGACCTGCGGGTCGCCGTCGTTCGCGAACATGAAGATCCGCGAGTGCTCGAGGTACCGGCCCAGGATGCTGCGCACGACGATGTGCTCGCTCATGCCTTCGACGCCCGGGCGGAGCGAGCAGATGCCGCGCACCCAGACCTCGACCGGGACGCCTGCCTGGCTCGCGCGGTAGAGCGCGTCGATGATCTGCTCGTCGACCATGGAGTTGACCTTGATCCGGATGCCGGAGGGCTTGCCCGCCGCGGCGTTGCGCCGTTCCTTCTCGATGAGTCGGAGCAGACCCTTGCGCAGGTGCAGGGGCGCGACGAGCAGACGCTTGAACTTCTTCTCGATCGCGTAGCCCGACAGCTCGTTGAACAGACGCGTGAGATCCTTGCCGACCTGCTCGTCCTTCGTGAACAGCCCGAAATCCTCGTAGATGCGGCTGGTCTTCGGGTTGTAATTGCCGGTGCCGATGTGACTGTAGCTGCGCAGCATCCCGTCCTCCTCGCGGATGACGAGGGCGAGCTTGCAGTGGGTCTTCAGCCCCACCAGGCCGTAGACGACGTGCACGCCCGCCTTCTCGAGCTTGCGCGCCCAGACGATGTTCGCGGCCTCGTCGAAGCGGGCCTTGACCTCCACCAGCGCGAGCACCTGCTTGCCGGCCTCGGCGGCGTCGATCAGCGCCTGCACGATGGGGCTGTCGCCGGAGGTGCGGTACAGCGTCTGCTTGATGGCGAGCACGTGCGGGTCGCGCGCGGCCTGCTCGAGGAAGGCCTGCACGCTCGTCGCGAACGACTCGTACGGGTGATGCACGAGCACGTCGCCCTTGCGGATCGCGGCGAAGATGTCGGATCGGCCGTTCTGCTCCGGCGGCTGGAAGGCCAGCGCCGTGGTCGGCACGTGCGCCGGGAAGTGCAGCTCCGGGCGATCGATCTTGGCGAGGTCGAACAGCCCGCGCAGATCGAGCGCGCCGGGGAGGCGGTAGACCTCGGCGGCGGTGATGTCCAGCTCGCTGATCAGCAGATCGAGGGTGAGGTCGTCCATGTCGTCGCCGACCTCGAGACGGATCGGCGGCCCGAAGCGTCGCCGCAGCAGCTCGGCCTCGAGGGCCTGGATGAGGTTCTCGGTCTCGTCCTCCTCGATGACGACGTCCTCGTTGCGCGTCAACCGGAACGCGTGGTGGTCGAGGATCTCCATACCGGGGAACAGGTCGCCCAGGTGGTTGGCGATGAGCTCCTCGAGAGGGAGGTAGCGCACCGTGTCACCGTGACGCGAGACGTCGACGAACCGCGGCAGCATCGGGGGCACCTTCAGTCGCGCGAACTCCTGGCGGCCGGTGCGGGCGTTGCGGATGCGGATCGCGAGATTCAGCGACAGTCCGGAGATGTAGGGGAACGGATGGGCGGGGTCGACCGCCAGCGGCATGAGCACCGGGAAGACCTGCGCCTGGAAGTACTCGGAGAGGCGAGCGCGCTCATCGTCTTCCAGCGCGTCCCACGACATGACCTCGATGCCGGCGTCGGCCAGTGCCGGACGCACCTGGGTGGTCCAGGCATCAGCATGGCGCAGCTGCAGGGCGTGGGCGTCTGCGGAGATGTCGGCGAGCACCTCCTGCGGCGAGCGTCCGACGTTGGTCGGGACGGCGAGGCCGGTCAGGATGCGTCGCTTGAGACCGGCCACGCGGACCATGAAGAACTCGTCCAGATTGCTCGCGAAGATCGCCAGGAAGTTGGCCCGCTCCAGCACCGGCAGCGCTGGGTCCTCGGCGAGCTCGAGCACCCGCTGGTTGAATGCCAGCCAGCTCAGCTCGCGGTCGAGGTAGCGATTGTCCGGGAGTTGCGAGTCGAAGGCCTCGGAGAGGTCGAAGTCGTCGTCGTCTGCGTCGCCGAGACCGGCATCCAGCAGCTCGTTGCCTATCATCCCCTCATCATTGCAGGGTGAGGTGACGGTTGTATGAACTAGGACGCGCCGGTGCGCTCGCGTGCGGTCGGCAGCTGATCTTCCTCGTACACGTTGAATCGGTAGCCGACGTTGCGGACGGTTCCGATCAGCTGTTCGAGGTCGCCGAGCTTGGCGCGCAGTCGTCGCACGTGCACGTCCACCGTGCGGGTGCCGCCGAAGTAGTCGTAGCCCCACACTTCGCTCAGCAGCTGCTCCCGGGTGAAGACGCGGGACGGATGCGTCGCGAAGAAGTGCAGGAGCTGGAACTCCTTGTACGTGAGGTCCAAGGGCTTGCCGTGCACCTTCGCCGAGTACGAGGACTCGTCGATCGAGATGCCGGAGGTCTGGATGCGGGTCGAGACCGCGTCCTTCGTCATCCGGCCGATCGCCAGTCGCACGCGGGCATCCACCTCAGCCGGGCCGGCAGTGACCAGGATCACGTCGTCGACGCCCCAGTCCGTGGAGACGGCGGTCAGTCCGCCCTCCGTGACGACCAGCAGGAGCGGTGCGTCCAGGCCGGTCGTGTTCAGGATCTTGCAGAGCGACTTCGCCCCGACCAGGTCGATGCGCGCGTCGACGAAGATGATGTCGGCACTGGGCGCGTTCACCAGCTGCGCGGGTTCGGCGGGGATCTGGCGGACCCGGTGGCTCAGCAGTTCGAGCGAAGGCAGGACGGGGCCGCCGCCCTGCGCGGAGCTCAGAACCAGAAGCTGTGCCAAAACGCCGTCCTTCCAGCGCGGAATGGCGCCGAGACGTCCAGTTTAGGGCTTAGGGCGCTCTGCATCTTCCGGTATGTGCTGCAGAGGTACCCGCGAGGCCCGTGATGGGCGAGAATGAGCACGTGGATGCGCATGGGGCAACGCCCGAACTGGCACCCCGCGGGACTCTCGGCGGCATCATCGCCGTGTGGATCGCCGCGGCGCTCGCCGGCGTCGCCATCGGGCTCTTCGTGCCGGGGGAGTGGCGTGCCGCGTGGCTGACCGTCGCGCTCGGCGCGTGCCTGGTGCTGGCGTTCGCGGTCCAGCTCGGCTACGGCCGATCGCAGGGCTTCACCGAGCGGGTCGCCGCCAGCGCGCTGGGTGCGCTCCTGGTGATGGGCGTCATCAGCCTCGGCTTCGGACTGGCCGCGGTCGTTCCCGGTTAGAGTGTTCCCATGGATCTCGTCGCACTCGAACTCTTCTTCGTCGGGCTGCTGGGCCTCGCGTCGCTTGCGATCGCCTTCACCTCGGTCGTGGTGCTGAAGAACCTCTACCGCGGCCAGCGCTGACGGGCTGCGTCGTGCTGGATCTTCCCACCGACCTGCCTGCCGATCTCGCGCCGCTGTCCTGGCTGCTCGGTGTCTGGGAGGGCACCGGGGTCATCGACTACGAAGTCGGCGATCAGCGGTTCGCGGGCGAGTTCCACCACCGCGTGAGTTTCAGCCACGACGGCGGGCCATACCTGAACTACTCGGCCAGCGCGTGGCTGCTCGCCGACGCGGCCGCCGACGGTGAGCGGGCGCGTACCCTCCTGGTCGCCGAGACCGGATACTGGCGTCTGGCCCGTCCGGCGCTGGATGCCGACCCCGGCCCCGGCCTGCTTCCGCCCGTCGCTGCCGGAGCCGACCGCACTGCGGACGATGTCGAAGAGCTCCGCAACGCCGACGGCGGATTCGATATCGAGGTCTCGCTGGTGCACTCCGACGGGGTGAGCGAGCTGTACCTCGGTCAGATCAAGGGCCCGCGCATCGATCTGGCGACCGATGCGGTCGTGCGTCCGGCCGGCACGCGCGTGTACGCCGCGGCATCCCGCATGTACGGCCTGGTGGATGCCCACCTGCTGTGGGCCTGGGACATCGCCGCGCTCGGCCGCGAACTCGGCTCGCACGCGTCCGCGCGCCTCGCGCGGGTGGAGTGATGGCCTCAGTCTTCGCATCCGTCCCCGGCGCCGTCCTCGACGGCGAGCGCCTCCGCCACGCCGGCAATCCGCTGGTCGAGCAGCGCTCACTGGCGAACGGGTCGGCGGTGGCGCCCCTGGGCGACCGCGCGGTCCTCGCCGTTTCCGGCGAAGATCGGCTGTCCTGGCTGGACTCGCTGACGAGCCAGGCCCTCACGCGCCTGCATCCCGGCGAGAGCACCGAACTGCTCGTGCTGGATCCGAACGGCCGCATCGAACATGCGGCGGCGGTCATCGACGACGGCGAGACGACGTGGCTCGTGGTCGATCGGGGGGACGCCGAGCCGCTCCTGGCTTGGCTGCGCAAAATGCGCTTCCGGCTGCGGGTCGACCCCCGCGATGCCTCGGATGAGTACGCGGTGATCGGCGGGACGCCCGCCGGACTCGCCGGCGTCGAACCGGCCGCCCCGTCCGGCGTGCCCCTGAGGTGGATCGACCCGTGGCCCGCGGTCAGCGCCGGTGGAGTCGGGTACGCGCTCGTGCAGCCGCACCCGGCACAGGAGCGCGATTGGTCTGAGGTCGTGGTGACCCGCGAAGAGGAGCAGCGCCTTGCGGGAGCTGCCGCCGCGGGCGAGATCGCTCTGGCCGGGCTCGTCGCCGCCGATGCGCTGCGGGTCGCGGCATGGCGCCCGCGCTGGTCGGCGGAGGTCGACGACCGAGCGCTTCCGCATGAGACCGACTGGCTGCGCACCGCGGTGCATCTGGACAAAGGCTGCTATCGCGGTCAGGAGACCGTCGCGAAGGTGCACAATCTGGGGCATCCGCCTCGCCGCCTCATCGCTCTGCACCTCGACGGCAGCGACACCGTCCTGCCGGAGCCGGGTGCCTCAGTGCTGGCCGGCGACGACGTCATCGGCGTCGTGACCTCGGTCGCGCTGCACTACGAGGACGGCCCGATCGCGCTTGCGCTCGTGCGCCGCTCGGCTCCATCCGACGCGGATCTGACCGTGCAGACACCCGACGGGCCGATCGCGGCCGCGCAGGAGACGATCGTTCCTCCCGAGGCGGGCAAGGCGGCTCAGGTTCCGCGCCTGCCCCGCATCGGCGCGCGACGGTGACCCGAACGCCGTACCCGACATCAGGCCGCTGATGACCGACGATCGCCGTTCCCAGCCGATCACGACGGCGATCCCCACCGGATGGCGGTCGCGCGTGGATCCGCGCTCCGGGCTCCGACGGGTACAGGGCTCTTCGATCGCGATCGTGCAGATCGTCGTGGCGACCACCGGCGCCTTCGCCTTCGCGCACTCCGTGCTCGGTCACCCCGCTCCGCTCCTCGCGGCGACCGTCTGCGTGTCGAGCCTGGGCCTGGTGCGCGATGCCCGCCCTCGTCGGGTGCTGGAGACGGTCGTGGGGATGCTGGTGGGCATCCTCGTCGCGGAGCTGCTCCTGCTGGTGGCGGGCTCGGGCTGGTGGCAGCTGGGGCTCGCGCTGGGGGTGACGCTCGTCGTCGCCCGGTTCCTCTCGGCGCAGGCGAGCTTCGCGATCGCCGCGGCCATCCAGGCGCTCATCGTCATGGTGATCCCCGCCAACGCCCCGTTCCTGCGCCTCGTCGACGGATTGATCGGTGGGGCCGCGGCGCTGCTGGTCACCGCGCTCATCCCGCGCACGCTGCAGCGCACCGAGGCGCGGGAGGGTCTGGAGCTGTACCGATCGATCGACGGCGTCTTCGCGACGCTCGCGCAGGCGCTCCGACGGGGCGACCGGCTCCGAGCGGAGCGCGGGCTGGAGAAGGCACGTGCGCTGCAGGCATCCGTGGACGCCTGGTCGACGTCGCTGGATTCTGGCCGCGCGATCGCCCGCATCTCGCCGTTCCTGCGGCGGCAGCGCTCCGAGCTGCAGCGCCATGACCGGATCCGCCAGTCGACCGACCTCGCGACCCGCAATCTCCGGGTGATCGCGCGACGCGTGGTCTACCTGTGCGACGACGGCCAGGCCCGCCCGGTCGCCGCCGACCTGCTCGCCGACCTCGGCCGCGGCGCGGGCGTGATCGCCGGGTCGCTCGAGGACATCTCGCTCGAGCCCATCGCACGCGAGGCGGTGCGCTCGGTCGCCGGGCGGCTCGACCCGGCCGCCATCCTCCCGGGCGCGAGTCTGGGGGAGCAGAACCTCATCGCGGCCCTGCGGCCGCTCGCGGTCGACCTGTTGATGGCGACGGGGATGCCGGCTGCCGAGGCGCGCGGCTGCGTGCCGAGGATCTGACCGGGCGGCGACTCGCAGCGCCCGGGGTCAGAGCGGAGCCACGCTCGACCACGGGACGGTGAGTTCGCCCAGCCGCCACCGCGACTGCTCCCGCAGCGGCCAGCCCTGCTCGCGCAGTGCGCGAAGTGCCGCCTCCCACCGCTGCGACGGCCCGAACGTCGACAGCCCGGATGCACGATCCCATTCGGCATCGAGCGCGGACAGCAGCGCGTGCACGGGTTCGCCGGGGACGTTGCGGTGGATGAGCGCTTTCGGGAGCCGCTCCGCGGCGATGGAGGGATGCTGCAGTCCGGACAGCCGCAGCGAGATCGAGAGTGTGCGGGGTGCGGCATCCGCTCCGATCGCGACCCACGTGCAGATCCGGCCCAGCTCGTCGCACGTGCCCTCGATCAGCAGCCCGTCCGGCGCGAGGCGCCCGGCCATGCGGATCCACTCCGCGGCGACCTCGCCCTCTTCGTACTGGCGGAGCACATTCATCGCGCGGATCACCGCGGGCGCGCGCCCACCCGGGGTCGGCACCTCGAAGCCGCCGCGGGCGAAGCTGACCGCGGCATCGGCGGCGAAGCTGCCGCCGCCCTCGCGGACCTCCTGCAGCTGTGCGGTGGCGCGCTGCACGCGGGCGGGATCGATCTCGAGGCCGAGCACCTCGACATCGGGGCGCATCTTCGCGAGCCGAGCGTGCAGTTCGAACGCGGTCACGCCGCTCGCCCCGTATCCCAGGTCGATCACGAGCGGATCGGCTGTGCGCCGCAGCACCGGCTGCCGGGCGATCCACCGGTCCACACGGCGGAGCCGATTGGTTCCGGTCGTCCCGCGGGTCAGGCGTCCCACGGGCCGTCGCCCCTCCTGCCCTCGGGGAGCGGGAGCGGCGACCATCAGGCCATGATGCCAGGCTCGACCGGTGGTGACCGGCGCCCGGACTCGTCATCGCGCGTCGCTATCATGGGGCCATGACCGCGCCTCACACCCTGATCCTCCTTCGTCACGGCCAGAGCGAGTGGAACGAGCTGAACCTCTTCACAGGCTGGGTCGACGTGCGCCTGACCGACCAGGGCAAGGCCGAGGCCACGCGCGGCGGCGAGCTGCTGGCCGAAGCCGGCATCCTGCCTGACGTGCTGTACACGTCCGTGCTCAGCCGTGCCATTCAGACCGCGAACCTCGCGCTGGATGCCGCCGACCGGCTGTGGATCCCGGTGACGCGCACCTGGCGCCTGAACGAGCGCCACTACGGTGCCCTGCAGGGCAAGGACAAGGCGCAGACCCTCGCCGAGTTCGGTCAGGAGCAGTTCATGCTCTGGCGTCGATCCTTCGACGTGCCGCCGCCGCCGCTGGATGACGACTCGGAGTTCAGCCAGGTCGGCGACCCGCGCTACGCGGGAATCGACGGCGAGATCCCTCGGACCGAGTCGCTCAAGCTCGTCATCGACCGGCTGCTGCCCTACTGGGAGAGCACGATCGCCCCCGACCTCCGCTCCGGCAAGACCGTGCTCGTCACCGCCCACGGCAATTCGCTGCGCGCGCTGGTCAAGCACCTCGACGGCATCAGCGACGCCGACATCGCCGAGCTGAACATCCCCACGGGCATCCCGCTCGTGTACCGCCTGGGGGAAGACCTCACGCCGATCGCGCCCGCCGAGTACCTCGACCCCGAGGCGGCGGCTGCCGGCGCGGCCGCGGTGGCCAATCAGGGCGCCAAGCACTAGGCGCTCGCGCCCGCCGCACGCTTTCTCGCGGTGCCGTGCCGCGCCGTGAGGTGGCAGTTCGTGCGGTTCGCCGTCGCCGGAAGACGCAGGGACTGCCACCTCGTCATGTCGAGCCTTGAACGGGGTGGCAGGTGCTGCGGGTTGAGCGGATCGGAAGCCACACGACCTGACACCTCGGTCATGCGTGCGTCCCGCGCATCGGCGACCAGACGCGACGAAGCGGCCGGATGCCTGAACCCAGGCATCCGGCCGCTGCTGTCGTCCTACGGGCTACTGCACCGGAACGACGACGTCGATGGTGTCGGTCTCGACGGTCCAGTCGCCGGTCGACAGGTAGACGACCTTCTTCGCGACCGACACCGCGTGGTCGGCGAAGCGCTCGTGGTACCGGCTGGCCAGGGTCGCATCGACGGTGGCCGACGCCTCGCCCTGCCAGGTGTCGCTGAGCACCTTCTCGAAGACGCTGACGTGCAGGTCGTCGAGCTTGTCGTCGTCGTTGCGGATCTCGTCGGCGAGCGCGGGATCCTCGGTGCGCAGCAGCTCCGTGAGCTTGCGGGCGACCTCGACATCCAACGCACCCATCTTCGTGAAGGTCGACTTGAGACCCTTCGGGATGGCGCGCTCGGGGAAGCGCATGCGAGTCAGCTGCGCGATGTGCTCGGCGATGTCGCCCATGCGCTCCAGCGACGCGCTGATCCGCAGCGCACTGACGACGATGCGGAGGTCTCTGGCGACCGGCTGCTGCCGGGCGAGGATCTCGATCGCGAGTTCGTCGAGTTCGATGGCCTTGTCGTCGATGACCGCATCGGCCTCGATGACCTCTTCGGCCAAGGCGACGTCACTCGTACCGAACGCGCGGGTGGCCTTGTCGATGGCCACCGTCACGAGCTCGGCGATCTCGACGAGGCGTCCCTGGACGTCCTCGAGTGACTGATGGAATACTTCGCGCATCGCACACCTCTCCTGTTGCGCGGGCGGGCCCGCGACCTTGGTGATTGTCGCCAGCGAAGGTTAACGGATGGTGCCGCAGGAATGAATAGTACTTGCCACCCTCCGTGGGCGGAGGCGATCGCCCGGGGACGCCGACGTGCGCCGTCTACGCTGGATGCATGGATGAGACGCAGCTGGCGCTGCTCGCCCTCCTCGTCGGGGTGATCATCGGAGGCTCGGTTTCCGTGGTGATCGTCGTGGCACTGCGGGCGCGCGATCGCATGCGCATGCAGACGTCCACCGAGATCCCGGGCGGCGTGCGCGACGTCCTGCACGGCCTGGACGATGCCGCGGTCGTCGTGGACGCATCCTCCACCGTGCTGGTCGCCTCCGCGGCCGCCGTGCCGTTCCACCTCGGCGAGGGCGATGTCCTTCCTTCCGACGAGCTGCGGCTGATCGCGCGCCGGGTGCGCGACCACGAGGCGACCGGGCCGCAGTCGACGGCCACCACGACGCTTCGGCTGCGCCGCGGTGCCCCGCCGGCCGAACCCCGCCTGGTCGTCGTTCGCGCCACGCGGCTCTCCGCGCGGCTGACCTTGCTTGTGCTGCGCGACATCACCGAGCGGGAACGCGTCGAGCAGATGCGCCGCGACTTTGTCGCCAACACCAGCCACGAGCTGAAGACTCCGGTGGGCGCGGTGAGCCTGCTTGCCGAGGCGATCGAGTCCGCCGCCGACGACCCGGATCAGGTGCGCAACTTCGCGGGGCGGCTGAGTGCGGAGGCTGCTCGCCTCGCCCAGCTCACGTCGCGCATCATGAATCTGTCGCGGCTGCAGGCGGCCGACGAACTCAACGACGAGCGTGACGTGGCCGTCGACGAGGTCGTGACATCGGCGATCGAGGCGCACGCCATCCAGGCCGGTTCCTCCGGTGTCGAGCTCGTCCGTGGTGGGGAGCGCGGGCTGTTCGTCCGCGGCGACGCGCAGATCCTGAGCGAAGCGGTCGGGAATCTCATGGCCAACGCCATCGCCTATTCGCCGAGCGGGTCCAGCGTCGGCATCGGCGTCAAGGCGGTGGGCGAGATCGTCGAGATCGCCGTCACCGACCGGGGCATCGGCATCGCCGAGGCCGATCAGGAGCGGGTGTTCGAGCGCTTCTACCGCGCCGATCAGGCCCGCTCGCGTCGCACCGGTGGCACCGGGCTCGGACTGGCCATCGTCAAGCACGCCATCCAGCGCCATGGCGGCGAGGTGCGACTGTGGTCGCGCCCCGGTCGCGGATCCACCTTCACCATCCGACTCCCACTGGTCGAGCCACCGGCAGACCAGCCGCGGCCCACGCGCGCTCGCAAGAAGAAGAAGCCCAAGGCCGCAGCATCCGCGCCCTCCACGAACGGAGCCCCCGTATGACCCGTGTCCTACTCGTCGAGGACGAGCCCGACCTCGCCGACCCGCTCGCCTACCTGCTGCGCCGGGAGGGCTACGAGGTCGAGATCGCCGAAGACGGCCCGGCCGCCCTCGTCGCGTACCGCGATCGCGGCGCCGACATCGTCCTGCTCGACCTGATGCTCCCGGGGATGCCGGGAACCGAGGTGTGCCGCCAGATCCGCTCCACCTCTGCGGTCCCGATCATCATGCTGACCGCCAAGGATTCCGAAGTCGACATCGTGGTGGGTCTCGAGCTCGGCGCCGACGACTACGTGACAAAGCCCTACTCGGCACGTGAGCTGCTCGCGCGCATGCGCGCGGTACTGCGTCGTCTTGCCCAGACCGAGGCCGACCTCGAGGATCACATCCTCGACGGCGGCCGGGTGGTGCTGGACATCGATCGCCACACGGTCGCGGTCGACACGCGCGAGATCAACATGCCGCTGAAGGAGTTCGAGCTGCTCGAGGTGCTGATGCGCAACGCCGGTCGTGTGCTCACGCGCGGACAGCTCATCGACCGCGTGTGGGGCACCGACTACTTCGGCGACACCAAGACGCTCGACGTGCACATCAAGCGGATCCGCTCGCGCATCGAGGAGAGCCCGAGCGAGCCCACGATGCTCGTGACCGTCCGGGGACTCGGCTACCGTTTCGAGAGCTGAGTCCGAGGCCGCCCGCCGGTCTCGTTACGGGACGAGATCGGACAGGTAGCTCAGCGAACCGTCCAGCACCGGGACGGCCACGGTGACGCCCTCGGCGTCGCCGGACTGGAAGTACATCGGGATGTCGGCGCCGGGCATCGTGTCGATGTCCTCGAGCAACAGCGGGTCGGTGTCCTCGGTGCCGAGGCTCAGGATCTCGTTCGCCCGGACGCGGATGCTCTCACTGCCGCCGTCGCCGTACTCGATCGACAGCGTCTGCGCCTTGTCGGTGGTGTTCACGATGGCGGCGACGAGGTTGCCCTCGGTGCCCTCCTCGTTCGCGACGATCAGCACGTTGCGGATCTCGAGCGGACCGCCGTTGGGGACGTTCACGCCGTCCGCGGGGGAGTACGGGATCGTCGTGGCCTGCGTGGAGAGCATGGCGCAACCGCTCGTTCCGAAGACGACGAGAGCGCCGATGGCGAGCGACGCGATGAGGCGCGATTTCACGGATCCTCCAGGTGCGGATGACGGCTTCGTCAGCCATTCTAGGGGGTCGGCCCGAGCGGCGTGGGGACGCCTGGCGGGGTAGGCGGCGAACCTTACCGCATGTTCGCCTGTGGTATCCTAGAGGTTGCCGAAAGGACATAACTCCATGCTTTTTGAGGTTGGCGAAACCGTTGTTTACCCGCACCACGGCGCGGCGACGATCATCGAAGTCAAAGAACGGGTCATCAAGGGCGAGACCAAGAAATACCTGAAGCTCAACGTCACTCAGGGCGACCTGGTCATCGAGGTCCCGGCAGACAATGTCGATCTCGTGGGCGTTCGCGACGTCATCGGCAAAGAGGGCTTGGACAAGGTGTTCGAAGTGCTGCGTGCTCCGTTCACCGAGGAGCCGACCAACTGGTCGCGCCGGTACAAGGCCAATCTCGAGAAGCTGGCCTCCGGCGATGTCATCAAGGTCAGCGAGGTCGTGCGCGACCTGTGGCGCCGCGATCAGGACCGTGGGCTGTCGGCGGGCGAGAAGCGCATGCTCGCCAAGGCGAAGCAGATCCTCATTTCGGAGCTCGCCCTCGCGGAGAAGACCGACGAGGAGAAGGCCGGCGTCATCCTCGACGAGGTCTTGGCCAGCTGACTCGACGGATCGATGCGAGCGATGCCCGCGTTGATCCATCAGCGACGCAAGGTTCGGTAGCGAGCGCCGGTCAGCGTATCGAGACCCGATAGCGTGGTCGCGTGACAGTTGCAGTGCCCGTCCCGCGAGTCGCGGTCATCGTCGTGGCCGCCGGATCCGGTGCCCGTCTGGGCGCCGGTGCGCCGAAGGCGTTCGTCGGGATCGACGAGCACACCATGCTGCGGCACGCCCTCCGGGGGGTGTTCGAGGCGGGCCTCGCGCAGGTCATCGTCGTCGCGCCTGCCGGCCGCGAGGGCGATGCGCTCACGGACGCGCTCGCCGCGTCCGGCGACCGCCGCGACCTCGTCTCCGTCGTCGCCGGCGGCGACACCCGCCAGACGTCGGTCCAGGCGGGCCTGTCGCGCGTATGGCCCGACGTCGAGATCGTGCTGGTGCACGACGCGGCGCGGGCCCTGACCCCGGCATCCTCGTTCGACCGCGTGATCGCGGCGATCGACGCGGGCGCGTTCGGTGTCATCCCGGTGCTGCCGGTGATCGACACGATCAAGCGCGTCGAAGACTCCGTGATCGTCGCGGCCGTGGACCGGTCGGAGCTCTCGGCCGCGCAGACCCCGCAGGGCTTCCGCCGCGACGTTCTCGATGCCGCGTACCGCACGGCCGAGCAGGACTACACCGACGATGCCGCCGTGCTGGCCGCCGCGGGTCACCCGGTCGGCGTGGTCGTGGGGGACCCGCTCGCCTTCAAGATCACCACCCCCGCCGACCTCGAGCGGGCGCGGGCGCTGGTGGCGCAGCATCCGCTCGTCCCGGCCGCCGCGCACCTGGACGCAGAGTCCCGGAGGCCACGCGTCGGCATGGGCACCGACGTGCACGCGTTCGGCGGTGAGGGTGCACTCTGGCTCGCCGGACTCGAGTGGCCGGGAGAGGCTGCCCTGTCGGGTCATTCCGACGGCGACGCCGTGGCGCACGCGATCGTCGACGCGCTTCTGTCGGCTGCCGGCCTCGGCGACATCGGCACGCATTTCGGCACCGATCACCCCGAGTACGCCGGAGCACACGCCGACGTGTTCCTCGGACGCACTCTGGCCCTCGTCGGCGAAGCCGGATGGCGCGTGGGCAATGTCGCGGTGCAGGTGCAGGCGAACCGCCCACGCTTCGCCGGGCGACGGGCAGAGGCGGAAGCGGTGCTGTCGGCTGCGCTCGGGGGGGCTCCGGTGTCGGTGTCGGCGACGACGACCGACGGGCTGGGGTTCACCGGCCGGGGCGAAGGGGTCGCCGCGTTCGCGACCGCGCTCGTGACGCCCGCCTGATCACCGCGTCACAGCGCGCGGGTCATGAAGACCGAGAACGGATCGTCGGCGTACCCCTCGAACGGCCCGCAGCGCGTGAACCCCGCACGTTCGTAGAGGCGCTGCGCCGGAACGAAGTCGTCCGGGCTGCCGGTCTCCAGCCAGAGGCTCGTCATCCCGCGTTCGCGGGCGACGGCGGTGATGTGCTCGAGCAGGGCACGGCCCACCCCGGTGCCGCGGAACCGGTCATCGACGCGCATCGATTTGAGCTCGCCGCGATCGGCGTCGAGCATCTTCAGCGCGCCGATGCCGGCGAGCTCACCGTTTGTCCACGCCGACCAGAACGTGACGGACGGATGCCGGAGGTCGTCCACATCCAGCGCGTGCACGCTCTCCGGCGGGGAGGTGTCGTGCATGCCGGCCAAGTGGAGCGCGATCAGGTCGCGTGTCTCGGCGCCGGTGAGGTCGTCGACCCGGATCTCGATGGTCATGTGACGCTCCCCACCCCGCGAGACTTCACGATTGCGACGCTCCCAACCCCGCGAGACTTCACGAATGTCACGTTCTCGGGGCGATTCGGTGACATTCGTGAAGTCTCGCGGGCTGGTGGCTGGCGCCGAGCGCGCGGCAGCGGCGCGGGGGTGGCGAACGCGGCCACGGTCAGGCCTCCACGGCGAACGGACGCGGGTCGCGCGCAGCGCGGGATCCCCACGCGAGGAGCGCGAGCCCGAACGCGAGGACGAGCAGACCGACGATCGCCAGCACGGACAGCCGCTCACCGAGCACGGTGATGCCCAGGATGCTGGCGGTCAGCGGCTCGCCGAGGGTCAGTGTCGCTGCGGTGGCGGCGGTGAGTCCTCCCAGGCCCCAGGTGAACAGCACGTAGGCGATCGAGATCGTCGCCAGCCCGAGCCACAGCGCCATCACGAGTCCGGCCGTCGTGCCCATCCAGGAGATGTCGACGAACGGCAGCACGAAGGCGGACAGGATCGCCGAGCTGGCGCCCATGCCGCCGACGACGGTGAACGGATCGCAGCCGGAGTCCAGCAGTCGTCGCTGCGCATTGGCGATGACGGCGAACGAGGCCCCCGCTCCGATGCTGCCGAGGACGCCGACCGGGTCGGTGCCGCCGGTTCCGCCGGCCTCGCCGCCGAAACCCAGGAGCGCGACGCCGACCGTGGCCAGGGCGGTCGCGAGCATCCACGTCGCGCTCGGCACCCGGCGGGTCAGGGCCCATTCGAGGAGCCCCGCGAGGATCGGCGCGGATCCGAGCGCCACCACGGTGCCCACGGCGACACCGTTGCGGGCGGTCCCGAGGAAGAACAGCGGCTGGTACAGCGCCAGACAGAAGCCGGTCAGCACCATGAGCGCCACCGGACGCGCGCCCCAGCCGGGCCCCCGCGACGCATCCGCCGGCATCCTCCGGTGGTGGCGTGCGGCCAGGAGGAACGCGATGACCGCGAGCCCGGTCCCGCCGATCACCATGCGCATGACCCCGATCGACAGCGGCGTCGTGCCCTCCGGGCCGAGGGCCTGGGCCGTGCCGGTCGTGCCGAACAGCAGCGCTGCGGCGAGGACGGCGAGGACATGCACCCTACAGTTCTACCGGCTCGTCGCACCCAGGTCGCGCGCATGCCCCGCCGGTAGGCTGGGGCGGTGACGATCCGGCTCTATGACACCAAGGCGCAGAGCCTGCGCGACTTCGTGCCTCTGGACCCCGCGAACGTCACGGTGTACGTCTGCGGACCGACGGTCCAATCCGGGCCGCACATCGGCCACCTGCGCGGCGCGCTGAGCTTCGACATCCTCCGTCGCTGGCTCGCGCACCGCTACGGCCGCGTGACGTTCGTTCGCAACGTCACGGACATCGACGACAAGGTGCTGGTCAACGCGACCGATGCCGAGCCGTGGTGGGCGCTGGCCTATCGCATGGAGCTCGCCTTCACCGCGGCGTATTCCGCGATCGGCATCCTGCCGCCGACGTACGAGCCGCGTGCGACGGCGTCGATCCCGCAGATGCAGGAGCTGATCGCCCGGTTGATCGAGTCGCGGCACGCCTACGCACCCGGGGCAGCAGCGCCGGGTGACGTCTACTTCGATGTGCGGTCGTGGGCGACCTACGGCTCGCTCACCAACCAGTCGCTGGATGCGATGGAGCCGGCGGCCGACGCCGATCCGCGCGGCAAGCGGGATCCCCGCGACTTCGCTCTGTGGAAAGGCGCGAAGGCTGATGAGCCGGAGTCGGCGATCTGGGACTCGCCGTGGGGACCGGGGCGTCCTGGATGGCACATCGAGTGCTCCGCCATGTCGCGCCGCTACCTCGGCCCCGAGTTCGACATCCACGGCGGCGGGCTCGACCTGCGTTTCCCGCATCACGAGAACGAACTCGCCCAGTCCACCGCCGCCGGCGACCCGTTCGCCCGCTACTGGGTGCACAACGGACTCGTGACCGTCGACGGGCAGAAGATGTCGAAGTCGCTGTTCAACTTCGTCCTCGCCGACGACGTGCTGCGGCGGCGCGATCCTCTCGTCGTGCGCTATGCGCTCGCAGCCGCGCACTACCGTTCGAACCTGGACATCTCGGAGAAGGCGTTCGACGACGCCGAAGCGGCACTGGAGCGCATCCGTGTCTTCCTCGCCCGCGCGGCACGCGCCCTCGCCGCGCCGGACGAGGACACCGTCGTGTCCGCGACGATCCCGGAGCGGTTCGCGCTCGCCATGGACGACGACCTGAACGTTCCACAGGCGCTCGCGGTGATCCATGAGCGCGTCCGCGACGGCAACAGCGCGTTGGACGCGGGGGATCCGGATGCCGCGGCCGCGGCCTTCGCGGATGTCGCCGTCTCGGTGGGCATCCTCGGCATCGACCCCGAGGACCCGCACTGGAGCACCACGGACTCCTCGGCCGAGGCATCCGCTCTGGATGCCCTCGTGCAGACGATGATCACGCAGCGCGCTGAGGCGCGCGCTGCCAAGGACTGGGTGGGAGCCGATCGCATCCGCGATGCGATCGCGGCTGCGGGCATCGTGCTCGAAGACACCCCTGACGCAACACATTGGAGTATCGATGGCCGGTAAGCCGGGGCGCCCAGGCGCCAGCAGAAGCCCGAAGAAGGGCCCCACCAAGGGCACGGGCGGCAAGAACAAGCGCTCGCTCGAGGGACGCGGACCGACGCCGAAGGCTGAGGATCGCGCGTGGCACCCCGCAGGGAAGCGCAAGGCAGCAGCGGACCGCTATGCGGCCGCGGGCGGCACCGGCAAGCCGGCGCAGCGCGCCAGTGCCCCGCGGCAGTCGCGGGCGAAGAAGGACGATGACACCGAGGTGGTGACCGGCCGCAACTCGGTGCTCGAGGCGCTCCGCGCGAAGATCCCCGCGACGGCGTTCTACATCGCGCAGCGCGTCGAGATGGACGACCGCGTCAAGGAGATGCTCTCGATCGCCACGCACCGGGAGATCCCGGTGATGGAGGTCACGCGGCCCGAACTGGATCGCATGGCCGGGTTCGACGGCGTGCACCAGGGTGTCGCGCTGAAGGTTCCGCCGTACGAGTACGCCCACCCGCAAGACCTCCTGGAGCAGGTCATCGACCGCGGCCAGACGCCGCTGTTCGTGGCGCTGGACGGCGTCACAGATCCGCGGAACCTCGGCGCGATCATCCGCTCCACCGGCGCGTTCGGCGGGCACGGAGTGATTCTCCCGCAGCGGCGTTCGGCCAGCGTCAACAGCGCCGCGTGGAAGACCAGCGCGGGTGCTGCGGCGCGCATCCCCGTCGCGATCGCGCCCAACCTGACCTCAACGCTCAAGGAGTTCAAGAAGCAGGGCGTCTTCGTACTCGGGCTGGACGGCGGGGGCGACGTGTCGCTGCCCGCACTGGAGCTCGCCGATCGTCCTGTCGTCATCGTCGTGGGTTCCGAGGGCAAGGGCCTCTCGCGCCTGGTCACCGAAACGTGCGACCAGATCGTGTCGATCCCCATCAACGCGGCGACCGAATCGCTCAACGCCGGCATCGCGGCATCCGTCGCGCTGTACCAGGTCTCGACGCTCCGCGGCTGACCTGCTCGCCGAGCTCGATTGCTGAGCCCGCCGACGCATTCACGGGAATGAATGCCGCGCCCGCCGTCTTGGCACTGTCGTAACCAACGAAAGGGAGACCATGGCTCGCATCGCCGTCATCGGAGGAACCGGCTACGCCGGCAGCAACATCGTCGCGGAGGCGGTGAGTCGTGGTCACACGGTGGTCTCAGTCGCCCGCACGGTTCCGTCCGAGCGCGTCGAAGGCGCGACCTACATCGAAGGCACCCTGCTGGACGTCCCCAGCCTCGTCGCCGAGCTGCAGGGCGTCGATGTCGTGGTCTCCACTGTTCCGGCTCGTGGTGACATGGTCGGCAACGTGCGCAACAACGTGGCCGAGCTGACGGCGGAGCTCGCCGAGAATGTCCGCGTCGGCGTCATCGGCGGCGCCGGTGGCAGCCTCGTCGCCGAGGGCGGCGAGCGGCTCGTGGATCAGCCCGAGTTCACCGAGGAGTACAAGCCCGAGGCGCTTGAGGCGATCGGCATCCTCGAGGACCTGCAGGCGGGTCCGGCCACACGCGATTGGTTCTACATCCACCCGGCCGGCGGGTTCGGCGTGTGGGCGCCGGGCGAGCGGACCGGCTCGTACCGCGACGGCGGGGACGTGCTCGTGACCGACGAGAAGGGCGACTCGTACATCTCCGGCCCCGACCTCGCGGTCGCGGTCGTGGATGAGATCGAAGACCCGAAGCACTCGCGCGAGCGGTTCACCGTCGGGTATTGACGCGCGCCAGCGCCGTATCCAGACCCGCCCGACTCACACGAGGTCGCGCCAGTCGACCTCGTCGCCCGCCGACGACGAGGACGACCGCGATCCGACGGCGGTTCCGCCGGCCGTGATGACCGGGATGGACATCGTCTCGGTCGGCGGGCCCATCACCGTCGCCTCGTCGCGGCGGTGGCTGAGGACGTCGTCGACATAGCTCGTGAGCACCTCGGCGAGGGGGACCGCCTTCCCGCGCGCCTGGGACATGTACCAGCGGTGCTCGAGCACCTGGTGGAACACCTCGGCGGGCTCGAGCTTCGAGCGCAGCTCGAACGGGATCGCCTTGATCACCGGCTCGAAGACACGCGTCAGCCACTCGTGCGCGACCATCTCCTCGTCGTCTCCCAGCCGCGAGATGCGCGCGCGGAATTCGTCGAGATCGTTCAGCAGCCTGCGGGCCTGGTTCTCTTCGACATCGAGCCCGGTGAGGCGCAGCAGGCGACGCTGGTGGTGTCCGGCATCCACCACCTTCGGCTCGATCGAGACCTTCGTGCCGTCGGTCGTGGCCTGGATCGACATCTCGCCGATGTCGAATCCGAGGTCGTTGAGACGCTGCACCCGCTCGGTGATGCGCCACGACTCGTTCGCCGAGAAGGTCTCCTGGTCGGTCAGCGCCGCCCACAGCGACCGGTACGAGGACATGATGCCGTCGGCGATCGCGATCGCGTCGACCCCGCCCTCCAGGCGGCCCCCGGCTTCGAGGTCCATGATCTCGCCGGCGATGTTCGTGCGGGCGACGTCGAGGTCGTGGTTGCGCTGTCCGGGCGTGAGGCCGCCTTCATGCAGCTCACCGGTCTCGGCGTCGACGAGGTAGGCAGCGTACGCGCCGGCGTCGCGGCGGAAGAGCGTGTTCGAGAGCGACACATCGCCCCAGAAGAAGCCGACGTTGTGCAGGCGCACGAGCAGGGCGGCCAGCGCGTCCACGAGCCGGGTCGCGGTGTCGGGCCGCAGCACCTGGGTGAACAGGGCGCGGTAGGGCATCGAGAAGCGCAGGTGCGCGGTGACCAGCGCTGCCGGGAGTGGCCGGCCCGCGGCATCCGTGCGTCCCGCGATCACGGCGACGCGCTCCACGCAGGGGGCGTCGAGCCGCGTGAGGTTGCCGAGCATGTCGTACTCGCGGCGCGCCATCTCCTCGGTGGTCTCCTTGATCGCCACCACGCGCCCCGACAGGTTCGCGAAGCGCACCAGGTGGCGGGAGAGGCCCTTCGGCAGGAACACGATGATGCTGCTCGGCCAGTCGGCGAGGGGTGTCGACCAGGGGAGCGTGAGGAGTCCGGGATCGACCGAGCTGGCGGTGATGCTGAGTGCGTCTGGCATGGGTCCCTCGGAGGCTGACGGGAAAACAGACGGCGCGGGTGGGTCCAAGACCCGCCCGCGCCGTCGGAAGTGCTGACTAGGCCGAGACGACCGGCTTGTCGTTCAGGCGCTCGCCGGAGGCGATGTCGAACGCGTGCACGTGACCGGCGTTCGCGGCCAGGGTCACCGTCTCACCCGCGTTGGGGTGACGGCGTCCGTCGACGCGGGCGACGATGTCGGTGCGCTTGCCGGCGATGTCGGTGTGACCGTACAGGTACCCGTCCGCGCCGAGCTCCTCGACGAGGTCGACGACGACCGGCAGGCCGCGACCGTCGGCCGGGCCGACGGTGATGTCCTCGGGACGCACGCCGATCGTGACCTGGCTGCCGTTTGCGCGGCCGACGGTGTCGCGGTCGAGCGGGACGACCTCGGAGCCGAACTGCACGCCGCCCTCGGCGAGGTCCGCCGGGAACAGGTTCATGGCGGGGGAGCCGATGAAGCCGGCGACGAACACGTTGTTGGGCTTCTCGTACAGGTCGCGCGGGGTGCCGACCTGCTGGAGGATGCCGTCCTTGAGGACCGCGATGCGGTCACCCATGGTCAGAGCCTCGGTCTGGTCGTGCGTGACGTAGACGGTGGTGACGCCGAGACGGCGCTGCAGCGACGCGATCTGCGTGCGGGTCTGCACGCGGAGCTTGGCGTCGAGGTTCGACAGCGGCTCGTCCATGAGGAAGACCTGGGGCTGACGGACGATGGCGCGACCCATGGCGACGCGCTGACGCTGGCCACCAGACAGGGCCTTCGGCTTGCGGGTCAGGTAGTCCTCGAGGTCGAGGAGCTTGGCCGCTTCGAGCACGCGGGAAGCACGCTCGTCCTTGCCGACGCCGGCGATCTTCAGCGCGAAGCCCATGTTCTCGGCGACGGTCATGTGCGGGTACAGCGCGTAGTTCTGGAACACCATCGCGATGTCGCGGTCCTTCGGCGGGACGTCCGTGACGTCGCGGTCGCCGATCAGGATGCGGCCCGAGTTGACTTCTTCGAGGCCGGCGAGCATACGCAGCGACGTGGACTTGCCACAGCCGGAGGGGCCGACGAGGACGAGGAATTCACCGTCTCCGACTTCGAGGTTCAGCTTGTCGACCGCGGGGCGGGTGCCGCCGGGGTACAGCCGAGTTGCATTGTCGAACGTGACAGATGCCATTTTCTTCTCCTTCACCGGCAGGTACGTGCCGGACGATCCGTAGTGATGGAATGGCGGGAGCTCACCCGCACGCCCTTCGTCGGGCGCTCCTCAAGTATGACACGGGCTGTGCGCAGTGTCCGTCTGGGTATTTCCCAGCCTGCCTGGTTAGCATCGTCCTCGGCTGTCTCACGTCTGTGCAGTCGTTGCGGGCCGCCCCTCGACCCGCTGTCTTCGCCCGAGAGGTCCCATGTCCAACGACGAGTCCCCGAACGTGCCTGCGCAGCGCGACCGCCGTCACGCGGTCCGCGAAAAGGCGCAGCAGGTTCAGGCGCAGCAGTCGCGGGCGCGGGTGATCCGGACGACCTCTCTGGTCGTCGCGATCGCCGCTGTCATCGCGATCGCCGCCGTCGTTGTCACCTGGACGGTCACGACGGGGTCGTCGCGTCCGCTGATGAAGCCCGCCAACGTCACGGACGACGGATTCGTGGTCACCTCGGTTCCGCCGACTGCCGCGACCGCACAAGGGTCGGGCTCGGTTGATGACACCACCGCCGCCCAGTCGCTCGAAGCCGCCCCGACGGCCGAGCCCACTGCGGAGCCGACCCAGACCGCACAGCCGGTGGTCGACATCCGGATCTACGTCGACTACCTCTCCACCGGTTCGCGCGACTTCCAGCTCGCCAACTCGCAACAGCTCTCCAAGTGGGTGAGTCAGGATGCCGCGACCTTGACGTACTACCCGGTGGCGATGCTCACCGCCAAGTCGAACGGCACGAAGTACTCGCTGCGAGCAGCCAGCGCCGCCGCCTGCGTCGCGACGCATTCGCCCGACGCGTTCTTCAAGTTCAACAACGACCTGCTGGCGCAGCAGCCCACGGTCGATTCGGACGGCTACAACGACAGCGAGCTCGCCGCGATGGCGATCGCCGCCGGTTCGGACTCGCCCAAGACGGTCCGCTCGTGCATCGAGAAGGAGGACTTCGCCTCCTGGGCGAAGACCGCCACCGAGCGCGCGCTGCAGGGGTTGCCGGACACCGACGAACTCGCCCTCATGAGCACGCCGACCGTGCTGGTGAACGGTGTCCCCTATGTGGGCGCACTCAACGACCCGAAGGAGTTCGCGCAGTTCGTGCTGACGAGCGCCTCCGACGCGTACTACGAGACGCCCACGCCGGCCCCGACCGCTACCACGTCGCCGAGCGCAACGGAGACGGCCACTCCCACTCCCACCCCCTGACGGGCTCGCGCCGGTGCGCCGGTTAGAATGGGAGACCTGCCGACTTGGCGCAATTGGTAGCGCACCTAACTTGTAATTAGGGGGTTACGGGTTCAAGTCCCGTAGTCGGCTCAACGTGGCGACGACACGAACGTTGTCATCAGGGGGTTACGGGTTCACGTCCCGTAGTCGGCTCAACGTGGCGACGACACGAACGTTGTCATCAGGGGGTTACGGGTTCACGTCCCGTACAGAACTCCTCGTCCGACATCGGCGAGATCGCGGATGCCGTCGAGACCTACGAAGCAGCCGGACTGGACACGATCGCCGTCGCGGAGGCCCGCTCTACATCGGCGGAATCGGAGCCAGGGGCAACAACTTCTACGACGACATCGTCTCCAGATACGGCTTCGAGGCCGAGGCGGCCGAGATCCAGGATCTGTGCCTCGCCGGACGCCGGGCCGATGCGGCGTCCGCGGTTCCTGACGAGCTCGTCCACGGCGTCACCCTCCTGGGCGACCCGGACCGGTTGCGTCGGAGGATCGCCGACTTCGAGCGCGCCGGGGTGACCGAGCTGCTGCTCGCGCCCGTTGCCGACACAGCCGAGCGGCGGCTCGACGACGTCGTCGAGCTCCTCCGGTTGGCAACGCCGGTCGGCTGAGCGACCGAGTTCAGCTGCCGGGCTCGAACAGCAGCGTCACGGAAGTGAGGCCGCTCCCGCGGTCGAAGGCCAGCGTCGCCGTCACCCGGGCGCCGCCGTCGGACGGGCCGACGGATGCGGCGAACTGATCGCCCTCGCCGGATCTGTTGAACTCGGCCAGTGCTTCGTCGAGGCCGTCGATCTGCACGGCATCCCACCCGTACGTCGACGCCAGCCCGCGCACGCGTGCGACGCCCTCGGCCCACGTCCCCGGGACGTCGTACGTGACGGACAGGGCGGTCAACCGGCCGTCGGCCGCCTGCGCGGTCAAGCTGGCGACGTCGTCCACGACGAAGACGTCGTCGCCACCGGCGACCACGACGCGCAGCGGCCTGCGGAACTCGGCGGACTTCTCCTCGTCTGCCCCCAGGCCCAACTGCGCCGCCGGGAGTCCGCCGTCGCCGACGCGCACCCGGACGATGCCCTCGACGGTCGCGTAGTCGAACCCCGCATCGGTCAGCATCGTGGACCCGTCGGACGCCTTCTGATCAGCCGACGCGGCGGGGCTCTCCTCGGCCCACCACGAGTTCTGCACCGCGAACGTGACGAAGACGATTGCGCCGATGACGACCACCAGGATGATCGCCGGCAGCCAGGTCAGCAGTGATCGGGATCGCGCAGAAGCGGGCACCGTTCCAGGGTAATCGGCAACCAGACACGGGCAGCAGAATAGAACCCGTGACCCGCCCCCGACTGCCCGCGTGGCTGGCCGTGGGCGGCGCGGTCCTGATCGGCGTCCTGACCGCGACGCAATCCCGGGTGAACGGACAGCTCGGCGTCCGGCTCGAAGACGGTCTGGTGGCCGCCGCGGTGTCGTTCGGATCCGGCTTCGGAATCCTCATCGTGCTCTCGGCCGCGCTGCCGGCAGGTCGACGGGGCTTCGCTCGACTCGTCGAGGGCGTGCGTTCCCACTCGATTCCGTGGTGGATGCTGGCGGGCGGCGCCGCCGGCGCCTTCACCGTCGCCACCCAGGGGATCGCCGTCGGCATCATCGGCGTCTCCCTGTTCACGGTGGGGTTCGTCGCCGGTCAGGTGGTGTGCAGCCTGGTGCTGGACCGCGCCGGATACGGCCCGGGCGGCGCAGTCGCCGTCACGATGCCGCGCGTCGTCGGCGGCGGACTCGCACTGGTGGCCGTCGGCATCTCGCTGTCCGGCGGGGCGCTCGGTCTCGTGCCGCTGTGGATGCTGATCCTGCCGGTCTTCGCCGGCGCCGGCGTCGCCTGGCAACAGGCCACGAACGGTCGCCTGCGCGCCCGGGTGGGCACGCCGCTGACGGCGACGTTCGTGAACTTCGCCGGGGGATCGGTCATCCTCGTGATCGCCGCGCTGATCCACGTCGCGATCGTGGGCGCGCCCGACGCGTTCCCGACCGAGCCGTGGGTCTACCTCGGCGGGGCGATCGGGGTGGTCTACATCTTCCTGTCGGCGGCGCTCGTCGCCCATACGGGAGTGCTGCTGCTGGCGCTCGGAACGGTCGTCGGTCAACTCGTCACGGCGCTGGTGCTCGACCTGGCCTGGCCGACTCCTGCGACGCCGGCCCTGGGCCTGCAGGTCACGATGGTCGCCGTCGCGCTGCTGTCGGTGATCGTCGCCTCGGTGCGGTGGCGCAGACCGGGCCGGACGGATCGGCCGCGCTGAGAGCGCTACTTCTTGGACGGCATCCGCGAGAGGTACTTACCGCCGTCGACGGGTTTGCGCCGACCGACCCGTGCGTTCGCGGGCTTCCCGCCGACGTACAGCCAGCCGAGGAGCTCCTCGTCCTTGCCGAGTCCGTGCGCTTTCGCGATCGCCTTGCTGCGGGTGTAGGAGCCGGTGCGCCAGAGAACGCCCCATCCGGCCTCGTCCAGCAGAAGGCTGAGGACATGCGCGACGCCGGATGCGACCGCCTCCTGCTCCCACCGCGGGATCTTCGAGCTCTTGCGGTAACTGGCGACCACGGCGATCAGCAGCGGTGCGCGCATCGGCTTCGAGGAGACGCCGTCGTGTCCTTCGGCCTTGTTCATGGCGCGACCGAGCACGTCGCGGTCCTTGCCGCGCAACTCGATCAGGCGCCACGGCCGCAGGGAGGAGTGGTCGGCGACGCGTCCGGCAGCCGAGATCAGGTCGACCAGCTCGGCGTTGCTGGGTGCGGCATCCGTCACCTTCGACCACGACCGGCGGGTGCGCACCGCCTCGAGGGCGGCCGTCACGCGTCGGCTTCCGGAGTGAACTGCAGCGAGAGCGAGTTCATGCAGTACCGGTCGCCGGTGGGGGTGCCGAAGCCGTCAGGGAAGACGTGGCCGAGGTGGGATCCGCAGTTGGCGCAGCGCACTTCGGTGCGCGACATCCCGTGCGACGTGTCCTCCAGGAGTTCCACCGCCTCGGGGCGCACCGACTCGTAGAAGCTCGGCCATCCGCAGTGCGAGTCGAACTTGGTGCCGCTCTGGAACAGCTCCGCACCGCACGCGGCGCAGGTGTACAGGCCAGCGCGACTCTCATCGAGCAGCTCGCCCGTCCAGGCGCGCTCGGTGCCGGCCTGGCGCAGCACCTGGTACTGCTCGGGGGCGAGTTCGGCCCGCCACTGCTCATCGGACTTCTCGACGCTGTAGGCCATCACGAGCCTCCTTCTTTCGACAACACTCCATTCAACCCCAGGATCCGGCCCGATCGGCGTGCGTGGCTGAGCGAACGGAGAGAATGACGGAATGGATGCC
The DNA here is from genome assembly GCF_900100885.1 of Microbacterium pygmaeum. Classification (NCBI taxonomy): domain Bacteria; kingdom Bacillati; phylum Actinomycetota; class Actinomycetes; order Micrococcales; family Microbacteriaceae; genus Microbacterium; species Microbacterium pygmaeum. The sequence goes on from NZ_LT629692.1 coordinate 1,781,208, forward strand.
GCGCACGACGTCGCCGCACGGTTCGCCCGGTTCGCACGCGACGAGGCGCCCGGACGATCAGCGCTCTATGCGCAGTGGGCGGCGGGTGTCGCCGCTGACGGCGACCTGTGCGCACTGCTGGCGACGATCCCTGCGACGCATCGTCAGCCGCCGCTCGTCTTCGCAGTGACGCGCATGCTCGGCGCGCCGGAGGAGGACTATCCCGAGTGGGCGATGTGGGTGCGCACGCACGCGTCGGCTGTCGTCGCGGAATGCTCGCGCCGGAGCCTCCAGACGAACGAGCCGCTGCGCTGCGCGGCGCTGCTGCCGGCGTTCGCCGACATCGCGGGACCGCTGGCGCTTCTGGAGATCGGCGCGAGCGCCGGGCTGTGCCTGTATCCGGATCGGTACTCGTACCGCTACGCGCCCGGGCCCGACCTCGACCCTGCGGAGGCGGTATCGCCCGTCGTACTGCACTCCGCGTATCGCGGCGACGGACCGGCGCTGCGGCTGCCGGAGGTGGTGTGGCGCGCGGGGATCGATCTCGCGCCGTTGGATGCCGCGGACCCGGCCGACCGCGGCTTCCTGACGAGCCTGGTGTGGCCGGGGGAGCAGGCCAGATTCGAGCGCATCGAGGCGGCTCTCGACCTCGTCGCGGCGGATCCGCCCGTGCTGGTGGCCGGCGACGCGACAGCACCGGGCGTGCTCGAGGGAGTTGCGGCGCTGGCACCGGCAGGGGCGACGCTGGTTGTGACGCTGCCGGGAGTCCTGCCGCACATCCCGCGCGCTGGTCGGGAGCGCATCGTCGAGACGCTCGACGAACTTGGCGTTCGGTGGGTGTCGATCGAGCCGCCGGGCGCGATGCAATCCGAGGCCGGACGCGACCGCTGGAACGGGTTCGTGCTGCGTCGCAACGGCCGGGTGCTGGCAGCAGTGGACCCACTCGGCGCGTTCGTGGAGTGGCACGCGGACCGGGAGGGGATTCGGGGTTAGCGTGAGCGCGTGCCCCTGAACGACCGTGATCGCGCCATCCTCGACTTCGAGGGCGAGTGGCGACGGCACGCGGGCGCGAAGGAGGAAGCGATCCGTGCGCAGCTCGGCATCTCCCCGGCGCGGTACTACCAGCTGCTGGGTCGTCTGATCGATACGACAGAGGCGCAGGAGCGCGACCCGATGCTGGTCAAGCGTCTCCGCCGCATCCGCGACGTCCGTCAGCAGGCGCGCATCGCGCGCGTCGCCGGTTCGCCCGGCTGACCCGCCCGTCCGCCCCGAATCGGGTTCGCCCGGCTGACCCGCCCGTCCGCCCTGAATCGGGTTCGCCCGGAGTCACCGGGTACGATCGTCTGGTGCCGAGAACGACCTTCCCGCGGGACCGCTTCGACGACCTCCCCGCGGATGCGGGCCGTGTCGGGGCGCACCGCGCCGAGAATCCTCGCATGCGCGCCTGGGTGGTGCTGCTGTGGGCGGCGCTCGCGACCATTGTGCTGATCGCCATCGGCATCTTCGGCACGCTGATCGTCACGGAACGCGTCGTGCTGTTCCCGACGCCCGAGCCCACTGCGGCACCGCTGCCGATCGTCACGCCCGTGGTCGACACCACCTACGACATCCTGGTCCTGAACGCGACGCCCGAGGAAGGGCTCGCCACCCGCATGAAGGACACCGTCGTCGGAGCCGGCTGGTCGGCCGACAAGGTCAACGCCGGCGAGGCCGGGACGACCGACTTCGCCGAGACGACGATCTTCTACGCGCTCCCGGAGGACGAGGCCGCCGCCGCCGGACTCGCCGAGGCCATCGGCGGCGCGAACATCGAGCAGAGCGATGCGTACCCGGCCGCCAGCGCCGACGGCAAGCAGCTGACGATCGTCATCGGTCTGGACCGCACGGCGAACCCGCCGACACCCACTCCCGCGCCCTGACACGCGCCCCGGAGCCACCCTCCCCGACGCGGTGTTTCGCGCCGGTAAACACTTCGATGCGTCCGTGTCAACAGTTGCCGTCTGGGTCCTTTCGGCCCGAATCGCCTGCATACGATTGGCCCCAGTCGCAGCAACACAGGAGATTCGCATGACCCAGGGCACCGTCAAGTGGTTCAACGCCGAGAAGGGCTTCGGTTTCATCACCGTGGCCGACGGCCAGGACGTCTTCGTCCACTACTCCAACATCGATATGAGCGGCTTCCGTGTCCTCGAAGAGGGCCAGACGGTCGAGTTCACCGTCGGCAGCGGGCAGAAGGGCCCGCAGGCCGAGGCCGTCCGCGTCGTCTGAGGCCGATCCGCACCATCACGCACCACGAGCCGGCCTTCGGGTCGGCTCGTTCTGCGTGTCCGGGGGAGTGAGACCGAGAGCGGATGCTGCACTTCGCAGTCCTCCCCGAGCCCCGGCGCCGCACATCGTGACACTTCGTGTCGCGGCATCCGTTCCCACGGCTTGCACTCGGTAGGGGCGAGTGCCAGAATGGATTAGCACTCACATCATCGGAGTGCTAATACCCATCGCTTACGTTCCGGAGGGACGAACACATATGGCTAAGATCATCGCTTTCGACGAAGAGGCCCGTCGCGGTCTCGAGCGCGGCCTGAACATCCTGGCTGACGCCGTCAAGGTGACCCTGGGCCCCCGCGGTCGCAACGTCGTGCTCGAGAAGAAGTGGGGCGCCCCCACGATCACGAACGACGGAGTTTCCATCGCCAAGGAGATCGAACTCGACGACCCGTTCGAGAAGATCGGCGCGGAGCTCGTCAAGGAGGTCGCCAAGAAGACCGACGACGTCGCCGGTGACGGTACGACGACGGCCACGGTCCTGGCTCAGGCACTCGTCAAGGAAGGCCTGCGCAACGTCGCGGCCGGCGCAGACCCCATCTCGCTCAAGAAGGGCATCGAGAAGGCCGTCAAGGCCATCTCCGACGAGCTGCTGGCCTCGGCCAAGCCCGTCGAGTCCAAGGAGCAGATCGCCGCGACCGCGTCGATCTCGGCCGCTGACCCCGAGATCGGGGCGCTCATCGCCGAGGCGATCGACAAGGTCGGCAAGGAGGGTGTCGTCACCGTCGAGGAGTCGCAGACCTTCGGCACCGAGCTCGAGCTCACCGAGGGCATGCGCTTCGACAAGGGGTACATCAACCCCTACTTCGTGACCGACCCCGAGCGCCAGGAAGCCGTCTTCGAGGACGCCTACGTCCTGATCGCGAACCAGAAGATCTCGAACATCAAGGATCTTCTGCCGATCGTCGACAAGGTGATCCAGGACGGCAAGGAGCTCGTCATCATCGCCGAGGACGTCGAGGGCGAAGCCCTTGCGACCCTGGTGCTGAACAAGATCCGCGGCATCTTCAAGTCGGTCGCCGTCAAGGCTCCCGGCTTCGGCGACCGCCGCAAGGCGCAGCTGCAGGACATCGCGATCCTGACGGGCGGACAGGTCATCACCGAAGAGGTGGGCCTCAAGCTCGAGAACGCCACGCTCGACCTGCTCGGCCGTGCCCGCAAGGTCATCGTCACCAAGGACGAGACCACGATCGTCGAGGGCGCCGGTGAGCCGGAGCTGATCGAGGGTCGCGTCACGCAGATCCGTCGCGAGATCGACAACACCGACAGCGACTACGACCGCGAGAAGCTCCAGGAGCGTCTGGCGAAGCTCGCCGGTGGCGTCGCCGTCATCAAGGCCGGCGCAGCGACCGAGGTCGAGCTCAAGGAGCGCAAGCACCGCATCGAGGACGCCGTTCGCAACGCGAAGGCGGCCGTCGAGGAGGGCATCGTCCCCGGTGGTGGCGTCGCGCTCATCCAGGCCGGCAAGGTCGCGTACGCGACGGAGTCGATCACGGGTCTCGTCGGTGACGAGGCGACCGGTGCGAACATCGTCCGCGTCGCGATCGAGGCACCGCTCAAGCAGATCGCCCTCAACGCGGGCCTGGAGCCCGGCGTCGTCGCGAACAAGGTCGCCGAGCTCGAGCCCGGCTTCGGCCTGAACGCCGCGACCGGCGAGTACGGTGACCTGTTCGCACAGGGCATCATCGACCCGGCCAAGGTGACGCGCTCCGCGCTGCAGAACGCCGCGTCGATCGCCGCGCTGTTCCTCACGACCGAGGCAGTCGTCGCCGACAAGCCCGAGAAGGCGGCGGCTCCGGCCGGCGACCCGACGGGTGGCATGGACTTCTAAGTCCGACGATTCCGCCGAACGGCCCCTCCTTCGGGAGGGGCCGTTCGTCATTTCTGCGTGCGACTACCGGAACAGGCCCATCGTCGCCTGCTCCGCCTCGGCGTACTGCCGGCCAGCCGCGGCCAGCGCGAGGTTGATCTCGCCGAGGCTGTCTTCGACGGTGCGCTGCGTCGCTCGCCAGCGGTCCACGACGCTCGAGAAGGCCACGGACGCGCTCCCGGTCCACGTCGTCTGCAGCTGGGTGAGCTGGGCGAGCATCGCCTGCGTCTCGGCCTGCAGCCGGTCGATCGTGCCTCGGACGGCGGTGGTGGCGGACAGGACGGCGTCGCTGTCGACGGAATAGACGGCCATGTGGATGCTCCTCGCGTGCGTACCGGATCGGTGAGCATCCCACGGTACGAGCGACCCGGCCGGCGCCGAGCCGAATCGGTGCGGGCTGTTCACAACGGCCGACAGCGCCGCGCCTGGGGAGGAATGGCCCCCTAGAGCTCGTCGAGCCGCTCGAGGTCGATCCGCTGCAGCGGCTGCGTCTCGATGAGCAGGTGCTCCGCGGCATCCCGCTCATGCGCCAGCGGGAACGCGACCCGGAAGGTCGCTCCTCCGCCCGGCGTCTCATCGACCGACACCGCGCCGTGCAGCGCGTCCACGATCGAGGCCACGATCGACAGTCCGAGACCGGTACCGCCCGTCTCTCGAGCGCGCGAGGTGTCGGCACGCCAGAAGCGCTGGAAGATCTTGTCGCGGATCTGCTCCGGCACGCCTTCGCCGTGGTCGGCGACCTCGATCCACCCCATCGCGGCGGCCACGTCGACGCCGACGCGCAGCTCGATCGGCGAATCCTCCGCGGTGAAGCGGCGGGCGTTGCCGAGCAGGTTCGCCACCACCTGACGGATGCGGTTCTCATCGCCCAGCACCACCGGGGCCGGCGTGTTCAGCGCAGGGGCGGTGAGCGCGAGCAGCTCCGGGGGTGTGGGTGGCACGTCCTCGATGTGCACGGCGTCGCTGGGCGGGGCCGGCCTGGGTCGGCGCCGGAGCAGGGATCGCGCACCGCTCGCGGTGCGCAGGGTCGCGGTCGAGGGGCTGCCGCGCCGTCTGCCTCCCTTGGCGGGCGGCGGCGCGGCATCCGGTTCCCTGGTGTCGCCCGTCGGCGGTTCGGGGCTCTGCGCGGTCGTGTCGATGACGGTGACCGCGCGCAGGGGTGCGGTGGCGCGGACGTCGAGGGCCGCATCCCGCGCGATCGGCCGGAGGTCCACCGCATTGATGACGACGTCACGGCGCTCGTCGAGGCGGGCGAGCGCGAGGAGGTCCTCGACGAGGACGCCCATCCGCATCGCCTCCTTCTCGATCCGGTCCATCGCCTGCGCGACGTCGTCGTCGCCGGTGATCGCCCCCATCCGGTACAGCTCCGCGTACCCGCGCACCGTCACGAGCGGGGTGCGCAGTTCGTGACTGGCGTCGCCGATGAACCGGCGCATCTGACGGACCGAGGCATCCCGCTGTCCGATCGCGGTGTCCACGCGGCCGAGCATCGCGTTGATGGCGGTCTTCAGGCGCCCCACCTCGGTCGTGGTCGGCTCGATGTCGGTCATCCGCAGGCTGAAGTCGCCACCGGCGATCGCCATGGCGGTCGATTCGACCTGGCCGAGGCTGCGGAACGCGAACGTCACCAGATACCGTGTCGCGAACGTGCCGATCACCAGGGTGATCAGCGCGAGGATCGAGTAGATCCCGAGGAAGCTGGCCACCACCTGATTGACCGGAGCCGTCGGCAGCGCCACGAGCTGCGTCACGATCCGGCCGTCCAGGATCTCCAGCGGTGCGACGCTCGCGCGGAACTTGGCGCCGGTCTCGGCGTCCTCCAGGTCGAAGGGATCCAAGCCCTCCGCGTACGCCTGCTCGGCGGTGAACTGCGCCGGGAAATCGGGGTCCGGCTCGCCGCCGCATCCCGAGATCAGCAGATCGCCGGGCGTCCCCTGCTGATAGAGCGCCACGTGGTAGTCCGTGCACGGCACGTCGTCCTTGTCGGTCGCCGCGACGACGTCGTCGACCACCTGCAGGTCGAACAGCCCCGCACCGATCTCGGTCGGTGCGACCTGGCGCAGGCTGTCGTCGAGGCTCGAGAGCAGGGTGTTGCGCAGGAACACCGCGGTGCCGAAACCGGCCGCGATCAGGCCGAACGCCAGCAGCGTGACGGTGACGCCTGTCACCTTCGCGCGCAGGCTGATGCTGCGCCACCAGCGGGTGACCGCATCGGTCTTCTTAGCCAGTGCGTCCCCCTTGGATCAGGGACCGCGTCAGGCGGTCTTGCCGGCTTTGAGCATGTACCCGAAGCCGCGCTTGGTCTGGATCAGCGGCTCGGTGGAGTGCGGATCGATCTTGCGTCGGAGGTAGGAGATGTAGCTCTCCACGATGCCGGCGTCGCCGTTGAAGTCGTATTCCCACACGTGATCGAGGATCTGCGCCTTGGACAGCACCCGGTTCGGGTTGAGCATGAGGTAGCGCAGCAGCTTGAACTCGGTGGGGCTCAAATCGATCGACACGTCGCCGACGAGCACGTCGTGGGTGTCCTGATCCATGGTGAGCTCGCCGGAGCGGATGACCGATTCCTCGTCGGCCTGCATCGTGCGGCGCAGGATCGCCTGGATGCGCGCGACGATCTCGTCGAGGCTGAACGGCTTGGTGACGTAATCGTCGCCACCGGCGTTGAGCCCCATGATCTTGTCTTCGGTCTCGTCCTTCGCGGTGAGGAAGAGGATCGGCGCGGTATAGCCGGCTCCGCGCAGCCGTTTGGTGACGCTGAACCCGTTCATGTCGGGCAGCATGACATCGAGGATGATGAGGTCGGGTTCTTCCTCGAGCACGGCCGAGATCGTCTGGGCGCCGTTGGAGACGGCGCGAACCTGGAACCCGGCGAACCGCAGGCTCGTGATGAGCAGATCCCGGATGTTCGGCTCGTCGTCGACGACGAGGATGCGAGGTGCAGTCATGGCCTCATTATGGCGACGAAACCCATGCGCTGTCTGGATATCGCTCGGAGCGGCACCGATCGGCCGTCACGCGGCGGTCACACGGCGGACGCCCGGCGATTCACGCCGCGATGGCGAAGCATCCGTGCGGCCTCTCACGCGGCGATCGCGTCGGCGTCCAGGATCGTGTAGCTGTAGCCCTGCTCGGCGAGGAACCGCTGACGGTTCTGCGCGAAGTCCTGATCGACCGTGTCGCGGGCGATCAGCGTGTAGAAGCTGGCCGTGTTGCCCGATTCCTTGGGGCGCAGCAGGCGTCCGAGGCGCTGGGCCTCCTCCTGCCGGGAGCCGAAGGACCCGGATACCTGGATGGCGACGGATGCCTCGGGCAGGTCGATCGAGAAGTTCGCGACCTTCGAGACGACCAGCAGCGAGACCTCGCCGACCCGGAACGCCTGGTACAGCTCTTCGCGCTCGTCGATCGGGGTGGCGCCGGTGATCTGCGGGGCGTTCAACGCTTCGGCGAGCACGTCGATCTGGTCGAGGTACTGGCCGATGACGAGGATCCGCTCGCCTTCATGGCGGGCCACGAGCTGTCGGACGACGTCGATCTTGGCATGCGCGGTCGCCGCGAGTCGGTAGCGCTCGTCGTCGGCGGCGGCGGCGTACTCCAGCCGATCGCCGGCGGGAAGATCGACGCGCACTTCGTAGCAGGCGGCGGGGGAGATGAAACCCTGCGCCTCGATCTCCTTCCAGGGCGCGTCGAAACGCTTTGGCCCGATGAGGCTGAACACGTCGCCCTCGCGTCCGTCCTCGCGCACCAGCGTGGCGGTGAGGCCGAGACGGCGGCGCGCCTGCAGGTCGGCGGTCAGCTTGAAGACCGGCGCGGGCAGCAGGTGCACCTCGTCGTAGACGATGAGGCCCCAGTCCAGCGCGTCCAGCAGGGCGAGGTGCGCATACTGGCCGCCGCGCTTGGCGGTGAGGATCTGGTAGGTCGCGATCGTGACCGGCTTGACCTCTTTGACCTGGCCCGAGTACTCGCCGATCTCCTCGGCGGTCAGCGACGTGCGCTTGAGCAGTTCATCGCGCCACTGACGGGCACTCACGGTGTTCGTCACGAGGATCAGCGTCGTGGTCTTGGTGTCGGCCATCGCCGCGGCGCCGACCAGCGTCTTGCCGGCACCGCAGGGGAGGACGACGACTCCGGATCCACCCTCGGTGAAGATGTCAACGGCCTGACGCTGGTAGGGGCGCAGCACCCACCCGTTCTCTTCGAGTTCGATGGGGTGAGGTGTTCCGGGGGTGTAGCCGGCGAGGTCTTCGGCCGGCCAGCCGATCTTCAGCAGCTCCTGCTTGATGTGCCCGCGTGCCCACGCGTCGATCGCGTACGAGTCGGGCGTGGGGTGCCCGATCAGCAGCGGCTGGATGCGCTTGTTGCGCGAGACCTCGGTCAGGACCGCGGTGTCGATGGCTCGCAGCATCAGCGCGCCCTCGTCGTTGCGCTCGATGGTCAGGCGCCCATAGCGGCCCACCGTCTCGCGGATGTCGATCGACACCGACGGCGGCACCGGGAACCGCGACCAGCGCTCGAGGGTCGCCAGCATGTCCTCAGCGTCGTGGCCCGCTGCGCGGGCGTTCCACAGGCCCAGCCGGGTGATGCGATACGTGTGGATGTGCTCGGGTGCGCGCTCGAGCTCGGCGAAGATCGCGAGCTCGTGGCGCGCGGATTCAGCGTCCGGATGTGCGACTTCCAGCAGCACAGTCCGGTCGCTCTGCACGATGAGAGGGCCGTCAGCCATAAGAGATCAATCCTATCTGCGGTTCTCGTGTCCCCGGCGCGCGGCGGGACCGCTCCGCCGTCGACAACCGCCCTGCAGGCGCCGGTGAAGGGCGGTTCGTGACAGGGGAGCAGTCCTGGGGCTGCTACGCCGAGTGCACGCTGACGATGCTCGAGACCGGCAGGGTCCGCTCGACGTCGGCGCCGCGGTCGCGCCCGCGCAGACGTCCGCCGCCGAGACCCGACGCCTCCAGCGTCAGCGAGCGCTCCGAGCCGTCCGGCATCCGCACCACCACCACGATCGCCGACTTCGCACGGACCGCCTGTTCGAGCTCGCGACCGAGCCACGCGGCGTCGGCATCGGTCTCGTGGCCGGCGCGGATCGCGCCGATCAGCCTCGCGTAGACCTCGGTCGGCTGCGACGGGCCCGGCGCGTCGACAGCGTGCGGCCGGCGATGCAGCGATTCGGGCTCGCCGGTCTCGGAGATCGCGACGACCGGATACCGGGCGTCCACCAGCGACCAGTAGATCGCGTCGCGCCCGACGCGCGAGCTCAGCGCGTCGCCGTCGCGGATGAGTCCGAGCGGTCGCAGCGAGTGATCGACGAGGATCGATTCGAGCAGCGAGGTGTCGCCGACTTCGACGGTCGTCCGTGCGGATGCCTCGTCCTCGCGCACCCGGATCAATCCGTACCGCGCAGCAGTGCTGTCGATGAGGTACTGCAGCGGCTGCGGGATGCCGGTCAGCGACAGGCCGGAGAGGAATCCGCGGATCGACTCCGCCGTCTCACCCTCGGTCATGCCTGCGCCGAGCGACTCGGTGCTGAAACGGTACGTGGATGCCTGGGCGCGCGACTCCCGGCGGGCGATGGTCCGCAGGCGCAGGTCGAGTCCGGGCGCCAGCGGCCCCGGTGCGATGGCCGTCAGATCGGCCTGCAGGTACACGCGGTCGATCTCGGCCGGCAGGTGCGCCGACAGCGCGGCGGCTACGGGTGCGGCGCCGGCGCGCAGCGGCGCGGTCCACTCCGGCTCCGCGCCCGACGAGGTGTAGAGGCCCCACTGCTCGGCGATCCGTCGAAGACGCGCAGCGCGATCAGCCCATTCGACATCCAGCGGGTAGGCCGATGCCCACAGCGCCGGCGACTGGTATCCGCCGTTCGCGGTGCGCAGGCCGACGGGCACCGCATCGCGGAGGCCTTCGGCGATCGCGGTCCACCGGTCCAAAGTGCTCGACTCGAGCCAGCGGGTACCTGTCTCGGTGACCGCCCAGGTCCGATCGACCGGCGTCATGAGGTCGGCTGCTCCGGCTGCGGCGACGAGGTCGTCGACATCGTGCGCGGACTCGAGGGCACCGGCATCCGTCAGTCGTCTGCGATCCAGCGCACTCACCGCACCCGTCCCGGTGCGATTGAGAGGCACGTTCAGGCCCGCCAGGAGCACGTCCGCCAGCGCGCCCACGGTCGTGAACGCGCGCTCGGCGGCGGCAGCGGCGGATGCTGCATCCGCCCGCGCGGGTGGGCCGATCGCGGGCGCCGGAGTGAACGCGTCGGGTCGAGATTCGGCCAGGACCCGGATGCGCTCCGTCACCGCCGCGAACGGCACGCCGTCCTCGCCGGTCAGCGCGAGCGCGTTCAGCTCGGGCGGCGGTGCGGCGACCGCGGTTCCGGGTGTGGTCGCAGCGAGGGCGACGAGGTCGATCCGGGGGAGTCGGGCGATGGCCCGCTCGACCGATACCGGGTCCAGGAGACCGGCTGAGGCGTCGAAGAAGTCGTGCCACGGCGCGGCGGGGCTGACGCTGCGGGCGGCGAAGATCCGGGCAAGCTCCGTATCCTCGCTGGCTGCGAGGCGCGTCGCGAGGGCCCGCTCGTCGGAGACCATCAGCCTGCCCGGTTGGCTCGGGCCCTTCGCACGAACGTCATGATGAGGATGGTCAGCAGCATCAGGAACGCGATGATCGGCGCGATGTAGACCAGGACACCGACCAGGGGCCAGATGCCGGAGGCGAAATCGGCGCCTGCGGACGTGCCGATGATGATCGCGAAGAAGCACAGCACCGACAACAGCAGCAGACCCAGCGACATGAACGCCAGGGTGCGGTCGATTCGGCGGATCGGTACGTCGCCGGGGGTGCTCGTGCTCATCCGGCCCAGCCTACTGCGTGTCGTCGGTGCCGTAGGCTGAGGGGAGGGATCGTTCGGTCCGTCAATCGTCATGCCCGCGCACGCGCGGCGCACAATCCAGCGAGGTTCGCATGCCCACCGGCAAGGTCAGGTTCTACGACGAGGAGAAGGGGTTCGGCTTCATCGCCTCCGATGATGGCCAGGACGTCTTCCTGCACGCCAGCGCGCTGCCCGCCGGAGTCACCGCTCTGAAAGCCGGCGCCCGACTCGAGTTCGGCGTCGCCGATGGGAAGAAGGGCCTGCAGGCTCTGTCGGTGCGCGTGCTGGAGGCTCCGGTCAGCCTGTCAAAGGCGCAGCGCAAGCCCGCGGACGACATGGCGATCATCGTCGAAGACCTCGTGAAGCTGCTCGACGGCATCGGCGGAGATCTGCGCCGGGGTCGCTACCCCAGCGGCGCGCACGGCAAGAAGGTCGCCGCCGTGCTGCGCAAGGTCGCCGATGACTTCGACGCCTGAGTCCGAGGCGGCTGCGGGCTCCGGGGCTGCTGGGGGCTCGGAGGTGTCTGGGGTTTCTGAGGTCTATGAGGTTTCTGAGGTCGCGGGCGCCGCGGGCGGGGTCGCTGAGGTTGAGGCTGCTGAGGGCGAGGGAGAGGGAGCTGAGGCCGAGTCCGTCGATGTCGAGGTTGAGGCTGCCGAGAACAAGGCCGCTGATGTCGAAGCCGCTGACGTCGAGGTTGAGGCTGCTGAAGACGAGGCCGCTGATGTCGAAGCCGCTGACGTCAAGGCTGGGCTCGCTGAGGGCGAGGCTGCTGAGGCCGAGTCCTCCGATGTCGATTCTGACGTGGTCGACGCCGCCGAGGGCGAGTCTGAGGTCGAGGCTCCGCCTGTCGTCACGACCGTCGCGGTCGACGAGACCGTTGCGCGTGAGCTCGCACTCTCCGCGCTCGCCGAGATAACCCCGGCGGCCACGATCGGGACGTTCGTCGACTCATCGGTGAACGACGACGACGTGCTGACGCTTCGTTTCACGAACCGGCTGTCGGGATACCCCAACTGGTTCTGGACCGTGAGCCTGGCGCAGATCGTGGACGCCGAGCCGTCGGTGCTCGAGGTCGAGTTGCTTCCCGGCGACGGGTCACTGATCGCTCCGGAATGGGTGCCGTGGGCTGAGCGGCTCGCCGACTACCAGGCGGCGCAGGCGCTGCTGGCGGCCGAAGGCATCGTCGTGGAAGACCTCGAGGAGGACGACGACTCGGACGAGGAGCTCGACGACGTCGACGACCTCGATGCGTCGGACTTCGACAACGACGGATCGCCGATCCTGCACTCCGGAGACGTCGACGGCGTCGACATCGACGAGCTGGACGAGGCGTCTGATGATTCGGACGACGATGACCCGGACGACGATGACTCGGACGACGACGATGACGACTCCGACGAATCGGACGACGACGATTCGAACGACGACGACTCCGACGACGACGATTCGGACGACGAGCTCGACGATGACGACTCTGACGACGGCGAGTCGGACCGCGCGATCGACGAAGACCGCTCGTACTGACCGTTCGGCCGAGCAGGCATCCTCGGCTTCACCCAAGCGCGCCACTTTCCAGCATCCGCTGCGCAAGTCGGTGGCGCGGATGCAGGAAACTGGCGCGGTTGTGTTGCCGCGACGCGGCCACCGCGCCTTGACGTGAAGCTGCTGGTACCGGAGCGATCGGGCGCTGGGGTGGTTCGCCGTCGGAAGCGCCGAAGTCGCCGGAGCGCGCCAGTTTCCAGCATCCGCTGCGCAAATCGGTGGCGCGGGTGCAGGAAACTGGCGCGGTGGTGTTGCCGCGACGCGGCCACAGCGCCTTGGCGTGAAGGTGCTGGCGCCGGAGCGATCGGGTGCTGGCGTGATTCGCCGTCGGAGGCGCCGCAGTCACCAGAGCGCGCCAGTTTCCAGCATCCGCTGCGCAAATCGGTGGCGCAGATGCAGGAAACTGGCGCGGATGTGTTGCCGCGACGCGGCCACAGCGCCTGACGTGAAGGTGCTGGCGCCGGAGCGATCGGGCGCTGGGGTGGTTCGCCGCCGGAAGCGCCGAAGTCGCCGGAGCGCGCCACTTTCCAGCATCCGCTGCGCAAATCGGTGGCGCAGATGCAGGAAACCGGCGCGGTTGTGTTGCCGCGATGCGGCCACGGCGCCTTGACGTGAAGGTGCTGGCGCCGGAGCGATCGGGCGCTGGGGTGGTTCGCCGTCGGAAGCGCCGAAGTCGCCGGAGCGCGCCACTTTCCAGCATCCGCTGCGCAAATCGGTGGCGGCAGATGCAGGAAACCGGCGCGGATGCACCGCGACGCAGCGCCTCGACGCGGACCGGTGGCGCAGATGCAGGAAACCGGCGCGCGGTCGCTACGCGGTTACAGCGCCTCGACCGTGAAGTCGATCGCGCGGACCAGCTGACGCACGTCGTCGGGCTCGATCGAGACGAAGGTGGCGACGCGCAGCTGGTTGCGCCCGAGCTTGCGGTACGGCTCGGTGTCGACGATGCCGTTGGCGCGCAGCACGTTGGCCACCGCGGCTGCATCGACCGTGTCGTTGAAGTCGATGGTCACCACCACGGGGGAGCGGTCGGCCGGGTTGGCGACGAACGGTGTGGCGAAGGCGGATGCCTCGGCCCAGTCGTACAGTGCCTGCGACGACTCGCGGGTGCGGGCGTCGGCCCAGGCGAGTCCGCCGTTGCCGAGGATCCACTGCAGCTGGTCATCGAGCAGGAACAGCGTCGTCAGCGCCGGAGTGTTGAGGGTCTGATTGAGGCGCGAGTTGTCCAGCGCGTTTTTCAGGCTGAGGAATTCGGGGATGTACCGGTCGGATGCCGCGATCCGCTCGATGCGCTCGATGGCTGCCGGCGAGACCGCGGCGAAGTAGAGTCCGCCGTCCGATCCGAGGTTCTTCTGCGGGGCGAAGTAGTAGACGTCGGTCTCGGCCGCATCGAAGTCGATGCCACCCGCGGCGCTGGTCGCGTCGATGACGGTGAGCGCTCCGGCGTCGCCATCCGCGCGCGCGATCGGCGCCGAAACGCCGGTCGAGGTCTCGTTGTGCGGCCAGGCGTAGAGATCGACGCCCGCGACGATCTCGGGCACCGTGCGGGTGCCGGCATCGACCGTCCGCACGTCCGGGGCCTGCAGCCACGGAGCCTTCGCGGCGGCGGCGAACTTGCCACCGAACTCCCCGAACACGAGGTTCTGGCTGCGGTTCTCGATCAGGCCGAAAGCCGCGGCATCCCAGAACGCGGTCGACCCGCCGTTGCCTACGAGGATCTCGTAGCCCTCCGGAAGCCGGAAGAGTTCGGCCAGGCGGGCGCGCACGTCGCCGACGAGGCTTTTGACCGGAGCCTGGCGGTGGGAGGTTCCGAGGAGCGAGGCTCCGCGGGTGACGAGGGCCTCCAGCTGCGCGCCGCGCACCTTGGACGGTCCGCACCCGAAGCGTCCGTCGGCGGGAAGGAGGTCACTCGGAATCACCACGTCAGCCATGCCTCGATTCTAGAGTCGGCGCTCGTCGGGCCTCTGCCGTGTAACCTTGCGAGAAGCCCGCGCTCATTCTTGAGGCGCCGACCGTTTCTGAGGCGCTGAGCCGTGGCATCCGCCCTCAATAACAGCCCCGCCCTCAGAACGGTGCGCGGCGCGGCGCCGCCGGATGCCGCGACCCGCGTCCTCGTCGGGCTCGCGGGCTTCTTCCTCGAGGCGTCCATGCGGCCGGCCCCGGCATCCCCACCCTTCGCGCATTCCAGCGCGCGCAGGGGATCGCGACCCTCGACTGGGTGCGGGAACCGTTCTGACCGCGGGGTCGGCGGGACTGGATAGGCTGTCCTTATCCCGATTTTCCGCGTCTGCGAGGCACCATGACCGATCTGATCGACACCACCGAGATGTACCTGCGCACGATCCTCGAACTCGAGGAGGAGAACATCGTTCCCCTGCGCGCGCGCATCTCGGAGCGACTGGGGCACTCGGGTCCGACCGTCTCCCAGACGGTCGGACGCATGGAGCGCGATGGACTCGTGATCGTCTCGGACGACCGCACCCTCGAACTCACCGACGCCGGACGCCAGAAGGCCGTCGACGTGATGCGCAAGCACCGTCTCGCCGAGCGCCTGCTCTCCGACGTGATCGGCCTGGACTGGGCGTACGTCCATGAAGAGGCCTGCCGGTGGGAGCACGTCATGAGCGAGCAGGTCGAGCGCCGTCTCGTCGAGCTCCTGGGGCATCCGACCGAATCTCCGTACGGCAACCCGATTCCGGGTCTGGACCAGCTGGGGGATGCTGCGGCCAACACGTTCGACCAGGGCGTCGTCGGTCTCGTGCGACGGATGAACGAAGCCGGCGAGCCGATCAGCGGCACTGTGCGCCGTCTCGCCGAACCGGCGCAGGTGGATCCCGAGCTCCTGCAGCAGCTCAAGAACGCCGGCGTCCTGCCCGGCGCGACGGGCAACTACCAGTACAGCGAGGGCTATGTCCTCGTGCAGATGGACGGCAGCGACGAGGGTCTCGAGCTGCCGATCGAGGTCGCGTCGCACATCTTCCTGGTCGACGACCGCGTCTGACGAAACCTGCCAGACCTGAAAACCGAAGACGTCCAGGGGTTTGACAGTCCCGCGACGTGACATATTCGTTACCTTCGGGTAGCGTGGGGATGTCCACAGGCGAGAAGCCCGCCGTCGGACCCCGCACGGATTGCCTCCCCGGCTCGTCGTCCGCGTGGTGAAGCCCGCATATCGTGCCCCGACATCGAGTGCTGACGAGCCAGCGCCCCGGCGCAGAGGCGCCGGAGGAACTATTGGCTGAAGAGATACATTCGTCCGCGAACGATGCGACGAGCGACGCCACCAGTGTCGCGCCCACGACTCGCGGTCGAACGACCGGTACTGCGCGCACCGCCGGGAAGCGATCCACGCTGATCCGCCCGGCCAAGCCCGCCAAGAAGGCCCGTGTCGCCCGCACGGCTCCGGCCAAGACGGCTCGCAAGAGCGGGCCGCGTCCGGTCCGCAGCCTCGTCATCCTCGCGATGGTCGGCGGCCTCGTGGCCACCGTCGCCCTGCCGGCCTACGGCGCATGGCGCACCCCGACCGATGCCGTGACGCTGCAGCAGGTCGCCGCAGACGACGCGCAGTCGCTCGTCGTCGCGTCCGACACCACGAACACCGAGCTCGCCCGCGACTCCTACTCTGCGACGACGCAGGAGGAGATCGACAAGAAGAAGGCCGAGGAGGCCGCCGCTGCGGCTGCCGCAGAGCGCGCCCGCCTGGCGACGACCGCGAACTCCGGTTCGACGTCGATTCCGGTCAACATCAGCCTCGTCTCGCCCGGAAGCGGGGAAGTGCGCTGGCCGATCCTGAACTTCACCCTCGGTCGCGGCCTGTGGGACTCCGGCTACCACCAGGGTGTCGACCTGCTCGCCCCGGCGATGACCCCGATCTACGCGACCGCCGCGGGCGTGGTCAGCATCTCCGCGGAGAGCGTCGGCGGCTACGGCGTCGGCATCGAGATCCAGCACGTCATCGGCGGCCAGCGCGTCTCGTCGATGTACGGGCACATGACCTACGGCACCCGTCAGGTGGAGGTCGGCCAGACCGTCGCCGCCGGACAGCTGATCGGCTTCGTCGGCAGCACCGGTTCGTCCACGGCCAACCACCTGCACTTCGAGATCCACATCAACGATGGCGTCGTAGACCCCTGGGCGTGGCTCCAGGCCAACGCCGGCTGACCGCCGGACGTCGCTCCAGGCCAACGCCGGCTGACCGCCGGACATCGCGTTTCCCGACACGCCATCCGGCGTTCACCGGGCCGTGCGGCCCTCGCTTCCTGAGCGTGCGTTAGCCTGATTCCCGACGCTGAGAGAAGCGGAGGGAAGTCGATGGACCGCACACCACGCATCCGAACCATGGATGCGCTTGGACGGAACGTCCTTCGGCATTGCACGAGCGGATGCCGCGGCCTTGCCGTGGCGCCAAGGCGCTGTCTGTAGACAGCGCCTTTTTTCATGCCCCTGCGCACCTCGAATCGTCGCAGTCGAATCACCGGGAAGCCGTCCCGGCCGTTCGAGAGGATGAGGAATGCGCACACTGGTGCTCAATGCGGGCTACGAGCCGCTCGCGGTCGTGTCGTTCAAGCGGGCCATCGTGCTCGTGATGAACGAGAAGGCCACTGTCGTCGAACGGGTCGACGGTGAACCGGTCTGGGGAGCGCGGGGCGCCTACGATCGCCCGGCCGTCATCCTCCTGACCCGCTACGTGCGGGTTCCGGGGGGCCGCAACATCCCGGTCACCCGTCGGGGCGTGCTGCGCCGGGACGGGCACCGCTGCGGATACTGCGGCAAAGCGGCATCCACCATCGACCACATCATGCCGCGCTCGCGCGGCGGCGCCGACACGTGGGAGAACCTCGTCGCGTGCTGCCTGCGCTGCAACAACATCAAGGGCGACAAGACGCCGCAGGAGATGTCGTGGGACCTGCGGACCATCCCGCGGCCCCCGCGCGGCGTGCAGTGGACGGTGCGCGGCACTGACCGGACCGACCCGACGTGGGATCGGTATCTGGAGCTGGCCGCCTAGCGACTCGACGGTCGGTTCACGCGTCCACGTGCTTCCATTCGCTGACGAACTGCTCGACGCTCTTGCGCGTCAGTTCGTCGCGGACGGTGGCCAGCACGTGGGTTGCCTCCTCGAACTGCCCGACGTTCGCGCGCAGCACCTCGGCACCGGTGTCGAGGCGCTTGACGACCAGCTCGAATCCCGGCAGGGCGTCCTCGCCGCCCGCGCCGAAGGCGGACAGGACGATCGCTGCGCCGTTGCGCAGCAGCCGCATCGGCGTGCTGAGCCGGCGACGCTCGAGATCGGCTGACAGGTATTCGGCTGCCATGCCGCTCGATCGCGGCGAGTCGGGGCGGTCGGCGTTCATCCCTTCAAGGGTATGTGCACCGGATCCAGGAGAGACGCTTCGCCTGTCCCGAGAGGTGCAGACCCGCGGCGTATCACAACTCCTCCTGGACCCGGGCGGGCGAGGGGAGCGTCCGTGACATCCCGCGCTGACAGAGGAGTGCCGGAAAGAATGAGGAGGAGTTGTGGCACGCCACGGAAGAACACTGCGGCGGTTTCCCGACGGGATGCGGCAGTCCCGCCGCTCCCGCCGGTGCGACGCGCGTGATGGGATGGATCCATGACCCGAGCCCTCATCGTGATCGACATGCAGCGCGGCTTCGACGACCTGGAATTCTGGGGCGCGACGGCGAACCCGGATTGCGAGGCGAACGTCGCCGCCCTCGTGCAGGCATGGACGACGGCGGGTGAGCCGATCGTCGTGGTGCGCCACGACTCCGCGTCGCCGGCTTCGCCGCTGCATCCGGATCAGCCTGGCAATGCCCTCGTCAGAGCCGTCGCCGCCGTCGACCCGGCGCTGTTCGTCACGAAGAACGTGAATTCCGCGTTCTACGGCGACCCCGATCTGGGGGCGTGGCTGAGCGCCCAGGGCATTCGGGAACTGGTGATCTGCGGCATCCAGACCAACATGTGCGTGGAGACGACCGCCCGCATGGCGGGCAATCTCGGCTACGACGTCACGGTGGTGCTCGATGCCACCCGCACCTTCGATCTGGAGGCGGATGTCGCGGGTCTGGGTATCGTGACGCAGACGGCGTCGGAGCTGATGGCCACCACCGCGCTGGTGCTGCAGGCGGGCGGATTCGCGAAGATCGACTCCACGGCGGGAATGCTCGCGGGGTAGCTCGCGAGGTCTCGCCCAACCTTCAACCTGACGTCTGAGGTTGGTTATACGTTCGAGTCTCGATGTAGAACACATAGAACATCTGTTCTATTCTGTCGGGATGAGGGCGATCGTGCAGGATCACGCGCACGCTGTGGGAACCACAGCAGCGCCTGACGAGCATCGCTCCGCACCCCGGGACATCAGCAGTCGGGACATCAGCAGTCGCGACAGCGGCGGCCGCGACATCAGCAGCGAAGTGACCCGGCTGCGCGCGCAGATGGAGCGGGCGCAGGGCCGTTCGCTGGATGCCCCGGTGCTGCCGACCCACCCGGCCTTCTCGTCGCTGCTCCCTGGGGGCGGACTCAGGCCGGGGGTCGCCTACTCGATCGCCTCGTCCTCGTCGCTCCTGCTGGCGCTGCTGGCCCAGCCGTCGCAGGCGGGCATCTGGTGCGGCGTGGTCGGCATGCCAGAACTCGGTGCCGAGGCGGCCGAGCACGCGGGCATCGACCTGGAGCGGCTGGTGCTCATCCCCGAACCGGGGCCGCGCTGGCTCGCGGTGGCCTCGACCGTCGCCGAAGTGCTCCCGGTGGTGGCGGTGCGTCCGTCCTCACGGACCACCGACGGTGACAGGTCGCGTCTGGCCGCACGGCTGCGCGATCGCGGAGCCGTGCTGCTCGTGCAAGGACCCTGGCCGCAGGTCGAGGCGACGCTCGAGCTGAGCGAGCCGCGGTGGAGCGGACTCGAGCGCGGACACGGCTACGTCTCGGGGCGTGAAGTCACCGTCACCGCCCGCAGCAGGCGCTGGCCGACCTCGCGTCGGGAGCGGATGCTGCTGCCCGGCGCCGACGGCCAGCCGATGGTGCTGCCGGGGCGTCAACCCGGGCTCCGGCCCGCGGTGCACGAGACGATCGAGCAGCTGCCGATCCGGGCGGTGGGCTGATATGCGCCCCGATGCGCCGGTGCGCAGCCTCGTGCTGTGGCTGCCCGACTGGCCGGTCACGGCGCTGATGCGCGAGGGGACGATCTCGGACGACGGTCTCGAGCCCGGTGGAGACCGGGACCAGCCGGTGGCGGTGCTCGCGAACAACACGGTGGTCGCCTGTTCGGCATCGGCTCGTGCAGAGGGGGTGCGCCGCGGCCAGCGTCGCCGTGACGCGCAGGCCCGGTGCCCCGGCCTGCGGATCGTTCCCGCAGACCCCGCCCGCGACCAGCGCACGTTCGCCCCGGTGGTGGCCGGTCTCGAAGAGCACGCCCCGGGGGTGCAGATCCTGCGGCCGGGGCTGTGCGCGCTGCGCGCCCGAGGACCCTCGCGCTATTACGGCGGCGAGGCGGAGGCCGCGCAGATGCTGCGGGGTGTGCTGGGCGAACTCGACCTCTTCGATGTGCGGGCCGGCATCGCCGACGGACCCTTCACCGCCGAGCACGCCGCCCGGGTCGGCACCAGCGCCACCTCGCCGGTGTGCGTGGTTCCGGCGGGGGGTGCCGCGGGGTTCCTCGCTCCGCTGTCGGTCGCCGCGCTCGGGTTCGAGACCGGGGGAGGCGGCCTCGACCCCGAGCTGCTCGCCCGGCTCGGAGTGCACACCCTCGGCGCCTTCGCCGCGATGGACGCCGACCGCGTGCGCGAACGGTTCGGCGAAGGCGGAGTGCGGCTGCATGCGCTGGCGGGGGGCCGCGACTCCCAGCCGGTGCTGCCGCGGGTGCCGCCGCCCGAGCTGCACCGCGAGGTGGCGTTCGAGCCTCCGCTGGAGATCGCCGAGCAGGTGGCCTTCGGCATGCGCATCGCGGCGGAGGAGTTCATGGCCGGCCTCGCCGCGCTCGCCCTGGTGTGCACCGAGCTGCGGGTGGAGCTGTACGGCGACCGGGGGGAGCGCAGCGAACGGGTGTGGCTGCATCCGGGATCGTTCGACCCCGCCGCGATCGTCGACCGTGTGCGATGGCAGCTCGCAGAAGACGCCCAGACCAGGGTGCTCAAAAGCGGTGTGATCCTGGTGCGGATCTCTCCGGAGGCGGTGGATGCGGCATCCCACCACGTCCCGGCCATCTTCGGCGCCGGCACCGACGAGCGCGTGCACCATGCGCTCTCGCGTGTGCAGGCGATGCTCGGGCATCGCGGGGTGCTGACACCGGCCATCGGTGGTGGACGATGGCTGATCGAGCGGCAGGTGCTGGTCGCGTGGGGCGATCGTCAGGTGATCAACGCCACGCGGAATCAGCCGTGGCCGGGCAGCCTGCCCGATCCGCTGCCGAGCACCGTGTTCTCGGCGCGCGTGGCGGTCGAGGTCGTCGATGCCGACGGCGACGCGGTGGCGGTCGGCGACCGCGACGCCCTGACATCGGCGCCCGCCCTGCTCTACGGTCCTGATCAGGACGGCGGGGATCGGGCGCGCGTGATCCGCGAGTGGGCGGGGCCGTGGCCGGTGATCGAGCGGGGGTGGGATGCCGCGCGCACCCGTCGCGCGCATCGCTTCCAGATCGTCGATGCCGACGATGTCGCCTGGCTGCTGGTCTGCGAGCACGGGGAGTGGTTCGCCGAGGGCAGGTACGACTGATGGGCTTCAACAACCCCTCCGTCCCCTGGTCGGAGATCGAACGGCTGCTGAGCGACCGCCGGGCGCCGAGCGCGCCGGCCGGCGCGGACGGCGGAGACAGCCCCGCCTGGTTGCGCAAGCGCGGAAAATACGAGGCGCCCTCCATCGCGCGACCGGCCGACGTCGTGCCCTATGCCGAGCTGCACGCCCACTCGTCGTACTCGTTCCTGGACGGCGCCTCTTCCCCCGAAGAGCTCGCCGAAGAGGCCGAGCGGCTCGGCCTGCACGCCCTCGCGATCACCGACCACGACGGGTTCTACGGGATCGTGCGCTTCGCCGAGGCAGCAGAGTCGCTGCAGGTCAAGACGGTGTTCGGCGCGGAGCTCTCGCTCGAGCTCCCCAAGCCGCAGAACGGCGAGGCCGACCCGGTCGGCGCGCACCTGCTCGTTCTCGCCCGCGGCGAGGAGGGCTACCACCGGCTCGCCTCCGCCATCACGCACGCTCAGCTCAACGGCGCAGAGAAGGGACGGCCCCGCTACGACCTCGAGGAGCTCGCCGACCAGGCCGGTGGACACTGGGCGATCCTGACCGGGTGTCGCAAAGGTGCGGTGCGGCGCGCGCTGGCGGAGGGAGGGGCGGATGCCGCGGCATCCGCTCTGGATTCCCTCGTCGATCTCTTCGGGCAGGACAGCGTGCATGTCGAGCTGATCGATCACGGCGATCCGCTCGACTCGCGCCACAACGACGTGCTCGCCGCGCTCGCCGCGCAACGCGGGCTGCCGATCCTCGCGAGCAACAACGTGCACTACGCAGTTCCCGAGCGCGCACACCTCGCGGCAGCGGTCGCGGCGGTGCGCGCCAACCGCGGGCTCGACGAGCTCGACGGCTGGCTGCCCGCCCACGCCGGCGCGCACCTGCGCTCGGGTGCCGAGATGCGGGAGCGCTTCGCACGGTATCCCGGAGCCGTCGAGCGCACGGTGACGCTCGCCGACGAACTGGCATTCCCGCTGCGGCGGGCAAAGCCCGCGCTGCCGAAGCAGAAGGTGCCCGACGGGCACACGCCCATGTCGTGGCTGCGGCACCTCGTGTGGCAGGCGGTGCCGCGCAAGTATCCGGATCTGTCGGAGGCCGACCGCGTCCGCATCGAGAAGGAGCTCGGCGTCATCGAGATGAAGGACTTCCCGGGCTACTTCCTGATCGTCTACGGCATCGTTCAGGAGGCGCGGCGCCGAGGCATCCTGTGTCAGGGTCGTGGGTCTGCCGCCAACAGCGCCGTCTGCTACCTGCTCGATATCACCGCGGTCGATTCGATCGCGTACAAGCTGCCGTTCGAGCGGTTCCTGTCGTCGCTGCGCGACGAGGAGCCCGATATCGACGTGGACTTCGATTCCGATCGCCGCGAGGAGATCATCCAATGGGTCTTCAACGAATACGGCCGTGACCGTGCTGCCCAGGTCGCCAACGTGATCCAGTACCGGCCGAAGAACGCCGTGCGCGACATGGCCAAGGCGCTCGGTCATTCACCCGGTCAGCAGGATGCCTGGTCGAAGCAGGTCGAAGGGTGGGGGGCATCGCTGTCGACCGCGCAGGGGCACGACATCCCCGATCAGGTGATCGAGTTCGCGACGGAGCTGCTGAAGGCCCCGCGGCATCTGGGCATCCACTCCGGCGGCATGGTGCTGACCGATCGTCCGGTCGGCGAGGTGGTGCCGATCGAGCACGCGCGCATGGAGAACCGGACGGTGATCCAGTGGGACAAGGACGACGCGGCCTGGATGGGGCTCGTCAAATTCGACCTCCTCGGACTCGGGATGCTGGCGGCGCTGCAGTACTGCTTCGATCTCATCGCAGGGTCCACTGGTGAGCGGTGGGAGCTGTCGACGATCCCGAAAGAGGAGAAGGCCGTCTACGACATGCTGTGCCGGGCGGATTCGATCGGGGTGTTCCAGGTCGAATCGCGGGCGCAGATGGGACTGCTTCCCCGACTGCAGCCCCGGGCGTACTACGACCTGGTCATCGAGATCGCATTGATCCGGCCGGGACCCATTCAGGGCGGCGCGGTGCATCCGTTCGTGCGGCGCAAACTCGGGCTCGAGGAGACCACGTATCCGCACCCCAAGCTCGTGCCGGTCCTGGAGCGCACCCGCGGCATCCCGATCTTCCAGGAGCAGCTCATGCAGATGGCGGTCGCCGTCGGCGAGGTCAGCGGCGAGGACGCCGATCTGCTGCGGCGGGCGATGGGATCCAAGCGCGGAATCGAGAGGATCGAATCGCTGCGCGAGAAGCTCTACGAGGGCATGGCGCGCAATGGTCTGGTGGGGGATGCCGCTGACGACATCTACGCGCGGATCCAGGCGTTCGCGAACTTCGGGTTCGCCGAATCGCACTCGCTGTCGTTCGGGCTGCTGGTGTACGCGAGCTCGTGGATCAAGCTGCACTACCCGGCCGCGTTCCTCGCGGGACTGCTGCGGGCGCAGCCGATGGGGTTCTATTCGCCGGCGACCCTGAGCGGCGATGCGCGGCGGCACGGCGTGGAGGTGCGCCGGCCAGACCTGCTGCGTTCGGGCGTGCAGGCGGTGCTCGAGCCGGTCGCTGCACACCCGGATCAGGTGACCGCGGGAGCAACCGGGATGGACTCCTGCGCGCACCGCATCCAGCCCCCGACCGGCGAGTTCGACATCACCGAGCCCGACGAATCCGCCGCGCATCGCCGCGACGGACACTTCGCGGTGCGGCTGGGGCTGGCCGCGGTCAAGGGCATCGGCGATGCCGTCGCCGAGCGCATCGTCGCCGCCCGGGAGAGCGGGGGAGCGTACCGCGATCTGCGTGATCTGGTCCGTCGCACCGGGGTCACCGCCGCCCAGCTCGAAGCACTCGCCACCGCCGGAGCCTTCGAATGCCTCGGCATCACGCGGCGCGAGGGCATCTGGCTCGCCGGGTCCGCCGCGCAGGATCGCGCCGAGTTCCTTCCCGATTCACTGGTGTCGGTCCAGCCGCCGCTGTTCACCGATCCCACCAGCTACGAGCAGCTCGCGAGCGATCTGTGGGCCACCGGCATCTCCACCGATGATCACCCGTTGACCCACTTCCGTTCGGGGCTGGATGCTCGTGGCGTGCTCACCTCGTCCGAGCTGCGGCAGCACGAGTCCGACCGCCGGGTGGAAGTGGCGGGGCTGGTGACCCACCGGCAGCGGCCGGCGACAGCATCCGGAATCACGTTCATCAACCTCGAAGACGAACACGGCCTGGTCAACGTGATCTGCTCGGTCGGGGTGTGGAATCGGTATCGCCGGGTCGTGCGCGACGCACCTGCGCTGATCGTGCGTGGGATGCTGGAGCGCTCGGTCGAGGGGGTGACCAATCTCGTGGCAGATCGGTTCGAAGATCTGCGGGTCGAGGTCGGGCACCGCTCGCGCGACTTCCGCTGAGGTTCACGCTTCATCGCGGAGGCAGTCGATGCTCCCCCTTGCGGCCTCGGTGGGATACTTCCCGTTCACGTCTGCGGCAGGTCAGCTACCGCAGGGGGCGCATTGGCGCCGACCTCACGGATTTCCAGGCGCACCGCCTCCTCACGCAGCACCGCAGCGTTGAGTCGGCAGTGGATCGGCACGGTCGAGCCCAACATCTCGCCGGCTGAGAACTCCGTGCCGTCGTCGCCGATGAAGACGACCGAGTACGTTGCGCCGACTTCCAGCCCTGTCGCGTCGACCACGGCCTCCGTGCCCCAGGTGTGCGCCACCAGTGCAGCGTCGATCTGCGCGCCCGCGGGTTCGGAACGGACGTCGATCTGTTCGACCGCACCCAGCGTGCCCGGTCCGCCCGACGGCGGTGTGCTCACCAGAGAGGGAATCGCGAGCCCCGCGCCGAGACCGATCGCGACGCAGGCCGCGCCGAGCAGGGGGGTGATCCAGCGCCGTGGTCGACGTCCGTCTCGCCGTACCGGCAGGTCTTGCTGGGGCGTGAGCGCCGGAGCAGAAGCCGGCGACAGGGGCGCAGGTACGGACTCGGATGAAGCAGCGACCGCATCCGATCGTGTCGTCGCGGCAATCCGCTCCCGAAGCTCATCGCTCGGCGCGACCTCGGTCCACGTGAGGTCCGAGACGGCAAGGCGGAGAGAAATGTCACGCATGGTCGCGATCTCGTCATCCAGCCACGGGTGCGTACGGCGGAGGTCGTCGAGCTCGTCAGCCTCGTCTGGTGTGAGTTCATCGGCGACCGCCGCGGCGATGAGTGCGGCGACCCTGTCGTCAAGACTGTCCATCGTGTTCCTCCGGTGCGTCGATGTGGCCGCGCAGGGCTCGCATGGCATGGAATGCGCGCGTGCGCAGCGTCGCGATCGGTACACCGGTCGCCACACTGAACTCTTGGTACGTCTGGCCCTCGAGATGCACCGCGACGACGACTTCGCGGTGCGCCTGGCTCAGCTGCGCGAGCGCTTCGACGATCCGCAGGTGATCGAGCGGGTCCGCGTGCGGCGATGGGAGATGTTCGAGCTGGGCGTCATCACCGATCCGTGGCATCCGGGAACGCGCACGAAGCGCGTCGGCGATCACGTTCCGGGCAATCGAGAACAGCCACGTTCGCTCCGACGCCAGCGCCGGGTCGAAGCGCTCGCGTGCTCGCCACGCGCGCAGGAACGTCTCCTGCACGCAGTCTTCGGCAAGCGGCCTGTCGTGCAGCGCGTTGACCGCGAAACCCAGGAGTGCCGACCCGTGCTGGTCGAAGCTGCGGCGCGCGTCGAAGCGCACGAAGTCGCCCGCCGGATGATCCATCACGCTCCCCGAACGCGTCTGCCCCATCATGCACGCTCACATCCAGGCTAGGTGATGCACTCTCCGGGTGAGAGCCGTAGGGGGATACTCCCGCGGAACCTTCTGCGTTCATCGCGGTTCATCGCGGTTCATCGCGAAAAGATTCCGCCGATGAATGAACGCGGCGTGGGGTGCCGGCGTAGAACCCTGCAACGGAGGCAACCGGCATCCGCATCGAAAGGTCGAGCATCATGATGAACAAGACATCCACGCGCACGCTGACGATCGGTGCGATTGCCGCCGTCGGAGTACTGGCGCTCGCCACCCCGGCGCATGCCGAATCAGAGGTGTCGGAGCCGGCGTCGTTCACCAGCGCATTCACGGTGATGGCCACCCCCGATCAGGTCGTCAATCCCGACGGCGTGGTGACTCCCGGACAAGAGGGCGCGACGGGAACCTTCACGTTCCGCGTCAATTCCGAGCTCGAGATCATCTGCTACGACATCACACTCAACGGGGTTTCGGGTGACTATCAGAGCCCCGCCAAGACCGCGACGCACATCCATCAGGCCGCCGCCGGCCAGCCCGGACCGCCGCGCATCGCATTCCCCAACCCTTCGCCGGTGGGTGATGGGCCGCGCACGAGTTCAGGCTGCTTGCAAGGACCCTTCACCACCGGGATCATGGCCAATGGCGTCGATACCGGCGACGGGTTCACGCTGGCTCAACTCGAATCCGGCCAGAGCGGGTTCGCCGCAGACTCCCACACGGCCAGCTACACCGCCGGTGTCGTGCGCGGCCAGCTGACTGCAGTGCCCGTCGGTGGCGTCGACACCGGTGCCGGAGGAGCGGCGGGCCAGGCGGATGCTGCGGGTATCGTCATCGGGTCGCTTGCGTTCGCCGGTGCTGCAGCGGTCGGCGGCGTCGTGCTGCACCGTCGTCGTCACCTGGACGCACGGTGATGGCGCGCTCGCGGGCATCGCGGCATCTCAGCCGCTCGGAAGGGATGCCGCGGCCCGCGAGCGTCATCGTTGCGCTCCTGCTCACGCTGCTCGTGACCGGGTGCGCGGGTGAGCCGGAGGACTTCAGGCCGACCCCCACGGTCGGTGTCACCGCTGATGTGCGGCCGTCGCCGACACCGGACCGGACAGCTCCCGCAGCGTCGAGCGCGGCCCTTCCGCCGACCGCGGTCGCCATACCTTCGATCGACCTCTCCGTACCGCTCATCGATCTCGGCATCACGGCTGAGGGCGGCATGGAGGTGCCGGCGGACTACTCGAAGGTCGGCTGGTTCACCGGAGGCGGCCGCCCAGGCGGATACGGCCCGACGGTCATCGCGGGGCACGTGGACTCACCGACAGGGCCGGCTGTGTTCATCCGGCTTCGCGACGTGGGGGAGGGCGATGTCATCGAGGTGACCGATGCCGCGGGCATGCTGTTCTCCTACGTGGTGACCGCTGTCGCCGATTACCCCAAGTCGTCGTTTCCGACGCAGCTCGTCTTCGGCGCCGTTGCGTCCGACGAGCTGCGACTGATCACCTGTGGGGGAGTGTTCGACAGCGAGGCTGCGTCGTACGTGGACAACAGGGTGGTGTTCGCGATTCGGGTGCCGTAGCCGGCGCCGGTCCCACGTGTCCAGACCCGGAGATCCGGGCGCTGTTCGTGCTCCGGGGCGTGGAATGCCCGCCCCAAGGGGCAGAACCCGCCCCAAGCCCTGGATGGACATGACGGGCGATGCCACGGCACCGGATGATTTCGTACCCGATCCACTTGGATCCCGGTCAGATCCGACGGGTCAGGGTCAGACCACCGACTCCGCCAGCTCCGAAGGCACGTCGCCGCCAGACCGCTTCGCGGTGTTCGCGATATGCGCCCGACCTACGACGATCGCCGCCACCACCATGATCCCGGCGCCGAGCCAGTACGGCGCGGCGTGACTGACCGTCGCGTAGAGCGCCGCCGCGATGAGCGGTGCAATCGTCGACATCGCTGCGTTCAGCGACTGCGTGGCGCCGCCGAGCCAGCCCTGCTCGTCGTCGCCCACGGCATTCGACATGGCGCCGTCCATGGCCGCCTGCGAGGCTCCCTGGCCGGCCGCGAGTATCAGTGCACCGACGATAAACAGCAGCGGCTGCGCGAAGATCGACGCGACGAGCGCCAGTGCGACCAATCCGATCGTCTGTGCGACGATGCCGCTGATGATGACGCCGCGCTCGCCGATACGCGGGAGCAGGATGCCCAGGAGCACGCCCTGGATGAGGATGTCGACGACGCCGACGGATGCCGTCATCAGCCCGATCGCGGTGGGTCCCCACTGAATCGAGTCCAGGGCCAGGACGCTGAAGTTGTTGACGAAGAAGCCGAAGGGCAGAGCCAGCAGTGCGAAGCCGATCAGCAGTCCGCGCAGTTCTCTGCGGCCGAATGCTGCCGTGAAGACGGCGAACGGCTGCACGTCACGGACCGAGATCGACGCGATTCGGTTTCCCGGCCGAAGGCTCTCCGGCAGCAGGAAGATGCTCAGGATCGCGACGGTGAGCGACACTCCGGCGGTCAGAAATACCGGAAGGTCGATGCTCACCGCGGCCAGCAGTCCGCCGAGGGCGGGTCCGATCATCATGCCGATCCCGGAGAGGGCGCCCAGGATGCCGAACCGCCGAGCGCGCTCTTCGGGAGGCGTGATGTCGGCGAGGTAGGCGAACAGGGCGGGCATGTCGCCGGCGGTGAGTCCCTGGATGGCTCGCGCAAGCACGAGAATCCAGAGCGCGCCCCCGATGCCGAACCGTCATGGCGAAGGCGGCGCCGAAGGCGGCCGCGATGATGACCGGACGGCGGCCGAACCGGTCGGACAGGCGGCCGAGGAATGGGGCGACGACAAAGGCGCAGAGTCCGTTGATCGCTTCGAGTACGCCAACCCAGATCGCCAGGTCGCTCTCGTTGCCGACGTACTGCAGCACCACGAACGGAAGCACCGGCAGGACGACAGTCATCCCGATGACGGTGAGCATCGTCAGCACGATGAGCATGACCCAAGCGCGCTGGGCGTCGCGACGCGGGACGGAGGGAGTACGTGAAGTCATGCCATAACTGTATCAATACCAACTTCGGTGTCAAGACAGTTTCAGACTGAGTTCGCTATAATGAGGGCATGTCGAAAATCGAGCCGATCGGACGCCGCGAACGCAAGAAGGCCGCCACCCGCAAGGCGATCTCCGATGTCGCGACGCTCTTGTTCCTCGAGCGCGGGTTTGACAACGTGAGCATTCGCGAGGTCGCCGATGCCGCTGACGTTTCGCCGACCACCGTGTTCGCACACTTCGCGCAGAAGGAGGCGCTCGTCTTCGACGAGGATGACGAGCAACGGGATCGATTGGTGGCGGCGGTACGTGATCGTCCCGCGGGCACCACGATCAACGCCGCGCTGGAGAGCTTCTACGCGACCGAGATCGAGGTGAATGTCCAGGAGCACGGTGATGAAGTCGCCCGCACGTTCATGACCTTCCTCAACGCAACGCCGGCGCTTCGCGATTACGCGGCGAAGATGTGGCTGCGGCACGAAGACGCCCTTGCCGAGGCCATCGCCGACGAGCTCGGTCTGGGCGAGCCCGCTAACGAGATCCGCGTGTACGCCCGGTTCGTGCTCCAGATGCAGTCGCTGATCAGCGAGAGTGGAGACCAGCAGGCGACGCTGCGTGCCGGCTTCGCGATCCTCGAGAGCGGCTGGGCGCCGGTCGAGGCTCGCCTGGACGACTCGGCCTGACGCCTGGCAGCAGGGGTACGTGGTCGTGGTGGGTCGAGCGCACGCACTGAGCCCCGCCCCGGCCGCCCGCCGGGATCACCGCAGGAACTGGTACCGGATCTCCACCTGGATCTCGGTGAGCCCCGAGACGTCGAGTCCGGCGTTCTCGCGTGCGCCGACGACCGAGACGCTCCAGTCGCCGCCGATGCCGCGACCCCAGAACGCGAGGGACAGCGGTGCAGTCAGCGGGACATCGACCGTTGCGTTCTCCTCCGGGTCCAGCGGCGTGAGCACCGCGCGTCGGGTGCTCGTTCGTGCCTGGAGCAGCTGGACGTCGATGGACCCGTCGGCGCGACGCTGCTCGTACCGACCGCCGTGTCGGATCTCGCAGGAGACCGCGCCCGTCGGATGCGCGGCGCCGACCAGGGCGAGCCGCACACTTCGGATCTTCGCGTCAGCCCGGCCCTCGGGAATCCTGGCTGCATCCACGAAGAAGCCGAACCGACCTGTCTCGCGCAGCTGCTGGAACTCGCGGTCGCCCGGGCGGAAGATCCTGCTCAGCACGTCCTGGTCATGGGCGCGCTCGAAGTAGGAGAGGTAGTCCTGCTGGATGTTCAGCGGCTTCAGCATCTTGCCCCACGAGGCGGTCAGGGCCTCGGCGAGCTGGTTGTCGGTGATGCGCTTCTCGTAGTAGTCGAGCCATGTCTCGGGGCTGAGCACCCCGGCATCCAGTGCGATGTTCTGCGCCTGCGGCAGCAGCGTGTAGATCTCCACCGACCGTGCAGCGCGGAACGCCATGCTCGTCAGAGACTCAGCGGCCGACTGGGCGATGTTGATCGCGAGCAGCCCGACTTCCTTGACCGATTCGGCATCGACATGGAGTCGCTTCTGGAGCGCCTCGGCCTGCGTCGCCTGCTCGGCGGCCCGCGCCGACCGGGACTGCGCGGCTTGCACGCGCTGCTGCGCGAGCTCGACGCGGTTGTTGGCGATGAGGAGCTGGTGAGCGAGCTCGGCGCCACGGCGCACGAGCGCGACCTGCTTGGCGTTGTCGGGCGTCGATGAGGCGGTGAGCTTTTCGATGACCCCGACGAAGTTGACGATCGTCTTGCCGGCCGCGATGACAGCATCCGCTTGCTTGCCGACCTTCTTGTACGCGTCCTCCACGGCCTTCGTGTCGGCCTTCGTGCCGGCCAGCAGCGCCTGAGCGATCGGCTGCGCCTGCGCCGTCACGGTGTCGACCAGGCTGACCATCGCGGGAACCAGGGCGACCAGGCTCGCGCCGGCGGTCGGAATGGCCGCGATCACGCCGACGACGGCGCTCGCGACGCTGGCGACCGTGCCGATGATGTCACCGATGCCGAATGACGTGTCCTCCATTTCGGACATCGCAGCCTCGAGGTCGGTGGTCGCCTCGTCGAGTTGCTTCTGGATCAGGCTCGCTTCGTCGATGGCGATGTCCTTTTCGGATGCCGCAAGCCGCACGTCGTCTTCGAAATTGTCCCGCGCGGCCTCGGCGGCCTGCTTCTGCGATCCGACGATCCCCTCGAGCGCCGCGGTGGTGCCACTGGAGAAGACTGTGCTGAGGCCGCTGAGCAGGAAGTCGGTCGCGAGTGTGCTGAAGCCCTGGAACGCCGAGATGTAGGTGTCGAAGCTCGGCAGGATGTCGAGCTGGGGGGAGAGGCCGAGCACGTTCGTGCCGCCGCCCACCCAGACCCGTTGGCCGGCGATTTCCTGCGCGACGCCGACGAGCTGAGCCTGCAGTTGCAGCCCGTAGCCGTTGTCGGGTTGGAGTTCGAGGCCACGGGCGATCTCGCTCGCCGCGCGCTCGCCGTCCTCGCCGGGATCTGACGCGCTCGGGTTGAACCGGTGGTAGTGGTACTCGCCCATGGCGATCCGGAACGGTGCCCAGTAGTTGGCCCACGACGGTCCGGTGGAATCCAGGAGAGGACGCATCCCCGCGATGAAGTCCTCTTCCGACACGTTGGTCCGCGTCACCGAGCCCGGTGTGCCCCACTCGCCGGGTGCGCCGTCGTAGCCCGGAGCGGCCGTACCCGCGCTGTACGCGCCATCCGGACCGGCGACGCCCGCGGCGCCCCCGCCACCCGGAGTGCCTCCCGCCGCCGCGAGCACCGGTTCGGTGTCATCGGCGACGGAGGTGAACACGATCGCGCCGCCGCTGCCGCCGGACCCTCCGTTGCCTCCACTGCCGCCATTGCCGCCGGGATAGCCTTCGACCGTCTCCTCCGGGACGGTGTACTCCTCGTACTCGAAGTCGTAGGGGTCGCCCGGGGTCAGGTCGCGCTGCTCGGTGTGCTCGGCCGTGTGCCAACCGGTCGCGCCTGCGGTGCCGTTACCGCCCCGTCCACCGCTGGTTCCGTTCCCGCCCGAGGTGTTGATCTTCGCGTTGATCGTCCGCCGCGCGTAGATCGTGACGGCGACGCCGTTCGCGCCCGACGCACCCGCACCGCCGTGCTCGCCGGGATTGCCGCCGGAGATCGGGCGACCGGCGGGGGTGTAGAGCTGCGTCGGCGGTACCGGAACGCCGTTCTGGCCATTGCCGCCGACGGCGGTGGCGGAGGCGCCGAACGCATCGATCGTGAAGCCCGCTCCGTCGAAGAGATCGGCGACGATGACGAGCGGCCGCGCGGTGATGCGCAGGTTCTTGCCGAGCCGAACCACCCTCCCGAGGAGGAACACCGGCCCGTCGCCGGCGTAGTCGTGGCAGATGTCTTCGATCTCCTGCGTGACGGTGATCTCATCGCGGATGAAGGGGGAGGTGTACACGGGCATGCGGCGTCCTTCTGCCAGGTCGGTGATTCGGTCACCGCGAAAGAGTCAGGCGCGGTCGTTCGTGATACGTCGAGGCGGATACGCGGAAGCTAAACTTGACGAGCCAGCCTCTGTAGCTCAATGGAAGAGCAGTTCCGTCCTAAGGAAACGGTTGGGGGTTCGAGTCCCTCCAGGGGCACAGTGCTTTTTTGCCTCTGACCAGGGATTTCTTCTGTGGTCAGACCACAGAAAACGTCATTTTGCCCGTTTTTTGCCCGCATTTCTCAAACTCTGGGCGCGCCGACAAGCCGCTTCAAGGCCCTTCGTTGGACGTCTTGGCGCGCCGAAATGAAGCGTTTCGCACGGGATCCTGCCCGCCGAAAAAGTGAGCAATCTGCTCTGCGCGGTTACTGCAGTCGCTGGGGTCGGGCGTACCGAGTCTGAGGACCCGAAGGCAGCGCCACCAACGGCATCTGCTCATTCAGTCGCGTCGCGACTTCGTCCAGATCGTCCTCGAAGAGGTCGGCGTACGTGTCGAGCGTCATCGCGGCCGACGCGTGGCCGAGCATCCGCTGCACGGCCTTCACATTTGCTCCCGAGCTGATCGCGAGCGACGCGGCGGTGTGACGGAGGTCGTGCGGAGTGAGCCGCGGAATCGATGGGTCGATCTCCTGCGCCCGCCGGACCGCATTCGCGAACCATCCCTTGTCGCCCGAGTTGCGCATGTGATTGAGTCCGTCGCCGAACAGCAGACCCTCCGGGCCCTTGCCGGCGCACGCTTGCTCGATCATCGGGGCGAGGCGCGCGGGATACGGGACTGAACGGCGTTCCTGCGTCTTGGGTGTGCCGACGTGGATCTCGTAGGCGATCATGACCGCGTTCTCCTCGATGACGAAGCGCCGGCGCAACCGGTTCACGCTGCGAACCCGCAGCCCTGTCGCCTCACCCCATCGCAGACCGCAGTAGGCGAGTGTGAGGACGAGCGTCGGATGCGCGGAGCACGCCGCCAGCGTCGCCACCTGGTCATGTGTGAGGTAGATGCGTCGCTTGCCCGGTCCGTGCCGCGGAAGGTTGCGCACGTTGCGGGCCGGATTGCTTGCGAGGCGCCGATCGTCGATCGCAACGTCGAGGATGCCGGCCAGAATCCCCAGCGCGCGAAGGACCACCGTCCGCGACTTCGTCGTCGCGAGAGCTGACACCCAATCCTGGACTTCAGAGCGCCGGATCGACGAGATCTCACGGTCTGCCCAGACAGGAGCGACGTGATTGTTCCAGGCTCGCTCGAGTGTCATGTAGTACGAGGGCTTCGACATCGGCGGCTGCTTGGATCGCAGCCAGCTGTCCGCGAACATGCGAACAGGAACTCGCGACGATGAGGGGTCGATGTACTCGCCCTTCGACTTCGACACCGTGACCATCGACAGGTAGAGCTTCGCTTCGCGCATCGTTGTGAAGCCGCGCTTCTCTGCCTCGGTGCGATCCGGCTTGCGATAGCGCACGCGGTAGCGGCGGCCCTTCGCCGTCTCGTACGGGGTGATGTAGCCCATCTCGACCTCCGCTCGCGCCGGCTCGACAGTGGAGTATTGACACAGTGTCGGACACTGGCCCGGGTCGTCAACGCGGAAGACGACAGATGTGGATAGATGACGGAAGACGTCGTCAACTGGCGTTGGGGTGGAGGGATAGCGCCCTCCGACGCAGAGAGTCCGGCGATCGTTCGCGCCTCTCACTCCTTGCAGACTCCGTGCTGGCGCGCTCCGCTCAGCAGCCGTTCGATGACAAGCATTGCGCCGCGCCCGATCGCCGAGTGGGCCGAACCTCGGTGCGATAGCGCTTTCGCTGAAGCTCACCATCCGGGCAGCTGCTCATGGATCGGCGCTGACGTCGAGTCGCTGACGTCGAGGCTGATAGCTTCGCATCGTGGTCACCGATCAGACGCGCCAAGCGATTCGAGCGTTCACGGACGAGCGAGAGTGGGACCAGTTCCACTCCGCGGCGAACCTCGCCAAGAGCATTTCGATCGAGGCTGGCGAACTGCTGGAGTGCTTCCAGTGGACCGACGACGCCGATCCCGAGCAAGTGGCTGAGGAGTTGGCCGACGTCCTGACATACTGTGTTCTGCTTGCGGACCGCCTCGGAGTGGATCTGGACGCCATCGTGCTCGGCAAGCTTCGCGCATCGGCGGCGAAGTATCCCGTGGACAAGGCGCGCGGTAAGAGCGCAAAATATGACGCCCTTTAGCATCGAGAAGCTCGGTTTCGACGTAGCGGCGATCGCCGCACTAGCGCGGGGCGATAAGCGATACTCCAACTGGCCCGTAGTGTACGTGTTGGACGGCCGGGCACAGACTTCGGTCTACGTCGGCGAGACCGTTAACACAGTCGCCCGCATGCGCCAGCACCTGGCTTCGCCGTCGAAGTCAGGGCTGAGCACGATCCGCGTCGTCGTCGATGACACCTTCAATAAATCCGCGTGCCTCGACCTCGAGTCGCACCTCATTCGCTGGCTCGCAGGCGACGGTCGATTCACGGTTCTTAATGGCAACGAGGGCATCATCGACGCTGAGTACTACGACCGCGCCCTCTACAGAGAATCGTTCCGCGACATCTTCGAGCAACTGCGCGCGGAGGGTGTCTTCGGGCGCAGCATCCCCGAGATCGAGAACGGCGACCTGTTCAAGCTGTCGCCGTTCAAGGCGCTGACGCCCGATCAGGCGATCGCTGTCGAGGACATCCTCGAGGGCTTGTTCGTCGATCTTGCCGCCGGTACGGGGTCGACGGCCGTCATCCAAGGGCAGCCGGGTACAGGCAAGACCATCATCGGGATCTTTCTGCTGAAGCTTCTGGCGGACATTCGCGACTACGACGACTTGGACGATGTTCAGCCTGACTCGATCTTCTCGGAGCTATTCGTGCCCGAGCACCGAGCGCTGCTCGACGGCTTCCGCATGGGTCTGGTTGTGCCGCAACAATCGCTGCGCGAGTCGATCCGGCGAGTCTTCAAGAAGACACCAAAGTTGCATCCGGGGATGGTCCTATCGCCCTGGGACGTCGGGCTCGGCGGTGGAGACTATGACCTCCTCGTCGTTGATGAGACTCACCGGCTGAACCGACGTGCCAATCAGTCCTCCGGGATGCGCAACCTCGACTACCAGCGCATCAACGAGAAGCTCTTCGGCGCAGATGACTATGCGAAGACTCAGCTCGACTGGATCAAGGCCAAGAGCCGCCACCAGCTGTTGCTCGTCGACCGTGAGCAGAGTGTCCGCCCCGCCGACCTCCCGGACGCCATCCTCCGCGGAGAGCTGGAGGTCGCCCGTGCAGCGGGGCGTCGCTATCCACTAACGACGCAGATGCGCGTCCGCGCCGGCACTGACTATGTCGACTTCATTCGTCGCCTCCTCCGTGGCGAAGCGGAAGAGGGGGCTCGCCCCGACTTCGGCGAGTACGATCTCCGCTTTTTCGACGACGTCGGCGCCATGCGCCGCGCGATCTTTGCTCAGGATGCGTCCCGCGGTCTCGCCAGACTTGTCGCGGGCTACGCGTGGGACTGGGTGAGCAAGAAAGATGTCGACGCATCCGACATCGTGCTAGACGATGTCTCGATGCGATGGAACAGCAAGGACACCGATTGGATCAACTCACCGGGGTCGCTTCACGAAGTCGGCTCCATCCACACCGTGCAGGGCTACGACCTCAACTACGCGGGCGTGATCATTGGTCCCGACCTGCGCTACGACCCGACCTCGGACCAGCTCTTCGTCGACCGTGATTCGTATCGTGACAAAAAGGGCAGCGAGAACAATCCGCGCTTGGGTATCACTTTCACCGACGAGGAACTACTGCAGTACATCCGCAACATCTATGGGGTGCTACTGACGCGCGGGATGCTCGGGACATTCGTCTACGTCTGCGACCCAGCGCTCCGCGAGTATGTGCGATCTCGGTTCGCCTGAGGCTGGAACCAACGCGCGTGTGCTCGGTCGGTCAGCCGACCACGACGCGTTGCACATCTTCGAGCGTCACCTCGCGTCCGACGCTCAGAAGCGCGAGGAGCATTTCGGCATCAACCCGTCCGTCCTGCGCATGCTGAATCAATGCAATCCATGCTGTGATGCCGACAGCGGACCCTGGGACGCCCGTTTCATCAACGATCTTTCGTAGACGGGGATTGATGCTTGCGCCGAAGCTGGAGGAGATAAAGACCCACGCTTTAAGCTTCGGCGACTTCTGAGCGTAGGCGGCCACATACTCCTTCATCGCTCTCTCGTCGCTTGCAGGGAGGGTGTATCCGTTCCCGTGCGCCTTCGTGTCGACGATGATTCGCCAAGAGTTGTTGTTGTCGACTACCACGTCGGGTTCCCTCCCAGCGCCTCCAACGTGCCGGGCATCAAGTTCGAACACGCGCTTGAAGACATCTGTCGTCGCAAGCTCGAAGTCCCGCGCGCGCTCGCGACTCGAGCGAGCCATCTCCGCGTAGCCGAGAAGGAACTGATCCAGCGTGCGAGATCGGTCCGGCATCACGCGGCCCAGTGCCGCGCTGACGGACGCCGGACTAAAGCCGGTGGATGCCGACACGCGCTCCAAGAATTCGGCAGGAGGGACCGCGACAATCATCTCGGTGCGGGCAATGCCAAGGACAACCGTCTGAACACGTAGGTCGATCGCTTCTTCCCGAGAAAGCGCTCGCGACCCCGACAGATTTCTGGTGTCCTTCGATCTTCCGGGGGGCAAGCCGTAGCGACGCTGGAATTTCTCTTCATTCTGCGGGTCAGGGATGAGGGCCGCCCCGCCGTGTTGCTCAATCAATTCCTGAGCGAGCGTCTCGCGTCCAGGAGTGATCCAGATTTGGTCGTCCTGCCGCTCGACGAGGTTGGTATGCTGCATCCAGTTCATCGCCGTGTTCGCAATGTCGGCGAGTGCTTCGCGCAGCCGGTCAGGTCTTCCTCGATTGGAGCAGAAGCGCGTTGAGAAGTCCGGCTCAAGACTCGAATCGCCGTCTTCGCGATATTGCAGGATGGCCTCGACGACCTTGTCCCGACCTGCAACGGTGTGCCGGTCACCGAGGGTGATCACTCGCAGAGCAATCTCTTCCTGGGCTAGGTAGCCAACGCGATCGTCAAGGAGTAGTCGAAGTAGCAGAACCATCGGCCTTAGCTGGAACCGTCGGTCGACATCGACATTTCGGCCGACGGAGTAGGGCGACGGGAACTGATACTTCAGGACCTGATTTCCGAGAATCGGCGCCGGCGGCTCTCCGTCGGCGAGCGCTTCACCAGCCAGCGTCAAATACATCCGCTCGTCCGCTTCGCGCTCGAATGCAAGTCCCAAGCTGCGCAGAAGGCTCGCGTGCGTGCGGCCGCCCGACCCTCCAGCGTCTCGCCTGTCACCCTGGCGCTTGATGGACTCACGTTCAAGGACCTCTTCGAATGCGATGTGCAACTCTCTTGATCCCGACCATGGCCGACCGTAAGCCACCTCTCGAAGCGCAGCGACTGACTGCGGCACGCGGTAAAGCTTGCGTTGTGGTCGCGTGAAGAACCAATACGGCAGAGTCACCGGGCCAGACTATGGCCTGCCTGTCGACGGCTACCCTCATATGGCGCGACACGCAGAAGCCGATGTTTCAGAGGTGACGGGGAGCCCGTCCGGCTAGCTCGCCTCCGCAACCATCTCTCGGAGGTCGGCGACGCGTCGGGGAGGCACTCGGTGATGAAGGTTCGGCTCGAGGCCGACGTAATCGATGCCGGCGAATGATTTTAGAACTGCCTCGAAGACGATCCGAGCCCCTTCCACCGGCACCGCCATACCGATCTGCTTCCGGACGCTCTCCTTGCCTCCCTTGAACTCGAAACGATCCGGGAAGGTCTGGATGCGGGCCCGCTCACGGTTGGTCAGGGCGCGGTCCTCGGACCAGTGGTAGACGTGGGTCCCACCACCGCCGGAGCCGGTGATCGTGTAACACGGCTTATCTGCTTCCAGTCGCTTGTAAATCTGGCTGATCCGCGCGCCCGCAACGTTGAGTCGAAGGTCTGCAGGGAGATCCGCGGTGAACGCGTTTTGGCCCGGTTTGATGTGCTGCAGGCGGCGCACGACGTCCTCACTCTGCTTGGTGAGCTCTTGGTTGGCCGCCCAACCCGGGATCTCGCTCAGGGCAAGCCGAACGGAGTTGTCACGGTCAGCAAACATCGCTGGCGATGGCACCCTGAACTCCACGTCCAGGTCATCTCGGATTCCCACGATGAGGATCCGGTGCCTGCGCTGAGGAATTCCGTACTCTTCAAACTTGTAGAGGTGAGGATATAGGCGGTAGCCGGTCCAGGGAGCTGGACGGCCCTCGCTGTCAGTTTCGCCTCCCGCGTGCTGGAGCCTATCGAGGATCATCTCGAATGCGGTGCCATCGTTGGAGTTCCGAAGTCCTCCCACGTTTTCGGCTACGAACCACTTTGGCGAGTAGGTGTCAATGACGCGAGCGCCGTACTCGTAGAGGGGTCCGAACTCCCCAGCGATCCCCTTACGCTCGCCGACGTTTGAGAAGTCGTTGCAGGGGAATCCGAAAGCGAGGCCATCGATCGGCGACAGCTGCCCGGCGATGTCGAGCTTCCTGACATCCTCATGAATCACCCGAGCGCCGGGGAAGTTGTGCTTATAGGTATCGCACGTGTCGCGGTCGTAGTCGGTGGCCCATGCATGCGCGATGCGGTACCCCTCCACGGAACCGGCGGCCTGTCGTGCGCCCTCGGCGATGCCGCCGGGCCCACTGAACAGTTCGCCCAGTCTGAATACTTCAGTGCGATCGCTGACTGACACTCACGGACCTCTCGTTGGATACTTGGGATCAGGCTAGGCAAGCTTCTCCCAAGGGTCCGACACCGTGGCGGCGTGTTGCTGAACTTTCCCGCTAGTAGTCGGATCTATATTCGAATGGTTCGATCGACATGAGCTCAGCGCAACCCGCTTCATGGGCCAGTAGCGAGACGGCACGCCGGACCATGCTTGCCAATCGCTCGAAGAACACACAACCCGAGTTGGCCGTCCGGAAAATCCTTCATGCCGGCGGTCTTCGGTACCGCGTGAATATGCGCCCGATACCGCTTCTGAGGCGCACCGCCGACGTCGTGTTCACCCGAGCACGAGTCGCTGTCTTCATCGATGGATGCTTCTGGCACAGCTGCCCTGAGCACTCCTCCCGGCCGAAGTCGAACAGCGACTACTGGGGGCCCAAGCTTCGTGGCAACGTGGAGCGAGACCGACAGACAGATCGCGCGCTCGAGTCAGCGGGGTGGCTTGTGTTGCGCTTCTGGGAGCACGAATCCGAGGTCGAGGTCGCCGAGGCGATCGCGCTGGCTGTGCGGGCCCAACACTCCTCGTCGTTGGATGCCTCGGGTGTCAAAGATTGAGATTTTCGCGGAAGCTTTCCTCGACAATCTGAAAGAGCTCTGCCTCCGGAAGCGTGCCCAGCGCGCGGCGACCGGCGAGGTAGTCGAGATCCTCGAGGAACGAACGCA
This sequence comes from Microbacterium pygmaeum, assembly GCF_900100885.1. Classification (NCBI taxonomy): domain Bacteria; kingdom Bacillati; phylum Actinomycetota; class Actinomycetes; order Micrococcales; family Microbacteriaceae; genus Microbacterium; species Microbacterium pygmaeum. The sequence continues at coordinate 1,821,229 of NZ_LT629692.1, forward strand.
CCCCCACTCGGTCGTAGGGAGTTTCCTGGTTCACCAGGTAGTTGGTGAGCACGCTGAGGAGCGCTCGGGCGAGAGCCGGGACCGTCGCGAGGCTGGGTCGGCCGAGCACCTGAACTGACAGATCGCTGTTCGAGAAGAACGCCTGCAGGGCGGGATTCAGGTCGCTCGGATCGGCAAATCGGCGAACATACGAACCGCTCCACCAGAGCCGGGCAATGGCGTGATCCCGCTCTCGCCGCCTGTCCGTGCTCGCAAACACGTGATTGATGACGTGATTGCCGAGCGCGTCATCGCTAGCCGGCCAACGATCCCGCGTGTAGTTGCGAAAGTAGCCGAGTGCCAGCGTCACCCAGAGGCGCTCGTCGACCGCGTCAGCCGGGGTGAGGTTGGGCAGAACGCGAAGAATAAGTCGAGCGTTCGCCGCGTCCAAGTCACCTTGCCGGGTGTCTCCGTCGGACAGCTGGAGCCCGCAGTTACCGTCAACCTCGTATTCCGACTCAATGAATCGCAGGTCGAGGGTCTTGACTAGTGCGTCCAAATCGTTGTTCCAAACTTCAGCCGCCTGGGACCCGGCCGCCATCACTCGCAGCGTGTCAACGGAATCGGCGGTGAGAATGCGCAACTGTTGCATCTCAGACATCTGCGACCTCGACCTTCTTGATTCCTTTCGCGCTCACGAGAAGCTGTGCGGAGATCTCCTGATACTCAGGGTCGTCCGGATCGAGCGCGCGCCCAAGGTCTTCCAGGCGACTCATCAAAGTACGGCCCCACGGCAACTCCGTGTTCTCGCCGTCCTCCTCACGTGCGAGGTAGTTCAGCGCGCCGGCGATGCAGTCCTTATAGACGCTCATGAACAGGTACGGCCGCGTGGACCGATCGGCGCGCATGTGCCCGATGGCATCGCGGAGACTCTCGCCGGCGATGATGATGATGCGCGGGCCGTCGTACTGGAAGCGATAGATGTCCGTGTCCGACTCTTCGGTCGAGTACTTGATCGTCACCAGGTCGCGGTCGAGTGTTCGGGAGAACTCCAGGTCGACGGTGACCGATTCGCCGACGCCGAGGATGTCGCCTTCACGAACACCGAACACAGATGTCCCGAACTCTTCATTGATTCCATCGGGCCGATATGTCTGGTTCGAGGAGCTGGCAATGATGAGCGGCGTGAGCGTGGTGCTGCCGTACAGCTGGCCATCGTCGAACACGAGCTGACCCTTCCACCCGTCCAGGTCGACATACTCTCTGAAGAGAGTCGATCGGCACTGAACGTCCATCACAATGCGCGCATTGCCGTCGAGGAAGTATTCGTCCATCCACGCCACCGACTGAGTGATGTCGTATGTGACGACGAGCTGCTGCGATGTGTCTCCGCCCATCTCAGCTTCAATTGCGGCGTGAAATTTGGCATCGCTTCCGAAGTCGTCGCTGAACGAGGAGAGGACTGGGTACGGGTATGCCTTGGCTCGATAGCTCACGGTTCGAGTCGCCCTTCAATCGCATAGTCGAGGTCTGCTGGGTGGAAGACGAGGCGGAGATGCTTGCGCGCGGTGGCGCTTAGCTCTGTGAATTCGAGTGAAGTGCGCCACGCTGAGCCCGCGGCCACTTCCTCCTCGGTCCGGAACTCCAGACGCTCAGTCTCCGAGTCGCCCGAGCGGAGCAGGACGAGAGTCTTTCGCGTCCCGTCCACCGGCGTGAAGGCGACATCGGCTACACCTGATCCTGGTGCCGTCCGAACGACGCGAAGGTTTCGAACGGGGAGGCCGGTCCGAAGCGCGCTCTTCGCGGAACCCGAGCCATCGCCGGGGAAGGTTCCACCCTTCGACTTGTGCTTTCCTGGGCCGCCGTTGGATCCGCGGCCGGACGTGTCCGCATCGCCGGTGAGTTCGGTCTGCCTGTTCTCTCGATGTGAGCGAGCCTTCTTGAAGGCGATCCGCAGGGTTCGGTTCGGCTCGCCCTTCTCGTTGTCAACGCCAGCGCCTAGATCGCCCCGGAACCAATCGTCCAAGTCGTCGACGGACACCTCTTCTTCAATCTGGATAGAAGCATGCTCTCGCAGGAGGCTCCGCACGCTCGATTGGAACTTGTAGTAGGCGGCTTCCGCGGACTTTCTCTCCGTCATGTCGCTGATTCGATCAAACGCGAACTCCGTGTGCTCTGGGTTCTCGAGCTTTCGCAGAAGCTCCGAGCCCTGGTCTCCTGACACGCAGACAAACAGGTCGAACGGCTTCAGACCCGGAAAGCGCTGCAGCTTCTCTGCTGCTCGTGTGATCAGCATCCCGTTGCCGCGGGCGACGCCCACGTGACGCCCGACAACTCCATCAAGGCGGAGATACCAGTTGATCGTTCCGAAGTCCTCCAGTTGGAGTGTTCCGGAAAGATCCTTCTTGCGCACGGTTCGCGCGGATTCGAGTCGCTCGACGACCTTGTCTGTCGGCTTGAGTATGTTGATCAAGTCCGTTTCGACCACATCGTCGAATGCCTGGGCAACGCTGTCGGCGTCGATGCGTTCGTGCTCGCCCAGATGGACCACCAACTTATTCGTAAGCACGGCGAAGTAGAAGTTTGCGACGACTGCGAGCTTGACTTCCGCCCACAGCAACTCTTCTTCCTCTACCCCATACGGCTCTGGAATGTACACCGACGTGCCAACGCTCAACGCATCCCGGTCGAGCTCTGGTCGCGCCTGAATCGCCCATCGTGGCACCTCGCCGTCTGTGAGGGGGAGGCACTTCGTCCGAATGCCGAAGTACCCGGTGGCGACGCACCACTCGGGGGCACCGGTCACTTCGGTAAGGGGGACAGATTGAAGGATGCTCTTCCCTTGGAACCTCGTCTCGAGCGAACCCTCGTGCTCGATGCGGGAAAGGTAGAAAAGGGTGCGGAGCTCTGACATGGCGAATGGCGCCCGCGACCCATGCCCGAAGGAACCTAGGGCGGAGCTACTCTCCTTGAAGGTCATGCCAGCCCCCTTCACCAGGGCAAGCCATGGCCCTGATTGCGGATTCTCCGGCGGATCAAAGGTGGGCCCGGTCAGCCCTCTCGTGTTGTAGTCGTGGACCCCTAGGAACGTGACGTGGCCGTCAGCGACCTGATCGATCGCTCGCTGGTAGAAGCTCTTGCCGGCCTGAGTGTGTTCCAGCTTGTGCGCTGCCTTGAAGTAGCGAGCGAGCTCATCGAATCCCGTGTCGTCGAGGTCGGACGTCGTGTCGAGCGTGAATCGCACAATGACTGGGTCACTGGTCTTGTCCTGCGCGTCGAGCGAGTTCTGGATCATCTCGCGTACGAGTGCTTGAAGGCGCTCGCTCTTGAACATGTCGATTGCCGACACGTTGAATCCCTCTCGAGTCCCGTCGTTTAGGAACGGAAACTTCCAACCCACATCACTTGTCATGCTCACCCATTCGTGGTCTGTCTTCTTCTAGTCCGTCAATCGAAAGGACCGGTCGCGTCCCGATGAAGCATCGGCGAACCTTGCCTTCACCGCTCGCACTTCGTTCTCCAACGCCCTGATGATTTTGCTGACCTCGGCGTCGGTGAACTCGTAATTTGAGCGGTTTGACAGATTGCCAATCAGGCGGATCGCACTCAGTGCCTTATCCGTTCGCGCCTCAGCGAGGGAGATGAATCGCTCGCGACGGTCTCTCACGAGAATTCCAAACATTCGGCCCACATGACACACATGGTACGCATTGCTTGCCTACATTCGCAACCTGTATGCAGATGCGTGCTTGTGTAGCGCACAAGACCTCCTCCTTTGGCATCGATCGCCACGAGAGCCAATCGCTCCGGAATGTGGGGATTCCGTTGGCCCATACCGCCGTCGAAAATGGTTACGCTCGGCGGCATGGAAGCTTTCGAGCAATTTGTAGCTCTCGCGATGGAGCAGGAGGGTCTCGTCGTCTCCGGAGCGTTGAAGTTTCCGGTCAAGGTGCGGACTACCAAAGCTGCCTACGAGGAGTGGCAGACCCACGGTTTCGAAGTGGACCTAGTCGGTGCGCGCTCAGACCGCCTCGTGCTCGCGACGGTGAAGTCTTTCTTCGGCTCGCGAGGTGTCGTCGCCGAGCACGTCCGCGGTGACAGCCAAAACAAGGTGTGGAACGCGAAGTACGCAGTGATAAACAACCCCCGGATCCGAGATGGTGTCGTAGCAGGGGCAGCGGCCCGATTCGGATACTCGATCGAGCAGGTGCAACTACGCCTCTATGTAGGCAGATTCGCTGGGGTGGCTCACGAGTCAGAAGTCCGGGCGTGGTGCGCGAGCCAGACTGTGGGCGCCGGTCCGATTTCGGTCGTCGGCGCCGCTGACGTCGTTGATGTTGTGCGCGCCGTCGCCAGTTCCAAGACATATCGAGACAGCGCCGTCCTCGCATCGCTCAAGGTTCTCGACGCCGCCGGAGCGCTCCGGCCAGTCGGTGGTCCAGCCGCCCACGCGTAGTCCTGACGGCGTCCCATTCGTCCCCGACATCGGTTCATGGCCGGAGCGGGGCGGTCTACCGCGGGCGCTGTCACTTAGTCGCCAACAGTCGTTCTTGGAGAGTCCACTCAGCAATCGTTTCGTGAATCGGTGTCGGTGACCGCGAGCACTGCAAGTTCGTCAGACGAGGCTCATCAAACTCGCAGGGCGTCTCGTAGTCTGAGAACCGGTACCGAAGCCCGATCCTCGCTCGACCCGGAAGCTACGCGCAATGGGGCGGTCGTGTCTCACCCACCCAGCGGCGACATCATCGCTGCGCACCGGTCCGCCGAGAATAGATCCGTGAGATTCGCCGCGAAGGAGCGACATTTGATCGAGACCACGCCTAGGCCAAACGGCCATCGGTCGACCGAGGCGTGCTCCCTCGTCGACTGCGTAGTGGCCGATACGCGGATCCCAGGCGCCAAGGCCATCGAGCGAAGCGGGCGCCGGCTCGAGAGCTGGGAGGAAGCACGGTGAGGTGGCAAGACATGCTGGTGGAGGTTCCCGTGCTTTTCGCTGACATAGAGAATGACGAGCGCCAGGCGATCCACTGCACGTACTGCGGCGTTGGAGACGACGACCCGTACTACCGCCGAGAGGAACTGTGGATCATCCGCCACTGGAACCGCGAGTCGCCCGTCGAGGGCCGCGAGAGCGGCCACTGGACCATCTATTGCGCGGACCACCTCGCGAGCGCCAACCTGCCGTGGAAGTGGAGCCACACTGCGCCGGACCACCTGAAGCCCGAGGTGTGGCCAACAACGCGCTACACAGCAGACCAGGAGAAGGTCATTGCGATCGTCCAGCAGCTTGTCGAGAAGCCGCTGTGGACCACGTATGGCGACCTTGCGACGGCCGTTTACGGCTCGGTATCGGGTGCGCGCGGCGTGGCCAGCCTGCTGATGCTATTCCCGCCATCTGACCGCTTCAAGGCTCACGTGCGGATGCAGGATGGCTCCTTGGCCAACAACGTCTTGAGCACATCCGACGACGAGAACACCCACTGGGGCGAGGTGTGGACTCGCTGGGCCAAGGAAGACGGCATGCTCGTCACGTCGAAGGGCACGGCGCTGGCGATCCAGCGCGCGACGCCTCAGCAACTACGCGAACTGGTCGACGAGGATGAGGACGGCGACCAGTGAGCGTGCCGTGCGCACCCACGACCGCCCATCACCCAGGGATGGTTGACTGACGGGCAGCGTGAGGCCTCGTATGCCCGTAGCGCGCGAGATCATGGAGCACCCAAGAAAGGACCGTTGCTGTCGGGGGAAGCCTCGCGTCGGCTGAGTGGTCGGCGCTAATCCCACAAGCCGGCAGATTCCCGTCGTGTTCGAGATGACCTCACCGGCAACCGCGGAGACCTATTTGGACGCGCCCGGCCGATGCAGTAAGGGGGTCTAGAAGGCTGAACCAAAGCCCGGTAGCACATCCTCAAGCTCCCGCCTTATCGCGTATGGCGCGTGATTACTCCTCAGTCTTCGCAGTTCGTCGGCACGCATACGAGGGTCAACTTCGATGAACTGGTTGAGGGTCACGAAATACGGCGCGACTAGCCGCGCCGTGAATCCGCGGGTGTAGGTGGCGCCCATCACTCCTGCTTCCGACCGTGCCGCGCGGACGACCGCCGTGACTTGCGAATGCCCCACCCGCGTGCCACTGACGAGGTTTCGAAGTGCCCCCAAGTCGATCGGAGGCTGGTCGGATTCACGAAGCTCCGTGGCACTAGAGCACACAAGTGCGAAGTGATGCAGACGAGATACGTTTCCGTTGCTCGTCACCAGCATTTCGTCCGGAACTCGGTAGGCACGTCCGTCGAATGTTCGCCCGGCTTGCCACAGGCGTAAGCGTGGCGGCTCGCGGTCTTGTAGACGCGCAGGCGACAGCATTGACGAGAATCGCACCAGCGGTTCCGCGCCCTGCGCTAACAACGCTGGCAGGGAAGGACGCACACTGTTTCCGATCCCCCACAGGAACACACCGTTGCTGGAGTTCAGTTCCTCCGATTTTCTTTGCAGGATGTCATCGATGCGCTCTCCCGACTCCGTGCCGTATCGCGTCCAGCAAAATGCCGAGCCCAGCTCAACACATGCGGTAGCGTCGCCTTGAGTGCGGTCCGGGGCGTCCGTCAATGGCATGCTGCAACCGTACCGGGCGAATCAGTAGGAACGGGGGCCACCATGACGCCTTCGTTCACATCGCCCGAGCAACTTCGTCACGAACTTCGGCAAGCTGGCTTATCGAATGACATGATCACCGCGGCTTGGCCGCAGTGGTGGTCCGACGATGCCGTCGGATCGACCTCCGCGGAGGCCGAGCTGAGGTTCTCGCTCGCGCGCAAGCTAGGGCTATCTGCGACGTCGCTGCTCGACGACGAACCCGCTTTCGTGATGCGGGGGCGAGCGAGTTTCAAGCGAGCAACGCTCGGCCGTCAGATCGACGGACTAATGCTCACAACGGTCGGCCACTCGCTTGGGATGCTGATCGCGGCCGCAACGACAACCCCTTACCGGCCCTTGACAGGCGCCGCTGCGGTACGCGAGGCCGTCCTCAGCTCTAGTGACTTTGTGGGGCTACAGGACCTAACGCTTCTTTGCTGGGCTTGCGGGATCCCGGTGGTGTCACAGTCCGTGTTTCCCCTTTCAGCGAAGCGAATGGACGCAATGACCGTGGTTGCCGACGGCCGCCCCGTCATATTGCTTGCCCGGCGCACCGAGTATCCTGCCTTCCTCTCATTCATGGTTGCGCATGAGTTGGGCCACATCGCGTTGGGCCACGTCACCGAGGACGAGCCCATAGCGGACTTCTCGACCGAGCACATCGACCTCAGCGACTATGACGCCGCCTATGATCAGGACGACCAGGACGAGGCGGATGCAAACGCCTTCGCCTTGGAACTGCTTACCGGTGACCCGGCATTCACCGTGAATGCTGATCGCGCTGACTTCAATGCTGCGCAGGTGGCGGCCGCTGCTCGCGAGACCGGCGAGCGACTACGCGTAGATCCAGGCTTCGTCGCACTCGCCCTGGGGCACAGCACGAAGCGCTGGCCGCAGGTCTATTCGGCGATGCGTGAGTTTGGCCATCATGTAGACGACTTGGGTCGGCAACTAAATCAACTCGCCATAAACGAACTTGACGCTGCACAGTTGTCGGATGACTCCTGGGATTACGTGACGCGTGCCCTCGGATATTCGAGCGACGATGCTTGATCTGCTTGTCGACAACGATGCAGTCGTGAAGCTAGTCCGCTACAGACTCGAGAAAGAGTTCATCCGACACTGCAACGACGATCCAGCGAAGGATCCGATTGCCCTTCTTGGCACGGCGCGATGGGTTTGCGCTACGGCTTTGCGCCGCGCCGTGGCGAAGCTTGGTGAAGATCCCGCGATCTTGGTGTGCTTCGATCAACTTCTACTCGAGGTCGACGTTGTTGAGCCAACCGAAGATGAATTGCGTCTCGCGGCGGCTCTAGAGGATCGGGCGCGGACACGCGGCCTACCGTTAGACCCGGGAGAGTCTCAACTCGCCGCGGTCGTGTCGCGCCGCCTCGCCTTTTTGCTGACGGGGGACAAGAGGGCAATCGCTTCTCTAGAGGCGCTTCTAGACGACTTTGCCGACCTTCGGCCGCTCGTGGGAAGGGTTGCTGCCCTGGAGAACGCGATCATGTCGCTTGTTCTGCATCTGGGCGAGCCCGACGTGCGAAACGCAGTTTGTTCGGCCCCGGGGGCAGATACGGCTCTGCGGCTCGCGTTCTCATGCAACTCGCCGTCTTCGTCATTGCAAGGACTTCTGAGCTACTTGAACAGCCTGCGCCGCGATGCGCCCCGCATCATGGTCGATGCGGACTCGCTTTGCTTCGAACCGCTGCCTCAGTCCCTCAGGAAGACCGCGTAGGGCGCCATTAGTGGCGCCGCTACTGAGATCTTGACCGTTGCGGCGTCCTCCGTGGGCGCGTCAACAACATCGAGACAGGCTTTGTCCAGCCGGCCGCGAATATAGTCCTTCCCGACTTTGCCTCGCGAGTCGCCTACTCCGACTCGAGTCGCACTCAGGTCTAGCAGGGTGTCAACGTCATCCAGGCTCGAGAGAACGAGCGCGTATTTCGAACCGAGGACATTTACCTCTGCGGGAATCTCCCGCCACGTTTCGCGGTCCGTCGAGTACTCGCGAGAACGCACTTGTGCCGCATTGTGATTCGAGTTGATTTCCTGCATGACGAGCGTTATCGGCCCTTCAACTCTTTCCGCAAATTCGCGCACGCGGGTCGGAAAGCAAGAGTTCCCTCCATATCCCCACATCGCGAATCCAGCTTCCTGCACCTCCCGACGCTTTCTCTCCAAAATGTCTTCGAGCGTCTCGCCGGCATGGACCCCGACTTTCATGTAAAGAATGTGGTCTCCCGGTGCGATTTCCATCACTCGTCCTCTCCCAGCATGTCAAATTCGTAGCCTCGTTGAACTCCGGCCCCATCGGGGCCGCCCTTATCGCGGACATATCTCACCCTGGGAATCTGATCGCGACCGTAGAAGTGCTCGAGGTCTACTCCGCGTCGGGGGACACTCTTGACGGGTCGACCGTTTTGAGGCAAAGAGCTGAGCACGAGGTTGCAGGACTTGAGATCGGGTGCATCGTCGAGGTGATAGGAGTGCAGTTGAGGCGACATCCGACTTACGAAAAAGCCTGCTTCCAAAGCATGTCTCTGAGTAGCGTGTAAGACCTGCTTGGGCCAATCCAAGTCTTCGTCATCGGCGATGACGATCATCCCATCTCCCTCGTATGCAAGAAGCTCGAATCCTCGTTGCGTGAAGAGTTGCACGCTCTCTCCCTTGTTGCTGGCTCCCCAGGGCGGGTTTGTATAAAAGCAGTCGAAGCGTTCAATTTCGTCCGGCACCCCGTCTAGCACGTTGTAGAGCACGGCGTCGAGATTGGTTACACCCTCGGCGGCGGCGAACCGCTTAACGGCGTTGACAATGCGCTCGTCGAAATCGAAGACTGTAATTTGTGTGGGGGACGTCTCGAGGATGTTTCTGCTCGCCAAATAGGCCACGCAAACGCTGATGGCATCTCCATCTCCGACGAACGCGAGCCGCTTCCCGTGTGCCCACCGAGAAACGAACTCGCTCTGAAGAATCATGTCGCCAGTCTTCATATAGATCTGATCAAACTCGCGCAGCGGCTGAGGACGGTTTTGAACTACGTCTGAAACCGCGTTGATCGCTGCCCGCAAGTCGATGTCAGTCACGCGTACCCCACGAATCTGAGAATGTCCGCTGTCACTTCTCCGAGGGGTCGGTCAGCGCGAATGAAGGCCACCGGCACGCCGAGGGTGATTGCATAGCTCAGCGCGAGCGAAGACTGCAGGCTTTGGTGTAAACCCATATCGGTCTCGTCTTGCGCGCGCCTTCCCAGCGCGTTGAGCTGAACCCGCTCGCGAACCGTGGCGTGCGGCCCCGTCAAGCAAACGATGTGTGTGAAGGGAAGCTCTGTCAATTCATCCGCGCGGTATGGGACGGCACGCAAGCCGTACGATTCCGCGGTCAATGCGTGTGAATCGACGACCGTGTTCTTTAGTCCGGAGAGACGGCACAACTCGCCCTTGATCCACTCATCCGCACCCGCCACGTCTGCCGGCGAAATTACAGAGGCTGAGCGCTCACGCAGTTCTGTTTGTGATTTCACGCGATCCGCAAGCATTCGTGTCAAGATCTCGCCGTAGCTGAGTCTAAGTGCGTCTGTCCTCGCCTCTAACTCCGTGGCGATCGATGATTTGCCGATCGCGGGCACACCGGTCAGGTACAGGGAGAATGTCATTGTCCCCCTAGGAGATCAATCGCAGCCCGACCAATTCGTGCGCGAGTTAGTCAGAACGTACACCGACTAGTTTTCGATACGTGGGAGCGCCGCGGCCGCCCGGTCATGTACCGGGTGTTGGTTGGTGGGCCGGCCCTGGAGTACGCCGATCTGCAGGGTTCGCGTGCGAAGGCTGCGCGAGGACACACAATCGAGCATCGGAAGTTCTAGATGGACATCGCATGTGACATTCGCCGCCGCGCTGGTGCTCGGTCCCAAAGCCGGTCCATCAGCACCGTGCGGTTCACCCACAGACCCGATCGCAGCGAAGCGTCGCGGGCGGCGGAGGGCGCGCCCAGGAAAGGCCCACGTTGCGAGTAGCCAACGCGAAGCGTCGTCCAGCAGAGCAGCGGTGAGCGGACAGTGCTCCGAAACGGAGGACAGCAGAACAGCGATTCCATACAACAATGCACGCAGGCGCCAATCGGTGACAGCCTGATCCGCGCTTCATCCAGAAGCATCCCGCTACACGTTCCCGCAAACCGCAAAAAAGCCTGGCCAGACGCTAAAAGTGGTCATACTCTGGCGCTATGCGCGGAGGCCTGCAGCGATGGAAGAGAGGCGCCGGATCCGGTGGAGTCGGGCGAGCAATCGACTACGCGGTCAAGGGGACCTGCGACGCACACCTCCACCTTTCGACCGGGTCCGATGCACTCGAGTTGTACAGCAATGTCGCCGACGCGAGCGTCACCCGATTCGTGGTTACGAATGGCGCCATCCACGCAGACGAGCTATCGGCGAGTGCACTCCGGGTGTGGCTCACCGGACACGACCCGGTCACAGGGGAGGAGCGCGGATCCCAACGGCTCAGTGCAGACGCCGACCTCCTACTCGATGCAACGCTCAACCACCCCAAGTCGTACAGCATCGCTGCGCTGCTCCATCCGGATCTAGCGACCGAGTTCGAGTCGCTGCAGGACCGCCTACGTGACCGGATCCTGACCACCTGGCTAAACGAGCTCAACGCACGTCGCGGTCACGGCGGACTCATCCGGGAAGACATCACCCGCATCGAGGTCGTCGAGCTCAACCACCGTCGCTCGCGCGCGCTCGATCCGCACAACCACCGCCACTTCTGGTTGAACGTGAAGGTGCTCGGCACGGACGGCAAGTGGTCCAACGTCGACTCGCGGGTCGCGATGAAGCTCCACACGCTGATCAACGCCGAAGGCGAGCTCGCCGCGCGCACCGACCCGCAGTGGCTTGCGGCGCTCGCTCGGCACGGATTCACCCTCGACGGTGACGGCGAGGTCGCTGAGCTGGCGGGCGTAGTCCGACCGTTCTCACGTCGGTCGGCGCAGATCGAGGCGAACCGAGCCAAGCTCATCGCGGAGTGGAGTGCCGAGCACGAAGGCGCGAGCCCCAGCATCCGCGTCTTGACGCAAATCGACCGCCGCGCATGGGCGATGTCGCGACCCAACAAGCCCGCCGACCTCGACGAGCAATCGTGGGAGGCGACCGTCCGCGACGAGCTTGCGAGTATCGACCCTCGCGCCGCGCTCGACCGTGCGCCAATTCTTCTCGTCTCGACTCCGCTCGACGAACTGGACCTCGACCTGCTTGCCGACGCCGCGGTCGTTGATGCAGACGAGCGGTCAACCCGCTCCGGCGGAAGATTCAGCGCGTTCGACCTCCGCGCCGGCGCCACCCGCGCTCTCGCGGGGAGCGGCGTCGTCGCGCCCAGGGACGAACTGACCTCGACAATCGACGCGATCGCACAGCGAGCACACCGTAAGTCCGTACGGCTCACGAAGGACGCCGACATCCCAGGTCACGTCAAAGCGTTCATGGCAACCGAGACGGTGCGCCTGAAGATGCGCCTCGTCAGCCGCTTTGACGCTCTGGCAACCCCGGGCCGCTCGCTTCTGCCGCAGGAGTTGCGTCAGGCCGCCGCTTCCGGAGACGTCGAGCAGCTGGATCCCTCACAGCTCGCCGCCGCCTGCGTCATTGCCGGGACGGGCGGCCTCGTCGCCATCACCGGTCCGGCCGGGGCGGGCAAGACCACGATGCTGCGCGTCGCGCACGAGGCGCTGCGAGGACAATACCGACGGATGCTGGTGGTCGCACCGACGCGCAAGGCGGCGTCCGTCGCGTCACGTGAGGTGGGTGCCGAGGCGTCGAGCCTGCATGCTCTGCTCGCTGACCACGGCTACCGCTGGAACACCGATGCGGCCGGCGCGCAGGTGTGGACGCGGCTGTTGTTCGGCGAGGCGGACCCGGATAGTGGGGTCGTCTATACGGGGCCTTCGCGGTTTGAGCTGCGACCCGGCGATCGGATCGTGGTGGACGAGGCCGGCATGGTCGATCTGCAGACCGCGGATGCACTCGCCGATCTCGCGCTCCAGCATCAGGTGAGCGTCGCGATGGTGGGCGATCCGTACCAGGCGCTTCCGGTCGGGCACGCGGGAGCGATGGCATCCGCAGTGCGCTTGGCGACGGCATCCGTCGAGCTCGGTACCGTGCACCGGTTCAGCGATCCCGAGTACGCCGCGCTCACGCTTCGTCTGCGCAATCCGCGTGACCGCGATGACGCGCTCACTATTGCGGGGGAGTTGCACAAGCGCGGCTACGTGCATCGGGTGCGGAGTGCGGATGAAGCGCGTGACGCGATGGTTGCTGCCTACTTCGAGTGGCACGCGCGCGGAAAGCGCGTCGCGCTGGTCTCCGGCACGAACAGCGAGGCGGATTCGATCAACGACGCGATCCAGCAGCGCCGTGTCGACCAGGGCGAGCTCGATGCCACCGTGCTTG